>NZ_JBOFMC010000249.1:0-6059 GCF_051658185.1 Shewanella sp. | reverse complement strand
TCTTGCCTAATCACTAATCACTAATCACTAATCACTAATCACTAATCACTAATCACTAATCACTAATCACTAAGCAACTAAGCAACTAAGCAATCGGCCTACGCTGAGGCGTTCAGCGCGGGCGATAGCCTAGTTAACCCGTCGTCACGGTGTGGTTTAGCTGCTGGGTTGTGACATTTTGCGAATTTGGATCACCATCCCCATTTGTGGATGATCTAAATAGTGAATTTCATCGCTTTTTAAGCGACGATTTTGCTCAAGCGGAATAGCCATTAAATAAGGCGTCATCACCTTGGGCGCGGTGACTGCTCCCGCTTCATCTTCGTATTGGGCCATTAACTTTCTGCCTTCCTGACGCAGGGTTAAGGCCGTTTCAATATAGAGATAATGGTTAAGGTAGATATTGAGCGTACCGTCTAACTCCCATACTGGAGATGGCGTGGCAGTGAGCTGTACGGTGTTCGCGCCAGACTCAGCCGTGAGCGTTTGGGGCGGGTTTGTGGCGGGTGACGTTATTTTTCGGCCATCAAAATGATAACTGCCCGCAAAATCTTTGCCTGCAAATAAGCGAATGGGTTTGGCCGCATTTTTGCTGCGAATGGGCTGTTGCCATGTCATGTGCAGCAGGCTGCGATTGCCGCGCTCGCGGGAAAGGCTGCTAATGATGCTGGCAAATTGACCCCGGCTACTGGGGAGGAGTACGCCGTCGGCGCTAGAGACCGGGCTATTACTGCCGATTTGGTAGCCAATTTGCGCAGGATAGCGGTAGCTGAACGCTGTGCTATTGCCTAAGGTTGCGGCGCTGTTGTTTGTCCCCGTAGCTGCGCCAAGCTCAGCACATCGGCTATTAGCATCGGCATCATAAACCAGTGTACAAGGCGCAGTAGGCTCAGTCACCGATGGGATGGCTTGACCGACAACCGCAGAGGTGAGATCGATGGCTCGCTCAGTTTGTATCGTGGTGGGTGTTTTCAACCATTGTTCGGTGGATTGGTTTTGACGTTCAAATACATACACTTCAATTTCATACCACGCATCTGCACGGCTTTGGGGGCTGTGGGACAAGGCAATGAGGGTTGCGATAGCGACCGTGAGTTGACGTAACACTATTTATCTCCAAGACGATGTTGCGATAATTGTTCGAGCAAGAGTTTCACTAAGGCCAACCGGTCTTTGGCGGTTTCTGCCCCAAGGTTGAACTTTAACTTATTCGGTCCATCCATTCGATAGATTTGTGGCTGGTTTTGCAGTAATCCAATGATAAAGCTGGGATCGATGAGATGATCATGGCTAAATTCGAGACTGCCGCCCTTGGCATGGACTTCAATTTTACTCAGACCTAAATGGGTGGCCTGATGTTTATAGAGCGTCATTTCCAGCAGATTTTTAGTGGCATCGGGCAATAAGCCAAAGCGATCGATAAGCTCGACTTTTAGTTCATCGAGGGCGGCCTCGGTATGGCAGCCCGCAATGCGCTTGTACAAAGAGAGCCGGATATTAACATCTCCCACATAGGCCTCTGGCAAAAGAGCGGGGATCCGTAGCTCTATCTCACATTGTTGATTAAGCATGTGGGCAAGGGAGGGTTCTTTACCCTGCTTAAGGGCCGTGACCGCCGCCTCGAGCATCTCCATATATAAGCTAAAGCCGATTTTCGAAATATGGCCACTCTGCTCATCGCCTAGGAGTTCGCCGGCGCCGCGGATCTCAAGATCTTGAGTGGCGAGCATAAAGCCTGCGCCAAGATCTTCAAGGGCATCGATGGCCTCTAACCGTTTACGAGCATCGGGCGTCATCCGTTTAGGGTGCGGGGTCATCAAATAGGCGTAGGCTTGATGATGTGAGCGACCTACGCGGCCGCGCAGTTGGTGCAATTGGGCGAGGCCAAAGGTATCGGCACGCTCAATAATAATGGTATTGGCGCTAGGGACGTCGATGCCGGTTTCTATGATAGTCGTACAAACTAACACATTGAATCTTTGATGATAAAAATCAGACATCACGCGCTCAAGATCCCGCTCGCGCATTTGGCCATGGGCAACCACCACGCGCGCTTCAGGGAGCAGGTCAATGATGCCTTGAGCACATTTTTCAATGGTTTCGACATTATTGTGCAGATAGTAGACTTGGCCGCCGCGGAGGATCTCCCGCAGGATAGCCTCACGCACAGTTGCCGGATCGGACTCGCGCACAAAGGTTTTTACCGCCAAGCGTTTGGCGGGGGGCGTCGCAATAATGGATAAATCGCGCATGCCCGCCATGGCCATATTCAAGGTGCGCGGAATGGGCGTGGCCGTGAGGGTTAAGATATCCACATTGGCGCGCAGTGCTTTGATTTTTTCTTTTTGACGGACACCGAATCGGTGCTCTTCATCAATGATAAGTAAGCCTAGGTTTTCGAATTTGGCTTCAGATTGCAGCAACTTATGAGTGCCGATCACGATATCCACTTTGCCTTCTTCAAGTTGCTTTAGCACTTGCGTCTGCTCTTTGGCGGTTCTAAAGCGCGACATCACTTCAATCACGACTGGCCAGTCGGCGAAGCGGTCTTTAAAGTTTTCATAATGCTGCTGGGCAAGGAGTGTGGTCGGGACCAGCACGACGACTTGTTTGCCAGCGTTGACGGCCACAAAGGCGGCGCGCATTGCCACTTCGGTTTTGCCAAAGCCGACATCGCCGCAGACTAATCTGTCCATGGCGATGGGAGACTGCATGTCGGCTAATACCGCGTGGATGGCGCTTTCTTGATCGACGGTTTCTTCAAAGGGAAAACCTTGGGCAAATTGGGCATATTCTTCTTGGTCAATACTGCAACTTTCACCGGGGCGGGCTTGGCGGCGCGCATAGACATCGAGTAATTCTGCCGCCACATCGCGAATTTTTTCAATGGCTTTATTTTTGGCTTTGGCCCAAGTGTCATTGCCCAGTTTATTTAGGTGGGCCTCGTCATCGGCCCCCATGCTGTAGCGACTGATGAGATGTAAGTTGGATACGGGCACATAGAGTTTATCGCCACCGGCATATTCAAGCTGCAGGTATTCGGCGATAAGCCCGCCAGTATCTAAGGTGACCAGTCCTTGGTATAGGGCCACGCCATGCTCAAGGTGGACAATCGGTTGGCCGACTTTGAGTTCGGCTAGGTTTTTGATCAGCGCATCATTGCTGATCTGCCGCTGTTTTTCCCGGCGCCGCTGCTGAGAAATGCGCTGACCAAAGAGCTCGGTTTCACAAATAATGCTCACGGCATCGGCGGGATGTAAATTGAGGACGCAGCCCCGGGACAGGGGGGATACGATCAGGCCTAATTTGGCATCGCTTTGAATAAAATCATCAAAATGATTAAACAAGCTGGGCTTAAGCTGGATCTTGGCTAACAGATCCAGCAAGGCTTCGCGCCGTCCTTCCGATTCTGCACTAAACAATAGCCGCGGCGCGGTAGGGGCGTAGTGTTGCAGTGCCAGTAGGGGTTGTTTGAGTTTGTGGTTAGCGCTGATGTCTGGCAATACTGTGGCATCAACCCGTTGGGTTTTGGTATCGTTTAGCTCTGGTGGATTGAGCTGATAGCGCGCGAGAGGTTTAAAGGCGGCAAATAATTCCTCTATGAGTAAATACAGTTCTTTTGGTGCGAGTAGGGGCCGCAAAGGATCGACTCGCCGATCTTGGTAGCGCGTGTCAACTTCTTGTAAATGGCTGCGAGCAGATTTTTCAATGTCCCCAAGGGTAACCAGTTGGGTGCTGGGGGGCAGGTAGTCAAATAGGCTAGCGACTTCGTCAAAAAACAGCGGCAGGTAATTTTCAATCCCGGCGGGCATCAGGTTGCGGCTCACCAGTTGATAAACCGATTCAGGCTCTTTGACGATCACCTCAAAGCGGCGCCGGTATCGTTGTCTAAAGCCTTCAATGGCACCACTGTCAGTCGGGAACTCCTTGGCTGGCAGCAAACGAACGGCCTCAACGGGATGCAAGGAGCGCTGGGTTTCAGCATCAAAATGGCGAATGGTATCGACTTCATCATCGAACAGCTCGATACGTAGCGGCGTGTTCACGCCCGTTGGGAACAGATCTAAGATGGAGCCGCGGATCGCAAATTCACCGTGTTCGTACACCTGTTCGACCAGATGATAGCCGGTATCAATTAAATGTTGCCTTACGGCGTGGAGCGGGTATTTATCGCCCTTTTTCAAGACAAACACATTGGCACTTAGATAGGCTTTGGGCGGTAGGCGTACCATTAAGGTGCTTACCGGCACAATCACCACACTGTGATGGGCTTGACTGATGTGGGACAGGGTTTCTAAACGCTGTGAAATCAGATCCTGATGGGGCGAGAAACTATCGTAAGGCAGGGTTTCTCTGTCTGGAAATAACCGCACCTTAATGGTGCTTTTACTGAGTAAATAGTTGAGTTCTGATTCTAAATTCAATGCGCTCGGCGTATCACTGGTAACGATAAGCGTGGTGCCGGGATATTGGCGCACAATATTGGCAATGGTAACGGCTTGGCAAACGCCCCCAAGGGCCGATAGCGTTTGCGTTTGTACACTCTGTTTAACAACAGGTGGCGTGAAGGCTGATATGTGATTCATGGGCGTGGGATAAACTGATTTATTCACAAAGAGTTGCAGACCATTGTAGTGAGTTGCAGGCGGAGGTGCCAGTGAAAGTCGGCACTTATTGAGCGCCGTCTTTGGCCAGTTTGCGCAATTTAAGCTGTTTTTGTTGCACATTTAAGCTGGCTTTGACCAGTTGCTCAACATCCCCTTCGAGAATTTGGCTAAATTCAAGATCGACATAATATTGCGCTGCCCCAGACAGGGCTGTGGTATCCAGGTGATTGGCCATGACTTTGACAAAACACAATATGGCGATCAATTCATCGTGAATAAAGAGAGTCGTTTTAAAATGACTGCCAAGGGGCAGGGGGGAGGGGCTCCGCAACCGGATGCCGCTGCCGCCAAATTGACAGCCGCTGAATTTATCGCCTTCTTGAGTTTCTTGTTCAAGCACATGTTGTAACACTAAGTCCACTTTGCGAGATTGCAGCTTTAAAAAATCCACAATCGCTTTGGCATCATGGTCTAAATGGCGCAGCTGCAATAGGCAACTAGCCTCAAGTTCTTTGACATCACTTAACAGCTGGATCCCAACGGATTGCATTGATCTTAATGCAATATCAGTCGGCAACGGGTGATTTTGCGGCCATGGACTGAGGTAAGCCGTAAAGGCATGCGACACACTAAAATAAGGATTAGAGTCAGTGAACAAGGCTTACCTCTTTATTTATAGGAGTTAAACCCCTATTATCGTGCCCATCTTTATGATTTAGCAAGTTTAGCATATAGGACGCAGCCCTCATTCAATGGATCTTAGATTTCCTTTATACGTTGGTTACCGTTATTGGCGGGCCAGAAAAGCAAACGCGTTTGCCTCATTTATTACCTTATTTGCCGTGTCGGGGATTTTTTTAGGGGTGGCAGCCTTGATCGTGGTCAGTTCCGTCATGAATGGTCTTGAGGGCCAGCTAAAAGAACGGATCCTTGGGGCGGTGCCGCAGTTGACGGTACATACAGACAGCCCGCTGGTGGATTGGTCGATTCAGGCCAATGCACTTAAAGCCTTGCCCGGCGTGCAAGGTATTGCGCCCAGTGTTTCTACCCAAGCGATGGTGCAATCGGCAGCGAATCTGCGGGCGGTGCAGGTGTTTGGGATCTTTCCTGAGCTTGCGCAAAGCGTATCTTTTATCGCTCAGCATACCTATTCAGGTGCTTTCGATGAGCTAAAAAGCGGTAAATATAACGTGATTTTAGGGGCCGAGCTTGCACGTCAGCTTAAGGTAGGGCATGGGGATACGGTGCGGTTATTGAGCGGGGATGGGGTCGTTTACTCCCCCTTTGGACCGGTACCGAGTCAGCGTAAGTTTGTGGTGTCAGGGATTTTTGAGATGGGCTCTCAGGTCGATGCGGGCGTGGCCTATATCCATTATCAAGACGCCAGACGGTTAATGCGTCAATCTAGTGAAACGATTGATCAATTAAGGCTTTATCTTAATGATCCCTTCA
>NZ_JBOFMC010000248.1:0-2535 GCF_051658185.1 Shewanella sp. | reverse complement strand
TCGATGTCAACACGCCATTAGCGTGTTTGATGCGCTTCATAGCGTCTATGGAATGCAGGCCCGGCCTAAACTGGCCGAGCCTGCGATGCTCACTAAGCTGACTAAGCTAACTTACCAAATTTTTACGCGTTTTTCTGGGGCGATATACATAGCATCCCCGGGTTTAACATCGTAGGTCGTGTAGAATTCTGGCATGTTAGACAATGCACCGAGGGCGCGGAATTCGGCCGGGGAGTGCGGATCGGTTGCGACGCGGTTACGCAGTGCTTCTTCTTTGGCTTTTGCGCGCCAAATTTGGGTGAAGCCGATAAAGAAGCGTTGGTCACCGGTTAAGCCGTCAATCACTGGGGCTTCTTTGCCGTTGAGGGATTTTTTATAGGCCCGGTAGGCGATGGTCACACCGGATAAGTCACCGATGTTTTCGCCTAAGGTTAAGCTGCCGTTGACATGCAAATCATCAAATACCGAGTAACCATTGTATTGGGCAATCAGTGCTTTACCGCGCTCTGAAAACTCTTTTAAATCCTGCTCGGTCCACCAGTCGCGCATATTGCCTTCGCCATCAAATTTCGCCCCTTGGTCGTCAAAACCATGGCCCATTTCGTGGCCGATCACCGCGCCAATGCCGCCGTAGTTTACCGCATCGTCAGCCTGCAAGTTAAAGAATGGCGGTTGCAGAATGGCGGCTGGGAACACGATTTCATTCATGGTGGGATTGTAGTAAGCATTGACGGTTTGTGGCGTCATGTGCCATTCATCGCGATCGATAGGCGCACCGAGTTTGGCTAAGGATTTACTGTGTTCAACTTGGCTAGCTCGGGTAGCGTTACCGAATAAATCATCGGCCTTAATGGTGAGCTTGCTGTAATCTTCCCATTTATTCGGGTAACCGATTTTAGGATTAAATTTGGCTAATTTGTCGGCGGCAGCCACTTTAGTGGCATCGCTCATCCAGGTGAGTTCTTTAATGCTATCGCCATAGGCACCGCGCAGGTTTTCGACTAAGGCTTGCATGCGCTCTTTGGCTTGCGGGGTAAAGTGGCGCTTGACGTACACTTTGCCGACCACTTCGCCGAGTAGGCTGTTAACGGTCGCTACGCCGCGTTTCCAACGGGGCTCAGGCTCGGCTTGGCCGTTTAAGGTTTTGGCGAAAAAGGCAAAGTTTTCATTGTCGAGGGCTTCGGTTAAGTTGCTCGCGGCCCGCGTGAGGGTTTGCCACTGCAGGTAGGTTTGCCAAGTGGCGAGATCGGTGGTTTTGATGATCTCGTTTAAGCCTTGGATATAGCTGGGCTGGTTAATAATAATATCCGTTTGTTTGTCTGCACCTAATACCGCCAAATATCCCGTCCAATCGATGTCCGGTGCCAGCTTAGGCAGATCTTTTACTTGGTAAAGATTGTAGGTTTTAGTGCTATCGCGGGTTTGGACCACATCCCAGTGTTTTTCGGCGATGGCGGTTTCAAGGGCAAGGATCGTCTCTGCGCTCGCTTTGGGGTTGGCAAGGCCGGCCAGCGTGAACATTTTTTCAATATGGGCTAAATAGGCCTTACGGATATTCACAAAACGTTCCGCTTGATTAAAGTAATAATCCTTTTCTGGCAGGCTCAGGCCATATTGATACAGGTGGGTGGCATAGCGGCTGGAGTTTTTGGCATCGATATCAATATAAAATGCCATGGGCGTGCCGCCACCGATAATTTGGCTGTGGGCGAAATATCTCACCAATTCATTTTTATCTTTTAAGGCGGCAATCGCGTCTAACTCGCCTTGGATAGGGCTTATTCCCAGTTTATTGAGGGTCGCGGTATCCATAAATGAGCGATACAAATCGGCCACTTTTTGCTCATCACTGCCGATGATCAAGTTGGGCATAGCGGCGACCTGCTCAATAATGGCTTTCACATCGTCACGGGATTTTTCACGCAGATCATAAAAGGCGCCAATGCTGGTGCGATCGCTTGGAATTTCAGTGTTTTTTAGCCAAGTACCATTCACATATTGATAGAAATCGTCCTGAGGGCGAATGCTGTTATCAAAATGGGCAAATTCAATCCCTGAACCCAACGCTTGGCTAACCGCCGTCGCCGTTTGGCTGGCCTCTGGGGATTTGACTGCGGTGGTAGGATTGTTACAGGCACTTAGGCCTGCGATAAGTGACACACACAGACCACCAATGAGTACTTTTCTCATGTTGTTTCCTTCGCGTTGGTTTTTATGCCCAAGTTATTGGGGCTGTTATGTTAGCAAATATAGGGATGCTTTAGCTGCAATGGGGCGTATGTTAATGCGTAACGGGGAATCTAAACAAGATGGTTACAGGCTTTGGTGCAGATTTATCTTAGGCGAGTTGTAACTAAAAATGACTGTGCCACTTTTGCCGGTTTTTACCTGCCATCGACGAGGCTTATTTTACTGTGGCGGGGGGGATTAAGCTGCGCGGATGTTCACTGTACGGCACTCGTTGGGCGAGGTTAAACCGGGAACCGGGGATATTAAATAGAGGTGTTAAATAACGGGGGGCAGGGCGCCGGCACA
>NZ_JBOFMC010000247.1:0-10840 GCF_051658185.1 Shewanella sp. | reverse complement strand
GCTGAGCCTTGGCGCCTGTCAAAGTGGCAATACTGACGAGTCCGCGGCGATGGTGCCCGTGAGTCAGAGTCAATGGAATTACCCACATACTGAGCAAGCATCGTTAGTTGAAACGATCCATGGTGTCGCCGTGGCCGATCCTTACCGCCATCTTGAGGCTAATACGCCGCAAACCGAGGCTTGGGTAAAAGCACAACAACAGTTCGGCCAAGACTATTTGGCTAACATCCCCAATAAACAAGCGGTGGTGGAGCGGATCACTGAACTGTGGAACTTTGAAAAGATTTCAGCGCCCTTTGAAAATGGCGATAATCAGTTTTACTACCGTAATGATGGTTTACAAGCGCAAGCGGTGTTATATGTCAAAGGGATAGATGGGATAGAAAAGCCCTTACTGGATCCTAATCGCTTTTCTGCCGATGGCACAGTGGCATTATCCGGGGTATCGGTCAGTAATGACGGTAAAACGCTGGCCTACGGCGTGTCAACTTCGGGATCGGATTGGCAACAATGGCAGTTTATCGATATCGCCAGCGGCAAAAAACTAGCCGATGAGCTCAAGTGGATTAAGTTTTCCAGTGCAGTATGGGATAAAGAAAACCAAGGCGTATTTTATGCTCGTTACGATGCGCCGGCCGGTGGTGATTTATTAGCCGATGTGAATTTTAATCAGAAGGTGTATTACCATAAATTAGGCACCGACCAGCGCCAGGATATATTGATCTATGAACGCCCACAAAATAAAGATTGGGGTTTTGGTATTGAGGTGTCTGAAAAGGGTGAGTATCTATTACTGTCGATTTCCCAAGGGACGGATAAACGTAATCGGTTCTTCTATAAGTCGCTGTTTGAGCCTAAAGCCCAAGTTGAAGAACTGATCCTCAATCTCGAAGCGGAATATGAGTTTTTAGGGAACGATGGCACGGTATTTTATTTTAAAACCGATTTAGATGCGCCAAATGGTAAAGTGATTGCAATTGATACCCGTAATAGCCATAAATCTCAGTGGCAAACGATCATTCCGGAATCCAAAGATCCAATAAATGCGGTAGCCATCATCAATGATCATTTAGTGGTCAGCTATTTACATGATGTATTAAGCCAATTATCCATTTATAGTTTGGGAGGGCAAAAACGTCAGGATGTGGCGTTACCCGGTAAGGGCAATGTTGCAGGCCCCTTTGGCAAGGCCAGTAAAGATTATTTTTACTATGTCTTTAATAGCTATATTCAACCCGAAACCACCTATAAGTTTGATTTCAAAACGGCTGAATCAACCGTTGTGGCAAAGCCTAAGGTGTCCTTCAATCCCGATGATTATGTCTCTGAGCAAGTGTTTTACACCAGCAAAGATGGTACCCGTGTGCCTATGATGCTGTCCTATAAAAAGGGCTTAGTGAAAAATGGTCAGAACCCCACTTTATTATATGCCTACGGTGGTTTTGCGATTTCGATGACGCCGCGCTTTAGTCCGGCGAATATCGCTTGGTTAGATATGGGCGGGATTTATGCTGTACCGAGTTTACGGGGTGGCGCCGATTACGGTGAAAGTTGGCATCAGGCGGGGATGTTCGATAAAAAGCAAAATGTATTCGATGACTATTTTGCCGCCGCCGAATATCTTTTCAACGAAAAATACACCAATAGCAGTAAATTAGGCGCCTATGGCCGCAGTAACGGCGGTTTATTAATGGGCGCGGCAGTGACTCAGCGTCCGGAATTGTTCGCGGCAGTGCTACCTGCTGTGGGGGTATTAGATATGCTGCGTTTTCATAAATTTACCATAGGCTGGGCGTGGACAAGTGAATATGGTAGCGCTGATAATGCCGCGCAATTTCCGGCATTGTTAGCCTATTCGCCTTATCATAATGTAAAACCCCAAGCCTATCCTGCGACGATGGTGATGACCGCAGATCATGATGATCGGGTGGTGCCGTTACACAGTTTTAAATTTGCGGCGATGTTACAAGCGCAGCAACGCGGCGATAAACCGGTGATCATGCGGATAGAATCGAATGCAGGCCATGGGGCCGGTAAACCCACAGCCATGAAGATTGATGAATTTGCCGATATTTACAGTTTCCTTTGGCAAAGTTTCGGTCTGCAATTGCCGCAGACGTTGGTAAAATAGCCAAATCAGTCAACATAATGGGATCGAAAGATCCCATTATTATTTACAAGTGCTTAAATTCAGTCCAACCCAGTTCGAACAGTATCTATATCTTCATCGGGTCATTCACAATTGTTCTTTCCCTAGGTATAGTAAGCGTCAATTTTTCAATCAAAATTGCTTATTTCAAATGACGTTTAATTGGCCAATTTCAGTCTATTACGAAGATACCGATGCAGGTGGGGTTGTCTATCATTCGAATTATCTCAATTTTTTTGAGCGTGCACGCACCGAATGGTTAAAAGCCTTCGGTGTCAGCCAGACTGCATTATTGGCCGACGATACCGCATTTGTGGTAAAACGGGTGGAAATCGACTTTAACAAAGCCGCGCGTTTCGAGCAGAACCTTATTGTAGAAACTAAGGTCATAGAGTTGAAAAAGGCCTCGTTGATGTTTCATCAACGTTTGGTAGATCATCAGGGAGATTGTTACTGTGAAGCGACAGTGTTAGTTGCCTGTGTGGCTTTATCACGGATGCGTCCCCGAGCTATTCCCTTAAATATTGTGCAGGAGTTTGACAGTGCAAGCTGATATGTCCATTGTTGGGTTATTTTTACAAGCCAGTTTATTAGTGAAATTTGTGATGTTTACACTACTGGCCTTGTCGGTGATGTCGTGGACGGTCATTATCCAACGCCGTAGTTTATTGACATCTGCCAAGCATAAATCGGCCAAGTTTGAAGATAAATTTTGGTCCGGTGTTGACTTAAATCGTCTCTATAAAGAGTTATCGGCCCGGCCGGATAATACCGGTTTAGAATCTTTATTTGTGACTGGCTTTAAAGAATATTCACGCTTAAATAAATTAAACAGCAAAGTGCCCGATGCGGTGATGGATGGCACTTCTCGAGCCATGCGCGTGACCTTGTCTCGGGAATTAGAAAAGCTAGAAGCTAACTTACCTTTATTAGCCACTATTGGCTCGACCAGTCCCTATATCGGCTTATTTGGTACCGTATGGGGGATCATGAACTCTTTTATCGCCATCGGTTCGATGGAAAACGCCACCCTCGCCATGGTGGCGCCGGGTATTGCCGAGGCATTGATCGCGACGGCTATGGGTCTATTTGCGGCGATCCCTGCGGTTATTGCCTATAACCGCTTTTCAACACAAGTGGATAAGTTGGAAATGGCCTACGCCAACTTTATGGAAGAGTTTTCTAGCATCCTGCACCGTCAAGCATACAGTGAGAAGGAAGGGGCATAATGCAAGTAGCTTATCAGCGCAAACGTCGGCGCCCCGTGGCTGAAATCAACGTGGTGCCCTATATCGACGTCATGCTGGTGCTGTTAATTATCTTTATGGTAACAGCGCCGATTGTCACTCAAGGGGTTAAGGTCGAACTGCCTCAAGGCGCTGCCGAAGTGCTGCCAGCCGACAGTAAACCGCCCGTCGTGGCGTCCATTGATGGTGATGGCATTTATTACCTCAACAAAGGTGGCTCAACCAATGAAGAGATGGATTTAGAAGCCTTAGCAACGGAAGTCGCCGCCATTATTGTGACCGAACCTCAGCGGCCAGTTGTGGTAAAAGCCGATCGCAATATTCCTTACGATAACGTGATCCAGCTGATGGTGACTCTGCAACAGGCGGGGGTGCCTTCCGTCGGCTTGATGACGGATGCACCCAAGGAGAAATAGGTGGCGGATAATTCAAATTTTGCATTACCGCTGTCGATTTCAGCAGGTATTCATATTGGTGTGATAATAATCTTGGTTCTCGGTGTTGATTTCACCCATAAACCTGTTCAAGTGCAACAAGTTAGCGCTCCAGCTGTCCAAGCTGTGATGATAGATCAGCAAAAAGTGACTAAGCAGGTTGAAAAACTTAAGCAGGAAAAGCGTGACAGTGAACGTCGTGAACAAGAACGCCAAGCAGAGCTTGAACGCAAAGCACAGGAAGCAAAACAGGCGCGTGAACGTGAACAAGCTCAACTTAAAAAATTAGAGCAAGAACGTAAACAGCAAGAAATCGAAACTCAAAAGGCGAACGAAGCTGCTAAAGTCGCTCAAGTGAAACAGCAACAAGAAAAGGAGAAGGCCCAAAAAGCCGAAGCCGAACGTAAGCTGAAAGAACAAGAGCGTAAAGTGGCTGAAGAAGCCGCGCAAAAGGCCGCTGAAAAGCGTAAAGCAGAAGAGGCTGCCGCTGCTAAAGCTGAAACGGAGCGTAAGCAAAAAGAAGAAGCTGAACGCAAAAAGAAAGAAGAAGCCGAGCGTAAGCAAAAAGAAGAGGCTGAACGTAAGTTAAAAGAGGAAGCCGAACGTAAGCGTAAGGCCGATGCTGAAGCCAAAGCTCGCGCTCAGCAAGAGCAGGAAATGGCTGATGCACTGGCCGCAGAGCAGGCGGCATTGTCGCAAACGATGAATAAGCAGATGCAAACTGAAGTCGGTAAGTATACCGCGATGATTAAGTCAACTATTCAACGTAATCTGGTGGTTGATGAGTCGATGCGTGGCAAAACCTGTACCGTGTCGGTACGCTTAGCCAATGATGGTTTTGTGATCAGCAGCCAGACTCAGGGCGGCGATTCAAACGTTTGCCGTGCAACCAAAGCGGCCATTTTAAAAGCGGGTAAACTGCCGGTATCTCAGGATCCTGCGGTGTATAACTTGATGAAAGAAATTAACTTAATCGTTGAACCAACGTTTAATTAAAGGAGTAGCATGAAAATCTTGGCAAAATGGTTGGCGGTGGTGGTGCTACTGTGTAGCGGCCCGGTCAAAGCCGCATTGGATATTGTGATCACCGAAGGGGTGGATGCGGCGCGTCCGATTGCTGTACTGCCTTTTGTTTGGCAAGGCACTGGCGCACCGCCGCAAGCGATTGCTGATGTGGTGATGTCAGATCTCGTTCGTAGCGGTACGTTTAAACCGTTAGATGAGCTCGGTTTACCGCAACGTAATATTGGGGCATTGGCTCAGTTTCAACCCAGCGCTTGGTCTAGTGTCGGTGCAGAAGCCCTCGTGGTTGGCACGGTAAAACCCTATGGTACGGACCAATATCTGGTCAGTTTTGACTTAATTGACCTCGTCAAAGCGCAAAATCAAAGCTTAAATGGCGCTGCCAATGCGACTGGTTTTTTGATGGATAGTCGTCAAACGGTGATCTCTGCCGCGCAATTTCGTCAGTATGGTCACAGGATCAGCGATATCGTCTATGAAAAACTCACCGGTATCCGTGGTGCTTTCTTAACTCGCATTTCTTATGTCGTGGTCAATCATGCGCAAAAAGCCCCGTATCAGTTAATGATTGCTGACTATGACGGCTTTAATGAGCAAATGTTATTGCGTTCACCTGAGCCTTTAATGTCTCCAACATGGTCACCTGACGGTCGTCGTTTGGCCTATGTGAGCTTTGAAAACAAAAAAGCCGAGATTTTTGTTCAAGATCTTTATACCCAAGTGCGTACAAAAGTCAGCAGTTTTCCTGGCATTAATGGTGCGCCGTCATTTTCACCTGACGGTAAATCCTTAGCGGTGGCACTTTCGAAAGATGGTCAACCCGAAATTTATGTGATCGATATTGCCACCAAAGCGGCTAAGCGCATTACGAATCATTATGCGATTGATACCGAACCTACTTGGTATCCTGATGGAAAATCACTGTTATTTACCTCTGAGCGCGGTGGTAAACCGCAAATATATCGAGTAGATTTAACTTCAGGTAAAGTGACCCGTGAAACCTTTGAAGGCGAATGGAATTTGGGAGGATCTATCACTCCTGATGGTCGCAGTATGATTTTTGTTAATCGCACCAATAGTAAATTTAATATTGCTCGTATGGATTTAAGTACGCGTTTTATGCAAGTACTGACCTCGACCCGTTTGGATGAATCGCCCAGTGTCGCACCCAATGGGACTATGGTCATTTACGGCACAACGCACCAAGGCAAGCAAGTGTTAGCCGCGGTCTCGACCGATGGACGTTTTAAAGCAAGATTACCGGTTGGTCAAGGCGAGGTGAAATCACCTTCTTGGTCACCCTTTCTCTAATGTATTACCCTGATTTATCAACAATTAATTTAAAAAGGAACACATAATGGATCTGAACAAGTTGTTAAAAGCTATGTTGGTAGCACTTCCAATTATGGCTATTAGTGCATGTAGCTCAACTTCTGAATCAGAAACGGATGCAATGGGCTCCACAAATGGCTCAGACAGTGAACTCAATGGTGGTGGCGTTCAAACCGGTGGTGTTGGCGGCATGCTTTCCCCAGAAGAACAACAACGTCAACAATTAGAAGAACTGAGAAGAGAGCACATCATTTACTTCGACTTTGACCGTAGTGAAGTGCAAACCGAATTTGCGGCCATTTTAGAAGCTCACGGTACTTATTTAGTCGAGCACCCTAGTGTGCGTGTACTGATTGAAGGCCACGCCGATGAGCGCGGTACACCTGAGTACAACATTGCACTGGGTGAGCGTCGTGCTAAAGCGGTAGCAAAATACCTGCAAGGCATGGGTGTACAACCAAGCCAAATGAGTATTGTCAGTTATGGCGAAGAAAAACCATTAGACTTTTCTCGTACCGATGAAGGTTTTGGTAAAAACCGCCGTGCAGTTTTAGTTTACTAAGATTGACTTACGGAGAGTAACACCATGAAACGTGCCGTCTTAATTACGGCAATGTTCTTCGGCGCGGGTACTGCAGTTGCAGCACCCGCTCCTGTGGAAGATATTGCTGGTGGTTCAGGTGATGACAGACTTGCTCGTTTAGAGCGCATCGTGAAATCAAGACAGCAAAGCGAGTTAGAAATGCAGCGCCGTCTGGACACTTTGCAGCAGGAAGTTCTCGACTTACGTGGTTTAACCGAACAACAGAATTACCAAATTGAGCAGATGCAGCAACGCCAGCGTCAGCTGTATGAAGAGTTGGCTAATGTCACCTCAAAAGCCTCCGCGCCAGCCACTCCTGCGGCAACGACTCCACCTGCGGTGACGGCGAATGCCGCGGCAAGCAGTTTAAGTGAAACCGCAAGTTATGAAGGTGCCGTCAATTTAGTGTTAAAAGAGCGGAAGTATGATGATGCGATCCCTGCATTTCGCGCTTTTATCAAACAGTATCCCGATTCCGTATATGCGGCAAACGCCAACTATTGGTTAGGGCAATTACTATTTAATAAGAGCGAGTTTGCTGAAGCCAAACAAGCTTTTAATACAGTAGTGACGCGTTTTAGTGATTCCAATAAACGCGGTGACAGTTTAGTTAAGCTTGGGATGATTGCCGAAAAAACCGGTGATAAAGCAGGTGCGACACAATACTATGAGCAAGTCGTAAAAGATTACGCCAATAGTGCTGCCGCTCGGATAGCACAGCAGCAATTGGCCGCAATTAAAGCCTAATTAACTAAAAAATATACTCTTAGTCTGTTTTTCATGCAAACGACAAAAAATTGGGAATTTGCGCTTGCATGAGAAACTGAAAAAGGTATTATAGGCGCCCTCAGAGCGGCAAGGTCGTTCGGGGCGCAGAATACCAGTAAATGGGTCGTTAGCTCAGTCGGTAGAGCAGTTGGCTTTTAACCAATTGGTCGAAGGTTCGAATCCTTCACGACCCACCACTTATCCTGTTAAATAGTTTTAAATATTCTTTTTAATAGAACAAGTTAGTGGGTTTTGTGCGTAACACTTAGATGGGTCGTTAGCTCAGTCGGTAGAGCAGTTGGCTTTTAACCAATTGGTCGAAGGTTCGAATCCTTCACGACCCACCACTTTCCTGAAAGTGCATAAAGCAGGGTATTGTCTTACATAGACACTCAAGATGGGTCGTTAGCTCAGTCGGTAGAGCAGTTGGCTTTTAACCAATTGGTCGAAGGTTCGAATCCTTCACGACCCACCACTTCCTTATTCAACTATCCCCTTAATGCTGATGCTACAGATCATATTTGTTGATTGGTATCGGTCGCTCTTATTTCTTTTATCGCAATTTTTCTATTGTTATCAGTCTTATTACCGCGATTAGTTTACGTTTTTGTTTGGTTGAACTGGCGATGCAAGTTAGCCACTCTGTTGTTTATTTTCGCAGCGTTGCTTATCTTCGTAGCGTTTTCATTATCTTCGCCGCAAATGGGCGTTTGTTTATTGCGGTGATTTTTTTGGCGAGTTGCTACGAGCACAGCGGAAAGTGCAGCTAAAAATAAGGAGCGCTGAGGTCTCCTTATTTTACGCGACAATTTTTACAGAATAAGACGCTTACAGAATAATACGTTTACAGAATCAGACGATTTACAGCGTGATCATGCGTATTAATCAGCGCGGTAAGTAAATATGTTGCGATTTAGCCTAACAAATTGTTCTCACGCACGTATTGCTCAAAATCAGTACAACCGCCTACGTGTTTCTCATCGACAAAAATTTGTGGGACTGTTTCAACCGGCTTACCAATCGTTTTTTCAAGATCAGCTTTTGAAATGCCTTCAGCGTGAATATCGACATACTTGAATGTAAAGTCATCACGTTTTTCGACGAGTTGTTCAGATAATTGTACCGCTCGTACGCAATAAGGGCAGCCAGGACGGCCAAAAATAACAACGAACATAATAGCTCCTTAGGTTTACTTTAATTGTTTTATACCATAGACATAGCGGAATTGATAACCTCAGTTGTGTTTATTTTCGATTTGATAGCGGCCTTGGTAATCAAAATAACTTTCCAGTAAATCCCAGCCCTTTTTGTGTTTTTTTAGCAGCAGAAGCTCAGGCATGCGAAAGGCGGCGCGATCGGCGATTAACTCAGCGACATTGTGATACTTTTTGGGTTTCAGCCCCGGCGTACGGCTATGGGGGAAAATAAACAGGGCATATAAAGCGCGCCATTGGGCGGGCGTTTGTAACTTAAAACGCCGAATAAATGCATTGCCGTCAATATCGATGTATTGGATTTTCAGCGAGCCTTGATCATCAATAAGCAGCATGTCTTGGCAGCGAAAGAGGTGATGGTGCTGCTGTTTAAGTACCTGCTGCAAGCGTTTATCCGGATCGATTAAGGTCGACTGACAATGCTGACAAATGCGCGCGGCGATATCATTTTCCTGTCCGCAATCCGGGCAGGATTTCGCGCGAAAACGAAAGTCACATTGCTGCTTTTTACCTTCATGATCGACTAAGCCCTGACAGCGTCGTCCATAATGTTCGACAATGTCGCCATCGTTATCAGTGATCCCCCAAAAGATATTGGCAAACTGGCAGAGTGGGCAAGGGACTTGAACGGGGACGGCCTTGCTATTGGGTTTGGCTTGGCCGACTTCTGGGAAATATAAATCATAGCCATTTGCCGCATAATCAATCACGAGGCAATCTGTTTTACCAGCACAGATCCGAAGGCCGCGGCCAATCATTTGCTGAAATAGACTGACCGATGCGGTAGGGCGCAGGATCGCGATAAGATCGACATGCGGCGCATCAAACCCGGTCGTTAGTACCGCCACATTCACCAGAAATTTAAGTGCTTGGGCTTTAAAGCGCGCGATAAGATTGTCGCGTTCTTGATCTGCTGTTTGGGCGGTGATCACGGCATAAGGGGCGCTGTGGTACTGGCTTAAGAGTTTGGCAATTTCTTCGGCATGACGCACGGTTGCGGCAAAGATAATGATGCCTTGGCGTTGGCTGCTCAGTTCAATTAGTTGCTTGACGATAGCTGTTGTGGCTCGGCCGGCATGATTGAGTAAGGCATTGACCTGCGCTTCAGGATAGTCGCCATTATCATTGGGTTTAATGTTGCTGAAATCATATTGGGCACTTAGCCCGTCTAATAAACGGGGGGGCGTGAGGTAACCTTGCTTGATGAGCGGGCGGATTGGCAGCTCAAAAATGCACTGCTCAAATACGCCTAATTCCGCGGCTCCCACTTTGCCATGGTAATGCTGTTTATAAATCCATCCACTCCCTAACCGATAGGGGGTGGCGGTCAGCCCAAGCAGACGCAATTGGGGATTGTGTTGCCGTAAATGGGTGAGCAGTTGTTGATATTGGCTATTGGGCTCGAGACTGACCCGGTGACATTCGTCGATGATCACCAGAGAGAAGGGGGTATTGAATTGGGATAGCGCTCTGGCTGCCGATTGGATACTGGCGACCACGGTTTTGCCTGTCGCGGTTTTTTGGTTAAGCCCCGCGGCATAGATGCTCGCCTCGGTGGTTAACAGACCGACCTTCTGAGCGTTTTGCGCCACGAGTTCTTTGACATGGGTTAGGATCAATACCCGTCCCTTGGCAATGCGGGCCAGCTCCGCGATAACGATACTCTTACCCGCGCCAGTGGGTAACACTAATACCGCAGAGTCGTGGCTTTGCCGAAAATGCGTGATGGCAGCATCGACCGCTTGTTGTTGATAATCTCTCAGTGTGACGGAACCATGAGGTTGCACTGAATCTGTCGGGTTAACTGATATCGTCGGTTTTACTGGCATCTTTTGGGGTGACAGGCCCGCAGGCCTTTAATCGCTCTGGCAGATAGTTGAGCGAGCAAGCTTAACACATCGGACTTAAACATCGGATCAAAACATTGGCTCAATACATTAGCTCAATACATCGGATTGAAATAGAGTCCAAAAACCTTGGCCTAAAAAAATGCCCCTGTACCTGTAAATAAAGGTGAAGGGGCAAGTCACTGAAAGTGGCAAGCAACACTTTCGACATCGTTGGCGGCACTGAGTGTTGACGCTCAGTGC
>NZ_JBOFMC010000246.1:0-17867 GCF_051658185.1 Shewanella sp. | reverse complement strand
CACTGTGGGCGTTGGCGACAGGGTTGCTTGCATTACCTGCATTGTATGCATTACCTGCATTGTATGCATTGTATGCATTGTATGCATTGTATGCATTGTATGCATTGTACGCATTGTCTGCGCCGAGCCTATCGGGATGAACCGACGAGTCACAGGGCTGTCCTGTTACGACTTATCGTGCAACCGACAACACAGCTATGTTGCGCTTGATGATAGTGTAGCCGCTCAACGAATCGCCTAAACGGCATTAGTTTTTGCTGGAGGGGTCCGTCGCTTTGGGCGAGTGACGGACAAGATCAGCTCCGGCAGCAAGGTACTGTTTATAGGTTTCATTGCCCCATGCAATGAGTTTATCGTCCTGAAAAAGCAGTGGCGTGCATTCGTCTTTCGTGGTGACACCATCGGATTGTTGATGGTGAGTACGATAAAACAGTACGAGCAATTGGGTTTCGTTAATTGATTTTGCCTCAGAAAAATCGGCATTGCCGAGTAAGGCGGTGATCTCCGCTCTATTTTGCCCAAGGCTGAGATGATTTATGGTTTGGTTGATAAACAGCTGCCGGTCTTCCCAGCTCATCTCATCGGGTGTGGGCTGATACACCAGTGCGACCACTGCAACAAAAGCGACATAGGCGGCAAAGATGCAGCCAAAAATGACGAATGCTGTTGATTTCATCTCACTCTATTCCTTGTCTAGTCTTACGCCTGATCCCAGCTCATCCATAAAATACGCCCTTGTGTCGTGAAGGTAAATGGCTTTATGGCAACGGATTGTTAACATTTTAGGGGGCGTTGCCTGCATGGTCGCAATGTGGCGTTTATGGCCTAGCTGGCGCAGGCTGAACCCGAAAGTCTTTTAAATTGATATTAAGGGGTAAATCGGTTTGCAGTTGCGCCAGTTTATAGCTTAGGCGCGCCATATCCCGTCCATCGGCGAGTTTATGGGCTTGTTTGGGCTCGAGGCGATCTAAGGAAGCAAAGAGCACCGTCAGGCTGCTAAAGGTGTGGAGTAACTCTGCTGCTGATTTTGGCCCAATCCCCGGGATCCCTGGGATTTTGTTGCCACTATCCCCGGCGAGTGCGATAAAGTCGAGCAGTTGCTGGCGCTTTACCCCAAGCTTTTGTTCTAACGCAGTGATATCGAGGAACTGTTGATTAAAATGATCCCATTGCAGGATCCCCGGCAAGTTTAGTTGGCTAAACCCTTTATCGGTGGAGACGATAATGGCTTCACCTTGGGCCTTGACGGTTTTGACTGCCAGCGTTGCTATCACATCATCGGCCTCGGCGCTGGCATAAATCGAGCCAATGTGCATAGCCGCTAAATGTGCTTGTAGTTGTGGCAATCCGTTCGCCAGTGGCGTTGGCATAGGCTTACGCCCTTTTTTGTAATCAGGATAACGCAGTTTACGCCATGATAAGGCATCGCCATCCCAGACAATGGCAACGTGGGTCGGTTGGTGGATGCGCAGCAATTTAGTGCATGCCGCACCGACACGTTCATGCAAGCTCGTCAGATCGGTATCATCGGCGATGGCGGCATAAATGCGGCGAACCAAATTGAGACCATCGATAATTAAAAACTTATTCATAGGAGCGTTTCATGGGTAAATAGGGCCTTATTTGACGATTTGATAGCAAGGAATATAAGTACTTCCCGGTAGTTTCATCCGATGTTGGACCACAAATGCGCTCAGGAGATTATCTAACATTTCCATTAAAAGTGGGTCGCCTTTTAATTGGAAAGGGCCAAAACGTTCGATCTGTTTAATGGTATCGGATTTAACATTACCCGCAACAATCCCAGAAAATGCCTTACGCAGATTGGCCGCCAACTCGGCTTTATTGCTCTGAAAATGTAAGTTAAGGTTCGCCATCACTTCGTGACTGGGTGTAAAAGGCAATTGAAATTCAGGCTCAATCTTTAATGCCCATTGATATTGGTAGGCATCCCCCGTGGCTCGGCGATAACTTTTGACCTGTTCCATCGATTGCTTCATGACTCTGGCAACTTCTGCGGGGTTATCGATGATAATTTGGTATTTCTTTTGGGCCTCGCTGCCTAAGGTGGCACCGATAAACTCATCAATTTTCATAAAATAGTCGGCGCTTTCGATAGGGCCGGTGAGCACTAGCGGGAAGGGAATTGCCTGATTTTCTTTATTGAGCAAAATCCCCAAAATATAAAGTAATTCTTCGGCCGTACCGGCGCCACCTGGGAAAATGATAATGCCATGACCTAGGCGGACAAAGGCTTCTAGGCGTTTTTCAATATCGGGTAAAATCACCAGTTCGTTAACGATTTGGTTTGGCGGCTCGGCGGCGATAATACTGGGTTCAGTTAACCCGATATACCGGGCATTTTTGATCCGTTGTTTAGCATGGCCGATAGCCGCCCCCTTCATGGGGCCTTCCATTGCGCCTGGGCCACAGCCGGTACAAATATCTAATTCCCTCAGGCCAAGTTGGTAGCCCACCTCTCGGGTATACTGATATTCGATGGCATTAATGCTGTGGCCGCCCCAGCACACCACTACATTGGGATCTTTCATTGGCGCAATCGCCCGGGCATTACGTAGGATATCAAATACCACGTTAGTGATATGGCTGGCGTTGGTGAGATTGATGTGCTTGAGAGAGTCGTATCTATCGCTAATGTAAAGGATATCTCGAAGTACGGCGAAAAGATGTTCTTGAATACCGGTAATGATTTGTCCATCGACAAAAGCTTGTTCGGGAGGATTGATGAGCTCGAGTTTTACCCCTCGCTCCCGTTGCAGCACATTGATATCAAAGTGGCGGTATTGTTCAAACAGGGCTTTAGCGTTGTCGGTTTTGACGCCAGCTGCGAGCACCGCTAACGAGCAGTTGCGATACAGTTGATACAGTGCACTTTTGGCACTTTTTTTTAAGCGATCCACCTCCAGTTGTGAAAGCTGATCCATGCTGCCTTTCGGGCTGATTTTCACTATCATTGGTCACTCCTTCGTCGCGACAGGAGTGATAAGGGGAGTCGTTTGACGTGGTTTACGTCATTCACATCATCTTATAGGTCAATCACAACCCTGTCTCTGCTTTCGTGTTTCGCTTTATAGAGCGCGGCATCGGCACGTTCAAAGGTCTGATGGATAAGTTCATTCTCCATGACCTTGGCCGCTCCTATGGATACTGTAACTGTAATTCTATGATTTTTAAATTTAAATGGAATATTTTTTACTTTCTCACGCACTCTGTTTAAAAGTTGAGCAATGTCGGCGTTGCCAATATCGGGTAAAAGCAGAACAAATTCTTCACCACCGTAACGGGCGACGAATTCGGTGCCTCGTAAAGAGTTTTTTAACGCCATCGCAATCACTTGCAGCGCTTTATCCCCTGTACTGTGGCCAAAGTTATCGTTAATCGATTTAAAATGATCAATATCGGCGACAGCGACCCACAGGGCATTCTTATGGCGTTGATAATTACGGTATTCTAGCTCCATGCGCTCTTCTAGTGCGGCCCGGTTAGGCAACTGGGTGAGGCTATCGAGTAAATTGAGTTTTTGCTGTTCGAATAAGCGTTCTTTGTAGGTGTTGGCTTCAGTGTTGAGCTCATTAAGCTCTTTATACATAGCCTCCATTGATTTGCGCTGAACGCTTTGTTCCCGTTGTTCAAGGGTTTCTTTACGATTCAGTGCCGCACGAATCGAGTTGAGTTCTTCAGTGAGTTTAGCTTTGAGATCTGACATATTTTCAGCATCGGCTATGATTTCTCCGGCGCTATCGACGCGAGAATTAATTTCGCGATTAAGCTGAGTTTGCAGTTGAAAACTGCGTTGATGCTGGTTGTACGATTCACTGAGTACTTCGCGCACTGTGGTGAGGGTGTCATTCAGGGCAAACAGAAACTCTTGAGAAGCGGATTTTTCCTGCACGATGTTATCGAGCAAGAGGGATAAAATGGTTTGATAGGATTCGAGCAATGCATCGATATCGATATCGGATGCTAAGACTTCTTTAATAATAATAACTTGTTCACGTTGATCTTTGCGAAATTCGATCTCAGAGATGAGTTGCGCCAATTCATGGGCGAACTGGCGATGTTTGGGTAATACCGCTAGTTTTTCTGACTCTTGGCACTGTAACTGTAAGATCGTCTCATAAAAACCAATCAGCTGTTTGACTTTGGGGATGTATTCCCAAACCGTATGAAAGGGCTTGGCAAGATCTTGCTTAAAATAGTTAACATCTTTGGCCAGTTTATCCGGAACAGCGATGATGCTTTGCAACTGACGGATCACTTTAGTGAGGTCGGCACGGCTGTCTTCGAGTTGGGTCATCACATGGTGATATTGGCTTTTTAGCAGACGTTCTACATCCACCAATTCAGGCAACGATTCATCGACGCGCTCAAAGCTCGTGAGATGATTGCGTAACTTGGCGAGCTTATTATCGAGTTCAAGATTCTGTCCTTTGCAGGCGAGACTTAAATGCCCAATAAATTGTAGCAAGGTTTGCAACTTGGCATTTCTGTCTTCATTGACTTCATTGAGAGCGACTGTGGCTAACTGCAGTTTTTGTTGTAATACCGCCAGCTTTGAAACGGTTTTGTTGGGATCCTTCATCAGGAATCTTTTCCTCGCTCTGTAAGGCTAAAAGCATGGCGTTCCAATGCCCAGATTAGCGATTAACTCATGTGCGTGTCATGTTATAACAATGGCCATATAGCGCAAATCACTTTGTCGATAATCTATGTGGTTTACCTTGGCTTTTGTTTAAATATGTTCAACTAACTCTTTGTGGTGATTGTGTTCCCAGCAAGGCCACTGAATCGCATTTTTATCGCCATTGGTTTCTACGCGGATAAGTCCGCGTTCGATGGCTTTTTCAATATGTAAAAATAATGGGTTGGCAAATAAACTGGGGGAAACAAAATCGAGCACTTTTAAGGTCACATAGTTATCCGTCTCTGTGGGTAAACCTCGCGCGCCAGCGAGGGCCATTTGCGCGGTTTCAAATACGAGTTGGGGATGGATGCGTATCTCGGGTTTTGCCAGTAAGGGGACATTTATCAGTCCGAGGTGGAAGGGACTGAAGCGTGATTTGCCCGTAAATTGTTGATCCAGTTGCTCACGGATCGCCGTCACTAGGTCAGCGGGTGTTATGGTTTCGGTCAAGCCGATAGCGAATATTCCTTGGCGGATCACAAATATCGGCATATTGAACCTGGCACTAAGCAGGTGGATTAATTGGTTTGTGACCGTATTGGCGAAGTATTGTCCTTGATATCTATCGGCGTCAACACACTCTGGAAACTCTATCAGGGCTAGGGCGAGGATTTTTGTGGTCGACTCTGTGCCGCTTCGTTGATTGAGCTGAGACAATAGGGCCGCGTAGCCAAGGTGATGCGTAAAGGCTTCCTGCTGGTTTAATGCCTGCAATGCCGTATTGTGCCGGGTTAATTGTTGACGCTGGCGCAACAGCATGATGACACAGATGATGAGGAGCATGGCAACCGCGCCGCAGATGACTAACCGATTCGTTGTGTTGTGCATGGTGGTAAGGGCATTATCCAGTTTGCTCTGGAGCATGTTAAGTTCCATTTTGAGTTGCTGCTCCGCGAGCGCGGATTTTGTGGCTGCAGCGCTGCTGTTGTCCGCCGCTTCTTGTTGGCTTAACTCGATGATGCGTTTTTGGGTCGCAATGGTTTTATTTTTATCGCCTAAGCGTTCAGCGGCTAAGGCAATTTGCGTTAATGCCGACTTTTGTTCGTCGATGATATTTAACTGGGTGGCTAACGCTAAGGCGCTTTCTGCATGGGTTATTAAAAGTGGCCAATCTTGCTTTGCCTCTGCCACGTCTGCGATTAATAGCTCGTTATACACTAAATAGTGATTACTTTGTTTTTCTTCAAAAATGTCAGTAGCGAGGAGTAAATATTTTAGGGCGTTAGCCTTATCGTTAATGTTGAAATAGGCTTGGCCGAGGTTGTGAAAGTTTAAGCCTTGGGCAATATAATTGCCTTGTTTCGCATCTAATTGTTGGGCGTTCAGGTAAAAGTCAATGGCCTGATTCCAGTCACCTTTTTCACCATAAACCATGGCAATTACCGTCATAGCGTTGGAAAGATAGGTGTTATTTCCTAATTGTTTAAAACCTGCTGCAGCCTCGTGGGCATGTTTAAGTGCATCATCCCATTGTTTTAAATCACGATATACCCTGGCTAATTGCAATTGTAAATGGGTAGCCATTGTAGGGTAATTGATGCTATTTGAGTGTTTAAACGCTTCACTGTAGTGTTGCAATGACATTTTATGTTGTTGAATTCTATTGTAGTAAGCGCCCAGTCTTGCTTCGGCTGTCGCCATCAGATAGTCGTTTTTTAGCTGATAGGCGGTATCGCGGTAGATATGGTAATGCGTTAATGCGGGTTCATTTTGGCGCAGAATAAGGTAAATGGTGCCCAATTGGTCATGGATGTTGTGTTTGAGCAGCATGGCTTCAAGATCGTGTTTATCCTTGATGCGCGTCAATGCGTTATTCAGGACAGTGATCGTTTCCTGATATTTTTGTTCAATGCGCCCAATGTATCGGCCGCGTAGCATGTCGACGGTGGCCAGTTGGTTAGGCGTTGACGCGATGCGGCTTAAGAGGGCAATGAGGCTTTCAGCCTGTTGAAAGCCTGCGGTAGATTTCACTCCGGGCTCTAGGTTAAGCCGAGCGAGTAATTGCAGCTGTTGTTGTAATTCGGTGGGACTGTATCCTTGGGCCTCGGCTAACTGTTCAAATTGTTCACGGTTGTCGAAATCGAGGGGAAAGGCAATCGAGGCATTCAAGGTGTCATAGAACTGCTGTGTTGCTTCTCGTAGTTCAATCTCTTGGGTGATCAAATCGCGACTGAAAGTGTTAAATGAGATAGATATCAACAGGATAAAGATAATATTGATGAATGTTGGCATTAGGTTGATGATCTCGTATTTCCATGCATCATGGCACAGGGTTACACTGATTTAGGTGATAACCATAATCGATTATATTGGTAAAATGAGCGGCAATATCATAACAGAAGCAAGTCAGAGAGTAACCTCATTGACACGTTATCTGCTTGATAAATGTACTATTGATGGTGGCCTAGGCGGGGCTTTGTTTGACACAGATGAGGAACCGCGTGCGCAGGTCTTGAGTGCATAGAGCTTAAGCACTTAGGAACTAAAGCACTTAGGAACTTAAACGCTGATGAACTTGAGGAACTTAAGTGACCATCAATTTAGCAAAACGAGTGAGACAGCGCTGGCGGTGAATAAAAAAGCGCGCGGGTGTGAGCCGGCGCGCTTATTAAGGAAGGCGGAAGGGATCAGGCTTGCACTTCTTCTAGTCCACCGAGGGCGGATACTAACGCCTGCATCAGTGCGACTAACTCACTGCCCATTAAGGCAAAATCTGCATCAAGACGGGCCATGGGATCATCGGTGCCCACTTCATCGTTACCCGCTCTAAATTCTTCAGAAAATTTCAGGCGCTTAACGCTGGCATCCGATTGCAGCAGAAGGGCGATGGATTGACCAAAATTCAGGGCCAATTTGTGCACTTGTTTACCCGTTGCGAGGTGGGCTAATACTTCATCTTCTTTCAGATCCTGCTGCTTAAAGCGCACAATGCCGCCATCATCAGCTTCGGACTTTAGCTCAGCTTCATCTTGCATCTCAAAGGGTAAGGGAGCACTGCCATTTTTGAGCCATTCGGTCAATTGGCTTTCGACGGGTGCTTTAAAGCTCAATGGGATCACCGGTAAGCTGCCTAGCGCCTTGCGCAGTAGCGCGAGTAACTCCTCCGCTTTGGTGGCACTTGAGCTATCGACTAGGATCATCGCTAACTCAGGCAAAATGAGCGCTCGGGTTTGGCTGCGGCGGGAAAATGCCCGTGGGAGCAAGCTCGTGGTGATCTCATCCTTAAGAGCATCTTTTTCTTTTTTAGCCAGTTTTCTGTTTTCTGTTTCTTCTATTTGCGTCACTTTTTCATCAAGCGCTTCTTTGATGACTTGTCCTGGAAGAATTTTCTCCTCTTTAGTGACACAAATGAGGTGGCGATTATTGGCGCTGTGGACCAAGGAGTGACCCTGTTTACCCAGTGCATTAGAAAATCCAAATTTACT
Organism: Shewanella sp.; assembly: GCF_051658185.1. Classification (GTDB taxonomy): domain Bacteria; phylum Pseudomonadota; class Gammaproteobacteria; order Enterobacterales; family Shewanellaceae; genus Shewanella. The sequence continues at coordinate 9,737 of NZ_JBOFMC010000246.1, read as the reverse complement.
GATATCTTGGCTGGAGCACGGAGAAAAGGTGAAGTCAGCGAGCGCCGTTTCAAGCGCTTCGGTTTCGACGGCAAAAGGTTTATTGAAACGGTAAAGAGTAAGATTTTTAAACCACATAATGTGCGCTCATCGGAAAAGTAAAGCCGAAGTTTACGGCATAGTCGCGCCGCGGTAAACCGCCACGCGATTAGCTGATTTTGAACAATAGACAGAATTCATTAAATTGTCACATTAATTAAAACATCGCTACATCCCTTGGAGTGTCTGGGTTTTGTGTGGGTTTGTTCGGTTTCAATCATGCTTTAGGCTCTGGGGAGTCAGGGCTGAAATAAAATTGAAACAGAATCGTTGCACACTTTCGCTCGTTCCAAACCAATAACCAAGACGAACAATGTCGAAAGGATGAAATGATGAACCTATTTTGTAAAACGCTACTAGCTTCAGCCCTCGCTTCTGCAACACTTGCCTCTGCTAATGCCGCTGAGCCGTTGACGGTTTACGGTAAGTTAAATGTCAGCGCGCAATCAAACGATGAGAAAGGTGAGGCGACAACTGCCATTCAAAGTAATGCATCGCGTTTTGGGGTTAAAGGTGAATTTGCGCTGTCTAGCTCGCTTGAAGCGTTTTATACGGTTGAATATCAAGTTGATACCGGTGCCGCATCCAGTGATAACTTCACGGCACGTAACCAATTTGTGGGTTTAAAAGGGGGATTTGGGTCGTTCTCTGTTGGCCGTAACGATACCTTACTTAAAATTTCTCAAGGTGATGTCGACCAATTTAACGATCTTTCTGGTGACTTAGGAAAGTTATTTAAAGGTGAAGTACGTGCGGCACAAACCGCTACTTACTTGACTCCATCCTTTGGCAATTTTGTCTTTGGTGTGACTTATGTTGCCGAAGGTAATGACGAAAAAAGCCAATTTGCCCAAGATGGCTTTAGTTTAGCGGCGATGTATGGTGATGCTAAGCTCAAGAAAACGCCAGTGTATGCCGCGCTTGCCTATGATGCTGACGTCTCAGGCTATGAAATCATGCGTGCTAGCGTACATACCAAGTTAGCGGGGATTAAATTAGGGGGTATGTATCAGCAGCAAGAGCAGACTTACAAGATTGATAAAGTCACCTCTTTGCCAGTTGCGGTCTCGGCAGACAGTGCCAATGGATATCTGTTAAGTGCGGCCTATGATATCGACGCTGTGACCTTAAAAGCTCAGTTCCAAGATATGGAAGAGTTAGGTGATTCTTGGTCTTTGGGGGCGGACTATAACTTAGGTAAGCCAACCAAATTGTTTGCATTCTACACGAGTCGCTCCCTCGAGGCCGCGACCGATGATGATTCATATATCGGTGTGGGTTTAGAGCACAAGTTCTAACAACCGTATTTAAGGTTTAATTAAGGAGGCTGAGGCCTCCTTTTTTATTGATATAAACAAATAGTTATATAAAATAGTTCACAAAAAACACAGGGCAAAATGTGTTAAGCGCTGTGCTTGTTCATAAATTTGTCATAAAAATGACTAATAATAGCCCGATTGACATTCACTGACAGAAAATCACTTATGACTGCAAGGATATTGATCGTAGAAGATGAGTTAGCCATTCGCGAGATGCTAACTTTTGTAATGGAACAACATGGGTTTATCACTGCCGCGGCCGAAGATTTTGCTTCCGCTATTGCGCTGCTGAAGGAGCCTTATCCCGATCTGATTTTATTGGATTGGATGTTTCCTGGCGGCAGTGGTATTCAGTTGGCTAAACGGGTAAAGCAGGATGAATTTACCCGAAATATCCCAATCATCATGTTAACCGCGCGCGGAGAAGAGGAAGATAAAGTCAAAGGGCTCGAAGTGGGCGCCGATGATTACATCACTAAACCCTTTTCACCCAAAGAATTAGTGGCTCGAATTAAAGCCGTGTTACGCCGCAGTGCGCCGACGCGCTTAGAAGAGCCCATCGATATCCAAGGTTTGTTATTAGATCCGGTGAGCCACCGGGTCAGTGTAGGGGATATCGTCCTCGATATGGGACCAACAGAATTCCGCTTACTGCACTTTTTTATGACTCATCCGGAACGGGTGTATAGTCGCGAACAGCTGCTTGATAATGTCTGGGGCACGAATGTGTATGTGGAAGATAGAACCGTGGATGTGCATATTCGTCGTTTGCGTAAAGCAATAGAAGAGTCGGGACACGATCGGTTAATCCAGACAGTACGCGGCGCAGGTTATCGTTTTTCAACACGTATTTAGTGCTGAGGGGAGATAGGCACAGGATGGCTTTTAGGCTATCGTGTGCTACGACTCTTTTTCTCCCAAGGCATGGATTTATCTATGTTTGATTCTTATTCTGGGTATCGATTATTTACTCGGCTAGCCGGGTATGTGATTTTGTGTTTGCTCGTTGGTTTATTGATTGGACAACCGCTCTGGGTATTGGTCATTGCACTGCTCTGTTTGGTGATATGGCACTATCAGCAATTAGCGCGGCTTAATTTTTGGTTATGGCGAGATAGGAAACTAACGCCTCCCCAAGGCTCTGGCAGCTGGGAGGGGGTATTTAATGGGATTTATCGGCTTCAAGGGAAAAATCGTCGACGCGTGAGCCAATTGGCGGCGTTGCTCGCCCGATTTCGTCAGGGTGCTGAAGCCTTACCCGATGCCGCGGTCGTGCTCGATTCTGAGCATAATATCTTATGGTGTAATAAGTTAGCTCAGCTTATTCTCGGTTTTGTCTGGCCACAGGATAACGGACAGCGGATCGATAACTTAATCCGGCACCCTGACTTTTCGTCGTACATAAAAAATTCGCAGTTTAAAGAGCCATTAGAACTGCCATCCCCCGTCTCTGATAAACGTTTGCTTGAGATCCGCATTATGCCCTATGGGGATCGCCAGTTATTGTTAATCGCTCGCGATATCACCCGGATCCGCCAACTTGAAGGCATGCGTAAGGAATTTGTCGCGAATGTGTCACATGAATTAAAAACCCCGCTCACTGTGCTGCAGGGGTATCTTGAGATGATGCAGAGTATGGCTGAGCCAGACTCGATGAATGCCAAGCCGCTAGCGTTAATGCAGCAGCAGACATTGCGGATGCAATCCATGGTCGAACAGTTATTAATGTTGTCGCGCATTGAGGATGCAGCAGATATTAACTTAGAAAATACCGTGGATATGACGCAATTAATGGACGTGCTTAAAGAAGAGGCCGAGGCCATGGCTCAAGGAAATTATCAATTAATGTTCTACTGTGAGCCGGGATTGCATTCTCACGGGAGTGAGTTGCAATTAAGAAGTGCCTGTTCCAATTTGATTTCAAATGCTATTCGCTATACCGAGCCCGGTGGCACCATTACAGTGCAATGGCGCAGCGTGGCCGGAGGCGGGCGCTTTAGTGTTACCGATACCGGTGAAGGCATTGCGCCGCAGCATATAGGACGGCTGACGGAGCGCTTTTATCGAGTAGATAGTGCCCGTTCTCGGCAGACGGGGGGCAGCGGTCTTGGACTCGCCATTGTCAAACACGCCTTGAATCATCATCACAGTGAATTAAAGGTGAGCAGTGAACTTGGCAAAGGCAGTACCTTTAGTTTTGTGATTCCTCAGCATTTAATTGAACGGCAAAAGCGAATGGGATAATTACTCAGCTAAACATAGTGTTATTTAGAAAAAACAGGTCGTTATGACCTGTTTTTTTGCTTTTGTGGCCAAGATGGCGTAAAAAACTTAAAAAAGAGGTGACTGTCATCTAAGTGTCACATCACCGACATAGAATTGTCACTGTAGCAATTGATACTGGCTGCGTCTGAAAAAACTTAAGTTACAAATTAGTTAGCTTACTACTGGAGCACATAATGAAACTGAACAAGCTTGTCGGCGCGATGACCTTCACTGCTGCTGTATTTTCTGCAACTGCCATGGCATCGCTCGATCCTTCTTTACCAACCTATGAAAAAACAAGTGGCGTATCAGGCAACTTATCATCGGTCGGTTCTGATACCTTAGCTAACATGATGACCCTCTGGGCTGAAGAATTTAAACAGATGTATCCAAACGTCAATATTCAAATTCAAGCCGCAGGTTCTTCTACTGCGCCACCAGCGCTGACTGAAGGCACTTCACAATTTGGCCCGATGAGCCGTAAGATGAAGCCTAATGAAGTTGAAGCCTTTGAAAAACATTATGGTTATAAACCAACTGAAATTCGTGTAGCGATTGATGCTCTGGCCGTCTTTGTGCACAAGGACAATCCAATCAAAGGCTTAACTGCAGAACAAATCGATGGTATTTTCTCATCTACCCACAAATGTGGTGGCGCTGACGTTCAACGCTGGGGCGATTTAGGCCTTGATGGTAACTGGTCTGCTAAAGACGTTCAGTTATACGGTCGTAACTCAGTATCAGGTACTTACGGTTATTTTAAAGAGAAAGCCCTGTGTAAAGGCGACTTTAAAGCGAACGTGAACGAACAACCTGGTTCAGCTTCTGTGGTGCAATCGGTTTCTCAATCGTTGAATGCGGTCGGTTACTCAGGGATTGGCTATAAAACGGCGGGCGTAAAAGCAGTGCCGATTGCTAAAAAAGGTAACGAGTTCATCGAAGCGACGGCTGAAAATGCCGCGAACGGTACTTACCCACTATCACGTTACTTATATGTCTACGTGAACAAACAACCAAACAAAGACTTAGCGCCGATGGAAAAAGAATTTATCCGTTATGTGCTGTCTAAACAAGGTCAGCAAGTGGTAGAAAAAGACGGTTATGTGACCTTGCCAAAAAGCGTTGTGGCAAAAGATTTAGAGCAATTGGGTATTCGCTTATAAATCGAGCTGCATTAAACAAAGGATCTCTACGGAGATCCTTTTTTATTGGGCATTTTTATCAGAATATGAGGTTATGTGGGGCATAAAAAAAGCAACCTAAGTAGGTTGCTATAAATTCCAATTCGGAATCTTGGGATGGTCGCGCTAGAAACCATCTAAAGGAGAATGATGATGAACGAAGAAATTCATTGCAAAAATCCGGTTCATATCATCAGACTGAGCGGATCTGAATTAGTTCAATCAACCTTTAAAAAAAGTGAAAATATTTTTCTGCTTGCTGCAACTCGACAAATCTGATTGCTACACATTCTCCTTGCTTGAGCTAACAAATTAAGCGAATAAAGGTGTTTAGGCTAAAAAAAAAGGCAACCCTAGGTTGCCTAAAAAAATCAAGATGGGAGACAAAAGAATGCGGTGCGCTAGCGTGTATTCTATTGTTTCCCCAAAGGGAGGATGATGAACGATTAACCAACGTGATGCTATGCGATGAAACATAAGTCGTATCAAATAGTCAGTAAAACGGCGGAGTTAACGGATTTATATATTGCGCTAAATCTGTTTAATGACTCACGAAAGCGGTTTAATGACTATCAAGTGCATGTAATCCAATTTGTCAATCTTTACAGTTATTCAGAGTCTCCCTACTTAAAAAAGTTCATTTATTGGCATAAAAAAATTCGAAAAATTTAAAAACATATTCTGGCACGTTATAGGAACTTGATTGATATCAAGCATGTATTTAGTACAACCTTTTGATTTAATTGTTAAAAATGGTGATGGATAAACTCTGTCATTGGGTGTTACAGATGCTCTTAAGGCTGAGCATGGTTGTGGCCAGTGCGTTACACTCACACACTCACATGGCATCCATGGTGTCGTCATTTCATCTAGTAACGAGAGTACACTGCATGCCGTCATTAGGCTGTGCTCGCCTACCTATGTCAGACTTTCATGAGGATAACTCTGGTTTGGTTAGTGAGGGAGATTTGGGTATAAAAAAAGGCAACCAAGTGGTTGCCTACAGGCCTACTGCTAGGCCAAGGGGGCTGCGCTAGAAGCCCCTGGGAGAATGATGAACATGAAAATCCCTGTTCATATACTTTGAGTAAGCAGTGCGGCTTAAGTTCCCATAAAAATAAAAAATAAAGTATTTTTATAATCATTTATATTTCAATAGGATGCTTTGGTTTGTGCTAATAGGGCGTTTATTTTATGGCTAATCGCTTCAGGTTTAGTGGTTGGAGAAAAGCGCTCAACCACCTCGCCTTGGCGATTAATGAGGAATTTTGTAAAATTCCATTTAATTCCCTCCGATCCTAGGAGCCCAGGTGCGGCTTTTTTGAGGTATTGGTACAGAGGATGCGCGTGTTCGCCATTGACATCAATTTTAGCAAATAGCGGAAAGGTGACGCCAAAATTCAGTTCACAGAAGTGTTGAATGTGTTGTTCATCGGCCGTTTCTTGGCCACCGAATTGATTACATGGAAACCCTAATACCGCAAAGCCTTGCGCTTTATATTGACGATAAATTGCCTCTAATCCTTTGTATTGTGGAGTAAATCCACATTCACTCGCCGTGTTGACTATCAATAGAACTTGACCTCTATATTGCTCAAACGAGATTAACTGATTGGTTATATCTTTGGCGCTGAACTGATAAATAGCGGTCATGTTTATCTCCTTAGGCTAGAGTGTCAGCATAGGGGGATTTTATATTTATGGCAATAAAGTTGTGTGCAATTTTGTTGTCATTGTTTGCTAATTTGCTTAAGTATCAATACACTTACGCAAGTTTATGTGCAATATAAGGGCCCAAGTGTGATTGAACATGAAGCCGAATACGACACAAATACCCAAGCCGATGTTGGGCAAGTTGTTCAGCAACTCACTGAAGTTGAAGGTGAAGAACAGGCTGAGGTGTTTAGTGAAATTTTAAATGAGGCGGAGCCTGGAACGATTGCGCTTGCACTCGAGTCATTGCCTTTAGATGAGCGTTACGAGCGTTGGCAGCAGGTTGAGCCCAGTGAGCGGGTGAATGTCCTGAGCTTAATGCGGGCCGATCCGCGTATGGGGATTTTGCGCCAGATGCCCGATAACGAGGTTGACTCGTTATTTGCGCAATTAAGCCCAGAAGATTTGATTGAATGGAGCGATTATCTGCCGGAGAGTTTTACCGATCGAGCGTTAGCCTTGATGGGGGAACGGCAGCGGCAACGCTTCGCGCTTTATGATCAATATTCTGAAAATGAGATTGGTCGATATACTGATCATCAAATGCTTGTGCTGGGGGATAAGGCGACGGTTGCGCAAGCAAAGCGGTTTTTTCGTCGCATAGAGCTCGATTGTAACGACAATGTGTTTATTGTGGATGACGAAGAAAAATATATCGGTACCGTCAGCCGTTACGATATTTTCAAGCATGATCCTGATGAATTACTGATTACCCTGTTATCTGAGGATAGCCGAGCGCTGTTAGCCGATGCATCTTTACTTGAAGCTGCCGAAGCGATAGAGCACAGTCGTGAAGTGGAGTTGCCCGTGCTCAATGGGGTTGGTGAGCTCATTGGGCGTGTCACACTACGAACGGCGACGGCGTTAGTGCGCGAACATTACGAAGCACAGTTGATGGCAACTGCGGGTATGGATGAGTCAGATGACTTATTTGCGCCTATTCTCAAAGGGGCGCAGCGCAGAGCGGTGTGGCTGGGGATTAATTTACTTACGGCCTTTTTAGCTTCGGCGACCATTGGTTTATTTGAAAATGTGCTGTCTCAAGTCGTGGCCTTAGCAGTATTAATGCCGATCGTGGCCTCTATGGGAGGGATTGCCGGAAGTCAGTCGTTAACGCTGATGATCCGCGGTATGGCGATGGGGCAGATTTCTGCAGGTAACTTGTTTTCGTTAATGAAAAATGAACTCGGGATCGGCATTGTCAACGGCACTTTGTGGGCATTGGTGATTGGCTTGGTGGCTGCTTGGTGGTTTAACGATAGCACCATTGGTATTGTGATTGGTTGCGCGATTTTGATAAATATGGCAGTTGCTGCCATCGCCGGAGTGTTAGTACCTATGGTGCTGCAAAAATTCAATCAGGATGCGGCGTTATCAGGTTCAGTGATATTAACCACAGTGACAGATGTGGTCGGCTTTTTTACGTTCCTGGGGATGGCAACGGTACTCTATTTTTAATAAAAGCGAACCACAATTATTTATACATCATTTAGTTAGTTTAATATTATGACCGATTTTCAATATGTACAATCTGTAACTCACGAGGAATTAGTGCTTGCGGCTCAATTAATTGACAGCCGTGATGACAATGCACATCCCTTAAATCACTCTGTATTTTTTGATTCAAGGGCAGTGGTGCTTGCTAAAAATGCTGCGGGTGAAATTGTTGGCTGTGCGGCCATTAAAGCTGGGGAGGGACCGATTGGCGAATTAGGTTACCTAGTGGTCTCACCACAGTATCGTCGCCTTGGCATTGGTCGCGCCTTAACCTTAAAGCGGATAGACGTTGCTAAATCTCTAGGGATTACGCTGTTATTTGCCACGGTACGCCTTGAAAACGCCTCGAGCCGCGCGAATTTGCTTAAGATTGGTTTTCAATTTTGGGGGAATTATCTCAGTATTCGTGGCACTGGCAATGTTGTCGGTTGGTATTATTTTCCTCTAGCAGATGAGGTTAATATCGCTGACAGTATGTCAGCTTTAGTGGGGGAACGTATTCCTGTGGCGTAATGAATATTTTGCCGTGTGCCTTGTCGCGGGATTGCGGGTGGCTAATTTATGGTCGCTTTTATCGTGCTGATAAAATGAGCGCTTTAAAATCAGGGTGAATAATAAGTGCTCTAAATATCGGCGTTCAATACGAGCAGCATTAGTGGGGATGAGCCGTTAGTTAAAATGGATGCGAATTTGTGATTATCATTGGGTATCATGCAGCATTTTTATTTATTGTCATTAGAGGTATTTTTATGACTCGGTTTAGAGTAGCCAGCGTGTTTTTATTGAGTACATTTGCGCTGCAAGTTAATGCAACGCAAGTGCATTTTGGGGTAAACAATGATGTGGTCTCTACCGCATTAGAAGTACCGTTAAGTAAAGATACTAACGCGGTATTAGGTTATATCTATGCCGATGAAGCTGGCCATATTGCTCAGGGGGCAATCCATATGAGCCATGATGTGGGGGCGCACCATTTTGAGGTCGGAGCGAAAATGGACCAGTTATGGTCGGATTATGCTCAAAATGGCAGTGCGATTTCTGTTGGAGGCCGTTATGCGCTATCAATGGGGCCGAGTATTTCATTGCATGCCTCTGCCTATTATGCACCTTCAGTGTTAGCGTTTAGCCATGTTGATGGGCACTATGAACTTGATTCTAAAGTGCAATATCGTTTAACACCTAATATGGCATTACATATTGGATACCGTAAAATCGTTTTTGAATACGACAATGCTCGAGATTTTACCTTTGAAGATGGCGTTTATTTTGGTGGTCAATTTCGTTTTTAAGCCAGAGCGTTAACTCAGCCATATTAAGTAGCATTGCCGGCACACGAAAGCGTAGCCGGCTTTTTATTGGCACTTTGAGAGTGATTTTCAAGTGGTCGTGGTTTTACGTTGTCATGAGTTGACGTTGCTTATGTTTTAAATCTCTCAGGTTTTTAAATAGCTTGCTTTTATTTCACCATGTTTACACGACCTATTTTTGCCGCAGCTTGAATGAATATTACGCCTTCTTTAACGTGATTAAAAAATGACTATACCGCGACATTAAAAAGAACGGTTAAATAACGACATGAATGTCTAAATAAGAGGTGACTAATATCACCTGGCGTTAATGGGATGGCGGGCTAACAAGCAAGTTGGACATAATCCAACTTGCTCGGATGATTTGCTCTGATTTG
>NZ_JBOFMC010000245.1:0-6641 GCF_051658185.1 Shewanella sp. | reverse complement strand
TTCAATCCTCTAATGATTTGCTTGAAGCAAAAATAAAAACTGGAACCCCGTGTTCGCGAAGAGTCCCAGATAGAAAGCCGGAAGATTTTACCTGACTTTTCAACGAATGCAACCAAATCTGGCGAATATTAAAGCTGCGCCTTGGGGCACTCGTCGGTCTCAGTAAAAACAATCGACTGGTAAAACATTAACTTTGGTCGAAATCGGCCGGATTAACGGCCAGGAAATTTCATGCCGCCGGGCATCATGCCACGCATTCCGCGCAGCATTTTTTGCATACCACCTTTGGCGGACATTTTTTTCATCATTTTTTGCATTTGGGTAAACTGCTTCAATAAGCGGTTTACATCTTGAATTTGGGTACCCGAACCGGCCGCTATTCGGCGTTTGCGAGAGCCTTTGATCAAGTCTGGATTTTTACGTTCCTTGGCGGTCATCGAGTTAATGATGGCTTCCATTTGCCCCGTCATCTTACCCTCTTGGATTTGGGCTAGGGCTTCTGGCGGTAATTGACCGACACCGGGCAGCTTTTCTAACATGTTCATCATACCGCCCATGTTTTTCATTTGCTGCAATTGCTCACGGAAATCTTCTAAATCAAAGCTGCCACCTTGCTTGACTTTAGAAGCCAATTTCATGGCTTTTTCTTTGTCGACGCCCCGCTCCACTTCTTCAATAAGCGATAATACATCGCCCATCCCTAAGATGCGTGAGGCGATACGATCTGGGTGGAATGGTTCTAAGGCATCCGTTTTTTCACCCACACCGAGGAATTTAATCGGTTTACCGGTGATATGGCGAATCGATAACGCCGCGCCGCCACGGGCATCACCATCAACTTTGGTCAAAATCACCCCGGTTAACGGCAGGGCTTCGTTAAAAGCTTTAGCCGTATTGGCCGCGTCTTGACCTGTCATGGCGTCAACCACGAACAAGGTTTCAATCGGTTTAACCGCCGCATGTAACGCCTTGATTTCATCCATCATGGCTTCATCAACATGCAAACGACCCGCGGTATCGAGGATCACCACATCGATAAATTTGAGTTTCGCGTGGGCAATCGCCGCTTTCGCAATATCAATGGGTTTTTGACTGACATCCGAGGGGAAAAACTCCACATCGACTTCGGCAGCTAAGGTTTCAAGCTGTTTGATTGCCGCAGGACGATAGACGTCCGCACTGACCACCAATACCGATTTTTTATGGCGAGTGCGTAATAACTTAGCAAGCTTGGCGACACTGGTCGTTTTACCTGCGCCCTGTAAGCCTGCCATCATCAATACGGCTGGCGGCTGGGTAGCCAAATCTAAGGCTTCGTTAGCCTCGCCCATGGATTTTTCAAGTTCACTTTGAACTATCTTAATAAAGGCTTGGCCCGGGCTTAAACTTTTTGCCACTTCTTGGCCAACAGCGCGTTCTTTTACGTTGTTAACAAATTCACGCACCACGGGCAGGGCAACATCGGCCTCCAGCAGTGCCATACGCACTTCGCGCAGGGTTTCCTTAACGTTTTCTTCTGTTAAGCGACCACGGCCGCTGATGTTCTTCAGCGTGCGTGACAGTCTGTCGGTTAGATTCTCAAACATTATCCTGCTCTACACCTTTAAGGATCTCGATTAATGGGGGGTATTATAACGATGCTTGCACATTATGCTACTGCCAGAGTCATCTTGGTACGACTTATGACGCTGACTTGCTTTGGCTCATGTTTTACCCCTTGGCGCAAACTATTTACGCCTAACAATAAGAATCTGCTAAATTTTGCAACTCAAGTCACTGCCAATTTACCGACCGCTCATGTTATTCTAAGCCCCATAGTAATCTGTCTGCCCCGTTCCCAAGGCACCTTTAACAACACTAATAGGTTCATTACCCATGGTCATTTTTTCTGCCGCCGCCATGTTTTTTTATTGCATTGCATTGGTATTGGTGACAAGTAGGCTCTTCCACCCTGACGGGCCAAATCGGCGAGTGGTGGCAGGCGTGGCTGCCATTGCTGTGATTTTACATGCGGCAGCACTGACCCAAGCCATCTTCACCACTGATGGACAAAACTTTAGCCTGACCAACGTCATCTCCTTAGTTAACTGGATTATTGCCTTTGCATTTACGGTGATGATGTTTAGGCTCAAGGTGATTGTCGTTGTCCCCGTGGTCTATGCCTGTTCAGTGTTATCCGTTGCTCTGCTGTGGTTATTGCCTCCCAAGTTCATTATTCACTTTGAGCTCAACCCAGAGGTGTTAATCCACGTAATATTGTCGCTCATGGCCTACAGCGCACTCATGATTGCGGCGTTATACGCGATTCAGCTGGCAATGATCCAAAATAAACTCAAGAAAAAACAGTTAATGCTAAGCCCGAACATCCCTCCCCTGATGACAGTTGAAAAACAACTGTATCATTTGGTGATTATTGGGGTGTCTTTATTGAGTTTATCCTTAGCCACGGGTTTTGTGTTCCTGGATGATATGTTTGCCGATGGCAAAGGTCACAAAGCCATCCTATCTATCATGGCGTGGTTTGTGTATATCACTATGCTATGGCAGCAATATTGGGTCGGTTGTAAAATTCGCACCGCCGTCATTTATACCTTAACCGGGGCCATCCTCTTGTCACTGGCCTATTTTGGCGCGCGGATTGTCAAAGAGTTAATCCTCAGCTAACCCACGTTAGCAAGCAGTAAAGGCCAACAATGGCCTTTACTGACTTGACACTTTTTTCATTCTCGGTATTTACTTAGCTATTATGGCCATTATGGAGCCTTATTTTTGGACGCAATATCGACAAGCGCACTCCTGATTATTTTGTTAGTGCTGATCCTATTCTCGGCCTATTTTTCCAGTTCAGAAACGGCAATGATGACCCTCAATCGTTACCGTTTAAGGCATTTAGCTGCCAATGGTAACAAAGGGGCCATTCGGGCATTAAAACTGTTAGAACGCCCAGACCGCTTAATCGGTTTAATCCTTATCGGTAATAACTTAGTCAATATTTTAGCCTCGGCCGTCGCCACCATTATTGGGATGCGCCTGTGGGGCGACATGGGCGTGGCTATCGCAACCGGCGGGCTCACCTTAGTGGTTTTAGTGTTCGGTGAGGTGACACCCAAAACCATCGCGGCATTAAACCCCGAACGTATCGCTTTTCCCTCGAGCCTGTTACTCACTGTCCTATCAAAAATGTTTGCCCATGTTGTGACTGGCATCAATCTAATCACCACCGGGATACTGCGCCTGCTAGGGATAACATCGATCAGTAGCAGTGATGCATTAAGCAAAGAAGAACTGCGCACCGTTGTCCATGAGGCGGGCGCCCTCATTCCCCAGCGCCATCAAGAAATGCTGCTGTCGATTTTAGATTTAGAAAAAATGACCGTTGAAGATATTATGGTGCCCCGCTCGGACATCTACGCCATCAACGTCAATGATGAATTTAAACTCATTAATCGTCAGGTCATCCAAAGTCCACACACCCGAGTACTGGTGTATCGCGATACGATTGATGATGCAGTGGGCTTTATCCACTTACGTGACGCCCTGCGCCTTCAATCAAAAGAACAATTTAGTAAATCTTCCCTGCTACGCGCGGTGAAGGAACTGTATTTTATCCCCGAAGGTACACCGCTCAACGTCCAGCTCGCTAATTTCCAGCACAATAAAGAACGCATAGGTCTGGTGGTTGATGAATACGGCGATATCCAAGGATTGGTAACACTCGAGGATATTTTAGAAGAAATTGTGGGCGATTTTACAACCTCCATGCTGCCTACCCCCAGCGAAGAAATTAATGCCCAGCAAGATGGCAGTTATTTAGTCGATGCCAGCATTAGCGTTCGCGATCTTAATAAAGAAATGAAATGGCATTTTCCAACGGATGGGCCAAAAACGCTCAATGGCTTAATATTGGAATATTTAGAAGAGATCCCCGCTAAAAATACCAGTTTACGGCTTGCGGGGTATCCGTTAGAAGTCGTCGATGTGGCGGAAAATATGGTTAAAACCGTGCGGATCATCCCGCAGTATTACCATCCACCGCAATAACCTTGAGGCCAGCTTGAATGTTAGCGCTTAAATAAGCGCTTCATCCGCTAAGCCTCAAAGGTTTCAGCCATGCTCAACGCCAGCGTACTCATACTGAAATGTCTGGGCGATAAATGACACGTTAAGCTGACTGACGCACTTTTTGCTCATCAATTGCCCGACGTTTCGCAGCGGCAATCGGAGTAATCGCCTCATTAAGCGATGTTTCTAAGCCAAGCATAAAATACAATTCAGCCATCAGAAAAAACGGCCCGATCAGTAATTGATTGAGATCATCAACAAAAGCCGGTTTGGCCTTCTCATAGTGATGCCCAATAAGCTGAAATACCCAGCCGACAACGAAAATCGTCAATGCCAGCCAAAGAGCGTATGCCAAATGCGCAGCCATCTCGGTGGTATATAAAACAGGCACTAAAAACAGTGTTAGGCCGATAGCCAATCGCCAATGCAAGCGAAAATAATACGCTAATACACCCAGTCCGAAGATCCAGCTTAAGCCCAGTTCAGCCCCATTCCCAAGCGGTAGCCTCACACTCGCCAATAATAAAAATACTGACCAAATGATAAGCGGAATACCAATAAAATGAGTTTGCAGATTACGGGTGTCCAAGTGGACACTTTTATAGGTCGATAATTGCTCTACGGCGGATTTCATCAAAGACTCCTGTTATTTATCGCGCTGACATGCGCTAAGTGCGCCACCCTAAGCTAGCGCAAAAACCGTATACTGAACAGGGGAGGTAAATAAAATGTTGCATTTAGCAAACACAAAAAGGAACGGTAGCTGTCCCTTTTGCTTGAACCCAAGGTTAACCCGAACACTTCACCCCGTAATACTTTGCCCAATAACACGTTGCCCAGTATTACTTAACCCATGAGCGCTCGCCCAGTGCTTCATCGCCTCGTAGCACATGGACCAAAGTGCCAACGGGGGCAAGGACTACACAACTGAGGAGCGGTGAAGCACATAGGTAGCGGATTATAATGACTCTAACACGACCGTCGCGATGGCGTAGGACTGCTCATCGGCAATTGAAATATGGCCAACGCTGGCGTTAAGGGCGGCTAAACGCGCGCCGGCGCCCTGGGTAAAATGGATTGTCGGCGCACCATAAGCATTATTCCCAATATGAATATGCTGAAAGGATACCCCGCGTCCAATCCCCGTCCCCAATGCTTTGGCGGCAGCTTCCTTGGCGGCAAAGCGCTTAGCCAGATAACGGGCAGGCTGCTTGTGAACGGTATAAATCATCAGCTCAGCCTCAGTTAATACCCGTTTGGCAAGCTTATCCCCGCCCCGTTCAAGCTGCGCCTCAATGCGTGCTATCTCAACTATATCGGTGCCTAAGCCCACAATGGCCATTACTCGCCCCGTCGACCTTCAAGCATCAGCGTCTTCATGTCTTTTACCGCCGTCGCTAAGCCATCAATCGCTGCACGAGCAACAATGGCATGGCCGATATTCAGCTCATAGAGCTCAGGAATTGCCGCGATAGGTTTCACGTTATGGTAGTGTAAGCCATGGCCCGCATTCACAATGAGCCCTTTGCCGTGGGCGTATTTTGCCATATCACGAATGCGCTCAAGTTCGCGTAATTGCTGCTCTTCAGTACTCGCATCAGCATAACAACCGGTATGAATTTCGATAAGTGGTGCGCCGCTGGCCACCGCTGCATCGATTTGCATTTGATCGGCATCGATAAAAAGAGAGACTTGGATCCCCGCTTGGCTTAACCGAGCCACCGCCGCGGTAATTTTATCCAATTGTCCGGCCACATCTAAACCGCCTTCGGTAGTCACTTCTTGACGCTTTTCAGGGACTAAACAAACGTAGGTAGGTTTGATGTCACAGGCGATATTGAGCATTTCTTCGGTCAGGGCACACTCAAAGTTCATGCGGGTTTTCAAGGTTTTTGCCAGTAAATACACATCCCGGTCGATGATGTGGCGTCGGTCTTCCCGAAGATGAATGGTAATACCGTCCGCACCGGCATGCTCGGCAACGGCGGCGGCATGGACAGGATCAGGATAACTGGTTCCACGGGCCTGACGTAACGTCGCAATGTGGTCGATATTGACACCTAATAAGATTCGGCTCATCGGGAACTCCTTAAGATTGAATACAAAAATAAGGCCCTATTGTACTGTCCCCCAGATGAAAAACCACCGAAACACACACGAAAATCAAGCGCTAGCGTGAATTATTGCCAACCATTGGAGGAGTAAGAGCTTGGGTAAATAATTGCCGACTGAGTAAGGGCTTAGTCCCGAGCAGTGGCTGTAACATTGAGCGCATCAACCGTTTTGCCTCTAAAAAATGTTCCGGCAGCAATTGCTTATCCTTAAGCGCAATCAGCATCGCCCCCTGATAGGTATGACGCGAACGGGAATTTAAGACAAATTGAAAGCCTAACTCGGGCACCAGTTGGTAATAGTCAGGCGGATTTAACTCCTCGCCTTGCGTGTCTCGGCTTAAGGATGGCATAGCCCCAAGCTCATGCAACAAGGCAAGCTCGAGATAACGCAGCTGAGACTGGCAAAACCCTGTCGCCAACCCCACTAACGTTTGATGATAAGTGATAAATAACCTCTCAGCTGCC
>NZ_JBOFMC010000244.1:0-3360 GCF_051658185.1 Shewanella sp. | reverse complement strand
TGCACTATGTTTGCGCGATTCAGCTAAGGCGTGAGCTTGTTTCGGTCTGTAACCTTTTTTTCCTGTGTTACGAGCAAGTTCTCGATACACAGTGCTACGACAAGTGCCGATATTTTGAGCTATTTTTGCTACAGAGATTTTTTCTTTTTTTAGCGCGTAGATCTGGTATCTTTACACTTCGGTAAGTTGTTTGTATTTCATCTGTGATTCACTGTGGTAGGTAAATTACGATGATACAGCAACTTACCGTTTTTGTTTACACAGTGTCGCACTTACTAGTTGAATCCAAGTTTCAACTGATTGGCAGCATTACCTAAAAATCTGCCAGAGCATCACGTAGAGGCAATTACCACACTTGTTCGCACCTTCTTTAGGCTACTATCTGTAGTAGTCAAAGATGTATTATTAAGGAAGCATTGCTGTCTCTGCTAACTTGATTTTTATTTTTAATCAATGTAGACTATAAGTCTACCCGATTATTAACAATTGGTTACATCAATGGCAAATAAATTTGACGTGATATTTGACACCTTTGATTCCAAGGATCACAAGATAATACATGGTGACGTTCTTACATCGATTAAAAATATCGATGATGAGTCCATTGATTTAATTTTCGCTGATCCACCATACAATATTGGTAAGGATTTTGATGGGTTAAAGGAAAATTGGTCAGAGAATACATTTTTGACATGGTGCTATGAATGGCTGGAAGAATGCCACCGTGTTCTCAAAAGTAATGGCACATTTTATTTAATGAATAGCACTGAAAATATGCCATTCTTAGATTTGTGGTGCAGACAGAAATTTATTGTAAAAAGCAGAATAATATGGGCATATGATAGCTCTGGCGTACAAGCAAAAACATATTTTGGCTCAATGTACGAGCCTATTCTGATGCTCACTAAAAGTGAAAAAAATTACACATTCAATCATAATGACATTATGGTTGAGGCAAAGACAGGTGCAAAAAGACAGTTAATTGACTATCGAAAAAACCCACCACAACCATATAATACTAAAAAAGTGCCAGGTAATGTCTGGGAGTTTCCACGAGTTAGATTTAAGATGGATGAGTATGAAAATCATCCAACTCAAAAACCAGAGGCGCTGCTAGAAAGAATTATTATGGCATCATCTAATGTTGGGGATGTCGTCTTAGATCCTTTCTCGGGTAGCTTTACTACAGGGGCAACGGCTAAACGACTAGGAAGAAAATCAATAGGTATAGAAATTAATGAAGATTATGTAAAGATGGGGATTAGGCGACTCGATATCTCATCTAAATATTCTCAAGAAGAGCTTGCTAAAGAAAAAAAACGTAAAACAAATAATTTATCAAAAAAAGTACGGGAAAAAAAAGTATCGAAATTTCTCCCGTTTAAATTAAATTAATCTAGCAGGCCATATTCAAGTTTAAAGCAATTTATAATGATCTCTTTGAGCTGAACTATCAGCTCATGAGATTCATTTACACAATCGAGAATATTTTTTAATTCAATTAACGTATAGATATTACCAAATAAACTAACATATTTTTCGACTAAATTAGCGTCTAAGGTTTTGTGCGCATTGGTAGATATTTGATTTCGTACTTCGTCAGAGTTGAGATCTGTTTTAATTACGAAGCTAAGTTGATATCTATTTATCTTATCAAAATCCAGGAAATATTTTTTAAAATCTAGGGTTTCCGTAACTTGAAAAAATTCACCTAGTGGCTTTAAAACAAAATCTATACCACCATCATTTGCATTTGTGCGGCCTGTTCTATACAGGCATAAATTTTCAGTTTTTGTTACACCTTTAAAAGTAAGAGTTACTTGAGTTTGCTTAAAGTGAAGATGCAATAATGCAAATGAGATTATCTCAAAAAGTCGAGCGTCAGAATTGTATTCAAACGCTTTTTTTACCAAATTAACAATATCTTTATCTGTTGTAGCAGCTTCAATTTCATTTAAGTATGCTGTTTGGTTGTCGTCGATTATCTGAATATATTTATCTATAGTAGCAACTACGTATGCAGCAGTCTCTTTTGGATTCATACCTTTTTCAGATAGTAGTGCTACCGATATTTTTCGTGCTTTTCTTCCATCGCCAAGATCTGCTGGTTGTACAGGCAGTATATTATCGGAGACTCCATATTGACGGCGAACTTCATCATTTAGTCTATTATCTAATGGGTGATTCTGTAGTTTCGCACCAAAAGGCATACTTTTCATATTGGCCATTAAGTCGGTAAAAGTGGAGCCTGTTTCATTGCCATTCAAATAGTCTTTACACAATACATATAAAGCATAAAGATTTCCTAACGAGCGTCTTGCTTTGCTATCTCGCTCAGATGCCTTAGTTTTTCTTGTGATGTATTGATGTATTACAGAGTCATTGTGAACGTGATAACGCTCAGCCTCTTTTTTAACAAAAATAGAACTATCTGTCATTTTGTTCTTCCATATTAAAGGTTAGTAACATTGCAGGCGTGACATTCAAAGAAGCCGAAAGTTTTATTATGTTCAGTAGGCTGATATTTCTTTTTCCTCGCTCAATGCCGCTTATATAGGTTCTGTCTAACTCAGACAATAATGCTAGTTTTTCTTGGCTTACATCATTTTTAAGGCGAAGGCTTTTGACATGAGCGCCAAATAATAAGAGTAATTTTTCATCATTCATGAACATTCCCCCATGTTAAGGAGAAATATTTACAGCACGTCGACTATGTGTCTACGGACTATGAGTCACAATTAATAATTAACGTCAGTTGTTGGTCTTCAACGTATATGGGTAGAAGAGGCACCGTCGTGGGGAAGGCCATCAACAGGTAGACACCTTTGCCAAGTGCGGTGTTATCATTCAAAACGTAATTACCCACGATCCTCAGCCTCCTACTGCGGAGCAGTGATATTGGGGAAAATAAGGCCTCATACGAATCACCCAATAGTAAGGCGGAGCCGTAAAATGGCGCCGTCAGTGAGACCGTGGTGCTTGAAATGGCTAGGGGGGACCGGCTCGCTCCGATGCGGGGATCTGCGTGGCCATCAGCGGCATCGCCGGGCTGAATCCATAGGGTCAGGTCTTTCATTTTTTATTCATTGAATCAAAATTTATTAATGATTTATATTTTATATTTTATGAAGATCAACTTGGGATAGTGTAATGCCATTAATTCCTACAGATACAGTGTGGCATATGCAGCCGAATAAAGCGTTGGCTAGACAATTAGCTAAGCGGGATGTTCCGGCACTGGTATATGATGCGGTTAATTTAGAAGGCGTGGCGATGACTTTGCCCGAAGTGCAAACCATTTTAGATGGTATCACGGTCGGCGGGCATAAGATCAGCGATCAAAACATGGCGTTAAATCAA
>NZ_JBOFMC010000243.1:0-5403 GCF_051658185.1 Shewanella sp. | reverse complement strand
AACAATCGAGCCTTTGCTCGGTTGGCACTACCTTTAGTTTTGCGGGACAACTGACGCTGCTTACGTCTGAGGTTTTTCTCAGCGCGTTTTACAAATCGGGGGTTGGCTACCTTTCTGCCGTTTGATTCGATGGCGAAGTGAGACAGCCCTAGATCAACACCTGTCACCTTGCTTACAGTGTGAAGTAAAGCGGGGGCTTCGACTCCATCATCAACCAGAATTGATGCGTAAAACTTGCCTGTTTTACTCAAACTGACAGTAATGCTTTTTACTGCGCCAGTCATTTCACGATGAATATTTGCCCTTACAGGCTGCATCTTGGGTAGCTTCACTGCACCAGCCAGCACTTTTACCCCCACACAGTGGTAGCTCGACTGCTTGCCATGCTTGCGTTTAAATTGCGGGAATTTGGCTTTTAATTTTGGGTTGAAGAAGTTGTCAAAGGCTTGGTGAAGGTTGATCACCGCCTGCTGTAAGGCGATTGAATCATATTGTTTCAACCAGTGGTATTTTCGTGATTTCTTGGCGACTGCAAGCAGTGGTTTTATGTCTTTTTTGGGGTTCAGCGTAATCCCGTGCTTGCGGTACATATGAGACTTTAAATGCAGCGCCTTGTTGTACGCGAACCGCACAGCGCCAAACTGAGCCATTAAAAACTCAGCCTGCTCTTGTGTTGGGTAAATGCGTATTTTGGTTGCTCTTAACATTTGCATCACAATGCTGTACGCATATCCAGTATTTTATATACCTTAGTCAGATTGTCAAGAAGTTGAAGCTTCGCTTCAATCACCTTATATCCCCGCCCTCATCGGGCGAGGGTTTACGGCGCAATGGCTAAGCAAGCTAAAGCTTAGAGTAAATGACGTTAAATAAAATCAAACCGACTTAAGCAAAAGATAACAAACTGGCGGTGTAAAAATCGCCATTTATCGCGCAACAAATTCATGGCCCAACATTGCCATCATTTTGCTCATTCAAGTCGGTTTATATGTTTAAAATTAAAATCTTACTATGTACTCAGCCCTGCCCTCCAAGGTTGCCGCAGCAGTAGATACATTTGTTAAATATGGAGAAAAGACTTGCACCACTTGAGTATCTGCACTAATTTCCTTGACGATCATTTTGATTTACATGGTGAAACTGATATTCATCCTAAGCAGTAAAATCCCATTTACGATGTATTTACCAAAAATGACGTTACTTAAATTCGGGATGACATTGATTGAAAATGCCGCTCCAGCATTAACGGATCATAAAAGTGAGGAGTTTCCATTTTGCAACTGCCGTTAACATTGAATCACACTAACGACTCTTCCGTCTTAAACAGTCAACCACCAGCCAAGCAATTTAAACGCTTTTTACCGGCAGTTTTTGCCTGCGTGCTCGGGGCCAATAACCTGAGTTTAGCGGTTGCTGCAACGACGCCCGCAGAGCCAACGCCACCCGTGCTGCCAAAACAACCTGCCCAATTAAGCCAAACAACGAGCAGCGTTTTTAGCCATGATACTGTGATTTCCCTCGCTCAAAAGCTCTCCCAAGAGCCTTTTAAAGAAGCGCCAAAGGCGCCCAAAGAGCTCAGCGAGTTAAATTATGCCACCTATAACCAAATCAATTATCGTGAAAACTCAGCAATTTGGGGCGGAACACCTACTAAATTTTCAGTACAACTGTTTGCACCAGGTTTTTTATATAAAAATCTGGTCGACATCGACGTTGTCGAAAACAGCCGCACCTCACACATTCCGTTGACCGATACCTCATTTGATGTCCCCAACGACACTATCAAAAGCTTACTCTCTCAAGTCGGTCAATACGCCGGGGTGAGGTTGCATTACCCTATTAATGACAACAACTTGAAAGATGAATTTATCATGTTTCAAGGGGCTAGCTATTTTAAAGCACTGTCTAAGGGCCAAAACTATGGCTTATCCAACCGTGGGCTAGCCATTGATGTCGCCCAGTCAAAGGGGGAGGAATATCCCCTCTTTAAACACTTTTGGGTAGAACGCCCCTCAAAATACCAAACGGCTATCGTCGTGCATGCTCTGCTCGATAGCCAAAGTGTTACCGGCGCCTATCGCTTTGGGATTTATCCAGGAGCCCCAACACGGGTCGATGTGGATGTGACCCTCTTCCCTCGAAAAGATATCCAACATGTTGGTCTGGCTCCCTTGACCTCGATGTTCTTATTTGGCGGCTTAGATACGGCGGATAAAGCGGACTACCGTCCAGCGGTGCATAATTCTGAAGGCTTACAAATCGATCGCGGTAATGGCGAGCGGCTATGGCGCCCCTTGAATAATCCCAAAAAGCTGCAGATCAGCGCTTTTGGTGATGAAGATATTAAGGGATTTGGGCTCATTCAACGCAAGCGTGACTTCGATAATTATCAAGATCTCGAATTACATTATCACCTGCGTCCCTCTGCCTGGATAGAGCCCCTCAATGATTGGGGTAAAGGCCAACTGGTCCTTGTTGAAATTCCTTCAAATTCACAAACTAATGATAATATCGTCAGCTATTGGGAACCGGAGGGTGGACTCAAGAAAGATCAGCCTTACCGTTATTCCTATCGGATCACCTCCGCCGATGACAGCCCTAACATGGTCTCTAAAGTGCGGGTGGTCAGAAGCTTTAAAGGACAAATGCAGGCCAAAGGCAAAGAATTATTGATCGATTACAGCAATATCTCGCCCCAAGATCTGGACAAGATCACTATCGAGGCCGGCATTAGCAAGGGCAAAATTTTGTCTTCAAGGATAGTCGCTCATCCAAATATCAACGGAGCACGGGTATTTTTAACCTTCGAGCCCGAAAACACGCCCTTAGCTGAACTGAGGATCCAACTGATAAAAGATAATAAACCGATTGCCGCCACTTGGCTGTATCGTTGGAACAGTGAAGACTGGCCCTAACCGCCACGAGGCTAACCAAGCGCCTGCGGGCGTGTGAGTGATATAACAAGATTGCGCCTTATACAAAATCGCCAGCGGATGCTGGCGATTTTTTTACCTAGGAGCAGTCGTTACGCCACCATGTGAATTAAGTCGTCATTTGCGGCACCCCTAGGGGAGTCACATCTAAAAAATCTGCTACTTGTTGGGCACTCGGGTGAGTTAAAAATGGCACACATCCCAAAAAAGGAGCACACATCATTTGTTGTAAACTTGCCAGATTTTCATCAAATACGCTCATCTGGGGATCGAGGCGATTGGCAACCCAACCAGCAATCGGTAAACCATCGGCCAGGATCGCCTCTTGGGTTAACAGCGCATGATTTAAGCAGCCTAATTTCATCCCCACCACTAGGATGACGGGGGTTTTTAAATGCTGCGCCACCTCTGAAAGATAATGTCCGTTGCCTAAAGGTAAACGCCAGCCACCAGCGCCCTCAATTAAGCACACATCCGCTCCAGCCATAGCGGATAAATCTAATTGAGCAACTATCGCCTCGGGCGCAATGCTTACCTCGCAGGTTTGAGCCGCAATATGGGGCGCGATAGCCTGTTGAAAACAAATAGGATTCACTTGTTCATAGGACAAAGTTAACGAAGATGCCGCCATCAATTGCAGGGCATCTTGATTGCGTAGGCCTGCAGGCGTCATTGCCGCGCCAGAAGCTATGGGTTTCACGCCCATTGTTTGCCACTGCAGCCCTAGACGTTCACTTGCGCGCTTTAGCGCGATTAACAGCCCCGTGGAGATTAACGTTTTTCCACTGTCGGTATCAGTGCCTGTGACAAAAAACATGTTATATCCTTATTAAACAAGGTATGAGATGAGGTTTACTCGGCTAGACGCCGAGCCCGGATCTGCACTATTTGATAACTTAACGGTAAACCTTGCGCTTGGCGCAAGCCTTCGGCGTCCTCGGTTAATGCGCGCCAATCCCTGCGTCCGCGTAGGCGATGGGGAGCCGCGTGCCCATGGGCTGTTGCAGGAGACGGGACAGACGCCCCGACCCCTTTGATGGAATACAGTAATGCCTTGAGACTATCAAAGTGCACTGTCATCGGCACTAAGGCGCAGTCATAGAGTTGCCATTGCTTTGGATCAAAACTCGTTAACATGCTCTCCATCGTGGCAAACCCATTGACTCGCAAGCCTAAAGCCGATAATTGCGGCAAGCTGCCATCGGCCACTATTGCCAGGTGGCATGTTCCCTGCGGCTTTAGCACGCGCGCCATTTCGGCAATGGCGAGCGGGAAATCAGCGCACCATTGCAAGGCTAAATTGGAATAGATGCAATCCATCGTGCGATCACCAAAGGGCAATTGCTCGGCATCGGCGCACACTCGCTGGTAGTCGGGATAATTTTGCTGCAGTTTTTGCAGCATGCCTAAGGCAATATCTAGGGCAAAAACAGTTAAGGCTGGCGCAGCTATCGCGCTTGCAGGATTGTCACTAGCAATATGGGCACCCTTGGCCGCAGAAAAACAGGTGCCAGGGCCCGCGCCTATGTCTAAAAGCCGCCCTTGTGCGGTCAATCCCGCGACAAGACGCGAGGCACTGAGGCGCTGCAGCGGATTATGCTGCTGATAACTATTGGCTGCGGCAGAAAACCGCTCGGCAATGGACAAACTCGCCACTCCTGGGTTAACCGCACTTGACTCGATAAGGCTCATCACCATTTACTCTCTACTACTCACTGCACCTGCATATTGTGACAGGCGATATCAAGGATGGCCTCACGGCTTGTGGTACATGCGCTTGCAGCCGCCGATCTGCGGCGTGGCCATTGTTTGCTCGATGCGCAGAGCCGTCCGAGATCTGCTACGGCGCCAAACCTTATTCACCAAACCTTATTCACCAAAGTGCAGCGCTTGGGCAAGGGCATTAACACAATGGGCAATATCCTCAGGACGATGAGCGGCACTCAACGTGATACGCAGTCGCGCGGAGCCCACTGGCACTGTTGGCGGACGAATAGCACCAACCCAGATCCCCGCTGCCCTGAGTCTGGCGGCAACGGATAAGGTTTGCGCGACATCACCAATAATCACTGGCTGGATCGCGCTGGTAGAGCCCAGTAACGGGATCTGCGCCTCTTCGCATAAGCGCTTAAATAATTCAATATTGTCAGCCAGTGCCGCGCGCAGTTCCGGATGAGCAACACAATGATCAACGGCAGCGAGTGCCAGCGCAGCGCTGGCACTCGACAGTGCCGTGGAATAAATGTATTCACGGGCGTTACTCACCAAAAATGCTATGAGAGCATGGCTTCCTAAAATCGCCGCGCCCTGACGGCCTAAGGCTTTACCAAAGGTCACGATTTGCACGTCCATTCGCGTTGCAGCGCGGCCATCATCAAAGCCCGGCAGCACCCCAAAACCATGGGCATCATCGACGATAAGCCATGTCCGGTGCTGCCGACACAGTGCCGCGAATGCCGCCAGCGGCGCA
>NZ_JBOFMC010000242.1:0-11182 GCF_051658185.1 Shewanella sp. | reverse complement strand
AGGTAAATGTCGCGGATCGCGATGCCCGCATCCGTAGCGATGCTGATCACCGCATCGATCAATTCTTCTGGCTTCATAACCACTCCAAGCGCAACGGATTGCGAATGTGTTATTAGTGCACCCCTTCCTCACGGAAACCTGGCGCGCACTGGATTAAAAAAGACTATTTAATGTGTGGGTCTTTAGGCGCTAACGGCTGTTGCGCTAAAAATTGCTGTGCTAAAAATAAGGCGCTGACACTGCGGGACTCGGAAAAATCACGATTGTCGAGCAAGGCTTGCCAATCTGCTAAAGCCCAAGGCACCACCACGATAGGTTCGGGCTCATCCCCTTCGAGGCAACTTTCGTACAGATCTTCGGCAAGAAAAATTTGCATCTTACTGGCAAAATACCCCGGAGCGAGGCTGAGTTCCTTAAGCAGGGTGAGCTTATTGGCAGCAAAGCCAATTTCCTCCTGCAATTCGCGATTCGCCGCCTCAATGGCCTGCTCGCCAGGATCGATAAGCCCTTTAGGAAAACCCAGCTCGTACTGCTCAGTCCCCGCCGCGTACTCCCGTGCGAGCAGCAATTGCCCTTGATGCACCGGCACTATCATGACTGCGCCACGGCTACTGGCTTTCATGCGCTCATATTGGCGTTCAACCCCGTTGGAAAACTTAAGATGCACTTGCTCAATTTGGAATAATCGACTTTTCGCGACAATCTCGGTATGCAATATTTCCGGCTTATTTTGCCGCTGCGACATAACTGCCTCTGGATAAAAATGGCGATAAATGAAATAAGATAAGTGACAATCTTACTATCCTGTCTTTAATCTACAACCTGAATTTATACCGAGGCCACCAAGAAGCATTGAGGCAAGCTGCTAAAAATGCTCAGTGCCAAGGCCAAAAACCGACGAGATCCCCCATGTTTAATTGGAATACTATCGATACTGTGCTGCTCGACATGGATGGCACACTGCTGGACCTGCATTTTGATAACCATTTTTGGTTGAGCCTAGTGCCACAGGAACTCAGCACACAACGGAACATGAGTCTTGCAGAGGCGCAGCAGCTCGTGATCGCAGCCTACGAACAGGTGGCAGGCACCTTAGATTGGTATTGTTTGGACTATTGGCAGCAACAGCTCGGGCTCGACATCATGGGGTTACACCGCACCTTAGTGGACCGCATTCAACTGCGCCAAGACAGTTTGCCATTTTTACGCGCCCTTGCCTTAGCGGGTAAACGGCGGATATTAGTGACCAATGCGCACCCTAAAAGCCTTGCCCTTAAATTGGAGCATACCGAGCTTGCCACTGAGCTCGATGGGATGATCTCTAGCCACGATACCGGTTATCCCAAGGAGCATCCCAAGTTTTGGCAGCATTTATTCGCCCAATTTGATCTTAATCCTCAGCGCTGCCTGTTTATCGACGACAGCGAACCCATACTCAATGCCGCGCGCCTTGCTGGCGTCGCCCATCAATTGGGGATCACTAATCCTGATAGTCAAAAGCCACTCAAAAGCTTTAAGGATTTCCCCGGGATTGACGATTACCAGCTCTTGCTTAACGATCTGATCCAGCCGCCCCGCGTTTAATGCCGCATATCTCAGTTGTAGTGCACATCTTTCTTATAGTGCACATATCACTTGGACCCCGCATTAGCCATGCACCTACACGGCGTCAACCCTTAGCAAAAAGGCACCCAACGAACGGTGCCTTTATCTTCTTTCATCCATGGGCGCTGAACGCTTAGGCCTAAGCTATAGGCCAGGAATGCGCCCCTGATACACGACCGGGTAATAACCGTCAGCACCGCGCGGGCCCAATATCCCTAAAGAATTACGCATATCTTCTGGCTGCTCAGGGGTTTCTTTGATCTTCGCCGCCACCTGCAGCATATTCGCCTCTGCTAACTGCAACGTCCCCACAATCCCTAGGGCGTTTTTGCTTTCATCGGTGGCCAATTGCACTTTACCCGCCTCACAGCTCAGGCCGAGTTCAATATTGCCGAGGGGATAATTGCCAAACTGATTGTTAACATTGGTTTGATTTAAAAACAGCTTGCCAGAGAGCGCCTCACACCAAGGTTGGCCTTGAGTGAATGTGTCGACCAGTAAACTCACTTCCCCTTGGATTTGCGTGCGAAATGGCAGCTTAGCGTTACCGATTAAAAAGCTGTCAGGGGCATCAAAACGCAATCCACGGACACTGAGCCCCGCACTTGACCCACTCAGCGCGCCCTTGGCACTGACTGGCGTGGCCCGGCTACCTATCTGGAACTCAAGATTCACTTTGCCTATCAATAACCCCCAAGGGCTGAGCTCCCAGCGCAGCTGTTCAAGCTGGCGTGACTCAATATTAAGGGTCTCAACCGCACCAGACCAAATGCTGCCACTCACCCCAGAGAGGCTGATATTGGCCGGCAATGGCGCGAGGCTTAAGGCCACCTTCGCAGGGAACAGCGCAAGCAAAAAAGCGCTATAAATCACAACGCCTATCATGATTTTTTTTATCAAACTCACAGTGACACCTTAACCTATTGCGCTAACTGAATGCGCCGCACTTTGACATAACCCGGGGCATCAGCCTCCGCCAGATCCACGCTCTCAAGGGATAACCCTTTGTTTTGCACTAGCTCGCTAAGATAAGCGAGCAGGGGATCGAAGGGCACATCGTCCATCCAGATCTGAATTTTATTGCCCTGAGGCTGCATGCGAGTGATCACTAACCCATACTGACCTGCGGTTTGATTCACCACTGAACTGAGGCTACCACTCGCGGCCGGTTTAGCGCCACTTTGCTTAAGCCCCACGATTTTATTGGCGGTTTGCTTTACATAGGCGAGGGTTTGCTGCTGGGCAGACAAATTGCGCAGCGCGGTTGCTTCGGCATTGGCGATGGGCGTCCAAATCCCCCAATAACAGCCACCGATCACTAATACCACGGCACAAAAAGCCACTAATTGCTGCTCGCGCTGGGCGAGCCCTTGCCACCAAGTCCGCAAATTATCCATCCTATTTGCTCCTCAAGGTTAAGGTGCTGGTGACCTGATCTTCACCGCTATTCATCGTGCCACCATCAATTTGGAAACGCTTGGCGACAATCTCTTTAAACTTTTCAATTTGCGCATAATTTTTGGCAGTCACCTGCATACGTAGCTCGTTGCGAGCGCTCTCAAACCTTAAGGTATTAGGCTTCAGTTCCGGCACCTGCTTAAAGGCCTCTTGCAAACCCTCAAGCATGGCAAAAAACGCTGCGCCACTGCCTTGGCCCTGCAGCGCCCGGAGTTGACTGTCCATTTGCGAGCGCAGGTTGACGATGCGCGAGTTGCCCGGTACCACCTGCTGATAAATCGCCTCGCTTTGAGCTTTAAGCTCCACTATCTGGCCATTGACCTGATGGATAGTCAGCCCTTTATCGACAAGGGACAACACGATGGCGACACCCAGCACTATCGCGGCATTTTTCCATTGTAATAGCTGCTTACTGTACTCGCGCTTAGGCGTATACACGCCGGTCAGCAAGTTTACCGGCGCATGCAAAATCCCCCGGGCGAGCACCAGCATCGGCAAGTCCAGTGGTTGCGGCTTAAGCGCCACGCCAGCTAAGCTGCTGGCTTGATCCTTAAGTACGAGGTCAAGCTCACTATAACTTGCCACGGATACCGCCTGATCGTCACCGACCTCCTGTGGGGTTTTATCCGCAGAGTTTTTATCCAAAGAGGCTTTCTCTACGCGCGCTTTTTCTTGCTGCGATTTTTCAAGCTGGGCTTTATCAGCCTGCTCTTTATCAACCAAGTGTTTTAGCGCGAAGGGCAACCAAGGCAAAGGCAGGCTTTGGCCCAAGCCTGAGCCAGTTCTGAGCAGCAGCTCATTGCCAAAGCGCATCGCCGCCCATTGGCATTCCTGCAAGGGTAGCGCTAAACAATCGGGCACCATACGTTTTACTTTTAAGCCCGCAGCGGTTAACCAACTGAGCCACATTTGCATCTGTTCATGCGCGACGGCAACCACGCTTAAGGCGTCACCTTGACGCGGCCCGACGGTAAAATGCATGGTATCCACGTCATCGGCTAACACTTCTTCGAGCATAAACGGCAGGGCTTTTAAAGCTTGACGTTGGCCCTTTTCTGGCAGCGTGACGCTGGTCAGCGTCATGGCGGCGGCAGGCACCAGTACATCAATTGGCCGATTACCGGCGCGCTCGGATAAGGTTGATAAACCTTGAGCATTCGTCAGCTCGCCCGAGGCGATGATTTCTTGTTCTTGCTCGGACCACACCAACCAAGAGCAGGCTTGCTCTGGGGTCCGACCCAAACGAATAAATAACCGTTCACTCACAGTTGTTCTCCACCAGCGTTAGCCATCGAGGCTTCGCTTGTTTGTGATTATTTTTGTCCACCAAACTGACGGGTGAGCACATCCATCTTGTTACCACTGCCCTTTTTGAGCACGCTTTCCATCCTAAAGATGGCGGTGTCGACCTTAGCGCCGCTCTCGAGGAGGAAATATTGACTATCGAGCACTAGGCTGGATTTCATCGCATCCTCCCAGGTAATCGAGCCCATACCCGAGCTGCTATACACATCGTCTAGCTTGGCAAAGCCATCTGCCGGACGCTGGTTAATCACGCTCTGCGCCTCACCGACGGAAATTTGGTTATCCACCATGGCCGCCAGCAGTGCCGCTTGCTCCGCTTCAAGGGTATTGACGTTGAGCAGTTGGCGATCATTGCCCGGTATCACGCAGATATAAGGCAGCAATTTGAGGTAAATGTCCTGACTATAGCCCATCACCGCCCGCAGCTCGCTACGATGATTCATCAAAGTGTTCGCGGCGCGATAAGGCACATTGCGCGCTTCGTATTCCGCGTCTTCCGCACCATAAGGACTGGTGATACTGTCTTCATCCAGATAATCCTTCAGGGTTTGCGTCAGCCGATCGGCACTAAAATCATCCATGCCTAACGCCACCAACAATGCCTTATATTGCCGAGCCGCAAGGGGCAGTTTCGGCTGACCATTTTCGAGCTCTTTGGTGGTAACCGACAGCGCATTGACATTAAAGCAGGCGCGCATATCGGTAATTTTACCGCCAATTTCACCGTGCTCGGCCGGAAACACCACATTGCTCATGGCCCAATACTGCTGTCGATGCACCCGGCCTTCGGCGTCATCCAGATCCTGTTTTAAAATCTTCTTGGCTAACTCTTCGGCCGAAATCCCATACCAATAGGCTTGATCATATTGGGCTAAGTTTAAGGTGCGGCGCATCGATAATTGATTGCGACTGGTGATGTTCGTCGCAATAATGGCCACCAGCGCCACGATGAGTAGCACCACGATAAGGGCAACACCGCGCTGCTTAGCGAGACTTGGCGTTATCATGCCTCATCCTCATTGTCGGGGTCGCTGGGGTCACCGGGCTCACCCTCGCCAGTGCCGTCATCTTCACCATTGCCCTCGCCATTACCGTCATCGGGCTGATTGTCCTTATCGTCCTCGTCGGGTTGAGTATCGTTGCCGTTATTATCATTGGACTTTTCTGGAGCAACGGCACCTAAGGGCAGGATAAATTTTCGTTGAATTTTCCCTAACCCCTCGATATCGACCTCAATCGCGATCGCCTTTGGCAACTTAGTCGCCTCCACCTTACGCTCCCATTTATCTTCCATAAAGAAGGAGTATTCCACCGATAACACCTTATCGAGCAACACGGTTTTAATTGGCTCGGCGGCAAATTCAGGTTCAGGGTAAGGGAAATACCAGCGTTCTAAGCGCCCTTCTCGTACAACATAGGCCACCGACTGCAAACTGCCTCTGGGCAAGAGTCCATCGGGATTGAGCCAGCCGAGGCGGTAAAACACTAACGCCTCGGACTCTGAATCTAATATCTCGGTGCCGGTTTGCAGCACTGTCGCACCACGGCCACCCTCTAATAATCTGGGCGTTCTGGCCACCATCTGGTTTAAGTCGCGCTCGATGGCACCAAAGCCCTGTTGCAGCGCCTTTAACCGAGTCGAGAAGGTTTTGGTGACCTCATCGTTAGTCAGTACTGTGCTTAACACGGCATTGGCTGCCAAGCCTAACATGGCAAAAATCGCAATCGCGATCAGCATTTCGAGCAGGGTAAAACCTGACTGAGCCTTAGTTAGTGTTGAGGACATAACTGCTCACCTGCGCTGCAATACGTTGATAGCGCTCATCTTCACTGACGCTGATGCGGATCATCCGAAAGTTATCATCGGTGGTCTTCACGACTTCTTTGCGCCAATACCAGTCCTTACCCGCAAGTTCAACGCGCCCTTCTTTTTTACCCAGCTCCGGAAACTGCGGCTCGAGGCGCGCATCCACCATCTGGTTATCGGCCACCCATTGGGCCAGCGTGCGCGACTCTAAAATCGGCATATTGGCCATTTGCTCCCCTAGGCTCTTAGTGATCGACACCGCGGCGATAGAAAATACCGCCAACGCGACGATCACTTCGAGTAAGGTCATGCCCTTAGTGTATTTCATCATGGTTGATCATCGACTCGGCCAAGGGTTAACCGCCCGAGCGCATCGCCCACGACTAACACATCAATTTGGCCGTTATCCGTCTTAGCGATAAAGCTCAATTCAAAGGCACTCATCTCGCCACTCGGGAAGAGCAGGATTTGCGGCTCAGGATGTTTCTTTTTGTCCGCAGCCGATGGCTCGATCAGCGGCTCCTCAAACCAAGAAATATCCTTTTCATCCTCCTGCACTAGGGGTAAGCCATCGAGCACTAGGTTGAGCGTTACCCCGGGATCCATCTGTTTTTCAGACAAAATGCGATCCTGCTCGAGGGGGTGCCATTGACCGTCTTTGTAATACACAAACTGATAGCGGGTGTTATCCACCACCACCCCGACAAAGTGGCCGCTCAACACGGTTTCATCGAGCACCAATTCAGTGGCGGCCATAAACTGCTGCGCCGTGCGCTCCAGTGCCTGCTTTGGCCCGGAATTGCCGATAGACATCGTCACCGCGGCCGCGGTGAGCCCCATCAACAGGATCACCAGCATCACCTCCATCAGGGTGAAGCCGGCGTGACGCAGCTTTTTCATGTTATTGGAAATTCTGTAAATTCCAGTTACCGATGTCATCTTCGGTACCGGGTTGACCATCAGGGCCTGCACTAAAAATATCGAGCTTGCTGTTTTCACCAGGGCTGAGCAGCAAATAGTTATTGCGCCATGGGTCCTGAGGTAAACGCTTCACATAACCTTCTTCACGGTAGTTGCGCGGCTCTGGAGAGATGGTCGGCTTTTGGGATAACGCCTCTAGGCCCTGCTCCGTGGTGGGATAAACGCCGTTATCGAGCTTATACATGTCGAGGGCATTTTCGAGGGCGACGATATCGGACACCGCCTTTTGTTGATCGGCTTTATCTTTGTTTCCCATTAAGTTCGGGACAACCATCGAGGCTAAAATCCCGAGGATCACGATAACCACCATCACTTCAAGCAAGGTAAAACCTTGATGTTTTTTGTTCATTTGCATTGCTAACTTCTCCTAAAAAAATCGACACCCAATATTGGCAAGTCGTTGCCTGCGTTAAATCTATCCCACTCAGCGTGGATATCTGGCGTGGATACCTACTCTTAGCAGGGCACCCTTAACCGCTGATCAAATTATTCAGCGCCAGTATCGGCTGCAATATCGCCATCACGATAAACAGCACCACCGCCGCCATGCTCACCACTAGCATTGGCTCAAACACCCCAAGCGCAATATTCACATTGCCCTCAAATTCGCGATCTTGGTTATCGGCCGCGCGCTCAAGCATTTGCTCCAACTGGCCACTCTTCTCGCCCGAGGCGATCATATATAACATCATGGCCGGAAACAGCTTGGTATTGGTCAGCGCCGTCCCTAAACTCGTGCCTTCGCGCACCCGCGCGGTCGCCTCATCCACCGCCGCCCGCACCCTGACGTTTTGTAATACTTCACTGGCAATGCGCATACCATCGAGCAAGGGCACGGAACTGGCCGATAAGATACTTAAGGTGCGGGCAAAACGCGCGGTATTTAATCCTTTGCTCACGCGGCCGATGACCGGCATGTGCAGTAAGGCGCTGTGGTACTTCATCTTAAAGGCTGCTGACTTCTGTAAACGCTGAAACAGCACAATTAACAGCACTATGGCCAGCGCCACAAAGGCGCCGTAATGCTGCACAAAGTCAGAGGCGGCAATTAACAAGCGCGTACTGGCGGGCAGCTCGGCGCCCATGTGTTCAAATTGGCCGACGACCTTAGGCACCACCGCCGCCAGCAACACTGCGATCACCCCAATCGCCACCACGGTGAGCACGATGGGGTAAATCATCGCCTGTTGTAATTTCGATTTAAGCTGCTGGCGCCGCTCGGTGTAATCGGCCAGACGATTGAGCACCACCTCTAAATGGCCGGACTTTTCGCCCGAGGCCACCATTGCGCGGTACAAATCATCGAAAATATGCGGAAACTCGGCAAGGGAGTCGGCAAAACTGTAACCTTCAACCACCCTTGAGCGCACCGCCATGATCATGCTGGCAAGGCGATCCTTTTCACACTGCTGGCCAACCGCTTTAAGGGATTCTTCAATCGGTAACCCCGCCGCCACTAAGGTGGCGATTTGCCGAGTGATCAGGGCGAGCTCAGCCACCGAGATCCCCCGTTTAAACCACGCAAAACCACGGCTTTGGGACTTGGCCTCTTTCTCGGTCACGGGCAGGATATCAAGTGGCATCAGCCGCTGATCCCGCAGCTGGCTACGGGCGTGTCTGGCGGTATCGGCCTCAATCACCCCTTTAAGCTGTTTGCCCTTGGCGTCCAGCGCCTTGTATTCAAATGCCGGCATCGTTTATTCCTCGCGGGTCACCCTGAGCACTTCTTCTAACGTGGTGATCCCAAGGAGCACTTTACTCATGCCGTCGTGACGGATACTCGGCACAAACTGACGGATATACTTTTCAATCGCCAGCTCACCACGACCACCGTGAATCAGCTCACGCACATTATCATCCACCAGCAATAGCTCGTGGATGCCGGTACGGCCACGGTAACCGCTGTTGCCACAGGCCTTACAGCCGTTAGCGCGATAAATATGGCGTGGATCATCGCCACTAATACCCAGCAGCTCGCGCTCACGTTCATCGGGCACATGCTCTGTCTTACACTTTGGACAGAGGGTGCGGATTAAACGTTGGGCCAACACGCCAAGCAAACTCGATGACACCAGAAATGGCTCGACGCCCATGTCCTGCAAACGGGTAATCGCGCCCGAGGCGGTGTTCGTATGGAGGGTCGAAATCACTAAGTGGCCCGTTAAGGATGCCTGCACCGCAATTTGCGCGGTTTCAAGGTCACGGATTTCCCCAATCATCACCACATCGGGATCTTGGCGCAAAATCGCGCGAAGGCCACGGGCGAAGGTCATGTCCGCCTTGGTGTTCACTTGGGTCTGGCCGATACCTTCAAGCTCATATTCAATAGGATCTTCAACGGTTAAGATATTGGTATCTTTGGAGTTAATCTCGGTAAGCCCCGCGTACAGCGTGGTACTCTTACCCGACCCCGTCGGGCCCGTGACCAAAATGATGCCGTGAGGACGACGAATAAGCTCATCAAATTTGGCGCGGATACCGTCCGTCATACCCAGTTGTTTTAAATCCAGATTACCGGCGTTTTTATCGAGTAAACGCAGCACTACCCGCTCACCGTGGCTCGATGGCATGGTCGATACCCGCACGTCCACCGCGCGGCCCGCGATCCGCAGCGAAATACGGCCGTCTTGCGGCACGCGTTTTTCGGCGATATCGAGGCGCGCCATCACCTTAATCCGCGACACCAATAAAGAGGACAGTTTACGGTTTGGCTTGAGGACTTCTTTGAGTACGCCGTCGATGCGAAAACGCACCACCAGTTGCTTCTCATAGGTTTCGATATGGATATCCGAGGCCTCTTCTTTAATGGCCTCTGAAAGCAGCGCGTTAATCAGCTTAATGATCGGCGCATCATCATCCCCTTCGAGCAGATCTTCAGTCTGAGGCAATTCTTCGGCAAGGGTGAACAGATCCATCTCATTGCCAATATCTTCCATCAGCTGCTGAGCTTGTGATGAATTGGCCTGATACACCTGAGTTAACTTGGCCTCAAACTTCCCCGCCTCAAGCTGCACCAGAGCCAGCTCGGCGCCACAATAGCGGCGCGCTTCCAGCATGGCAAACAACGGGGTTTTGGCCGTATAAAATAAACTCAGCGCGCCTTGCTCACCTTGGGCCAAAATCACTTGGTGACGGTGGGCAAAGGCAAAAGGTAAGCGCTCTTTGCTCGTTGAGCGAAACACCTCATCACCTTCAGTTTCAAACCCAAGTTCATTAGACACTTGGCTTAAGTCCTCAGCGGAAGTTAGTTGAATTTCACTCATCGGTTTTATCTTTATTTTTGTTTTCGTCCAAGGTTTTTAACGTGGGATCCGTTTTACGCATTTCCGTGTCTAGGCCTTTACCTTCTTTGTAACGTTCTAAAATCTCGTTCACTTCGGGAGGTAAATACTCAGATTGATTCCACTCTTCGAGGACAGGCACTTGAGTATCCGGCATGAGATTTACGCCGCGGGCGTGCTGTTCAAGCTGTAATGCCCTGAAATAATTGTACTTACGCCCAGCGATACCCTCCATTGTCACACCATCACGGATAATCGTCGGCTTGATGAAGATCATCAAATTCTTCTTGGTTTTCTTACTGGAAGAGGATTTAAACAGGTGGCCCAGAATCGGAATATCCCCAAGGAATGGCACCTTTTGAATACTCTCTTGCACTTCTTCGTTGATGAGACCGCCGAGCACCACAATTTGGCCAGAATCAGCCATCACTGTGGTGGTTAACCGACGAGTCGCAAAGGAAATATCCACACCCGTATTACCATTTACCCCAGAGACTTCTTGCTCAATGGCCAGTTTTACGGCGTTGCCTTCGTTGATTTGGGGCACCACTTTTAACTTAACTCCGACCTCTTTACGCTCAACGGTTTGGAAAGGATTGCTGTTATTTGAGCTGGCAGTTGACCCCGTGAGGATCGGCACTTCATCCCCGACAATAAAGGAAGCTTCTTGGTTATCCAAGGTGGTGATCGAGGGCGTGGCCAGTACGTTGGAGTTGGTATCACTCGAGACCGCTTGGATCAGGGC
>NZ_JBOFMC010000241.1:0-19247 GCF_051658185.1 Shewanella sp. | reverse complement strand
GCCCCCTTCACCCCCCAAGCCAAACCGATCACAAACAGCAGATCGAGCACAATATTGGCAAGATTGGCAATCATCAGCTGCCACATCGCCGCCTTAGGTTGCTGGCGCCCAAGCAACCAGCCCAGCATCACTAAATTGATGAGAGCAAAGGGGGTCGACCACACCCGCACCTGAAAATACTCGCGGCAATAGCGCTCAACCTCACTGCTCGCCTGCGTTAAATTGAGGGTAAGATCCAATATCGGCGCTTGTAAGGCGATGGCACCCCCCCCCAACAGCACTGCGAGCATCACGCCCTGCACTAACAACTTATGCTGTCCGAGCACATCGTTAGCGCCATAGGCCTGCGCGACCAACCCGGTGGTCGCCATTCGCAAAAAGCCCAGCAACCAAAGGATAAGCGTGATCATCGTCGCGCCAAGAGCCACGCCGCCTAAGTAATAGGCATCACTGAGGTGGCCAATCACCGCCGTATCCACCAGCCCTAACAAGGGGATGGTGATATTTGAGAGGATCATTGGCAGCGCCAGCGCCAACAGTTGGCGATTTTTCGCCTTATTACAAAACACGTTAAACATAAGGTTAAACCAAGTGAGCTATCCTAGATTGATTGCGATTGCGGTGAACTACGGGCGTGAACGATGGATAAAAACCTCAGTGCCCAGCGTGCATAATGGCATACCCCGCCAGTGTAGACGGCATTTTTCAACGCCTATTGCGCGAGTCACATCACGTTTTACCCGCGCCCTTTTCCCGGCGTTTGTGCTATGTTAGCAGTAACTTATGGTCTAACTGACATTCATTTATTCTGGCCGTTATTCCTAGGCTTTTTTTCAACCTTGATTTATTTCGACACCATTGGGGATTTCCTATGAGCAAAGCAAAAATCGGTATTGTGACGGTCAGCGATCGTGCCAGCGCGGGGATTTATGAGGATATCTCCGGCAAGGCGATTATCGATACCCTTAACGACTACCTCACTAGCGAGTGGGAGCCGATTTATCAAGTGATCCCCGATGAGCAGGATATCATCGAAGCCACCCTGATTAAGATGGCCGATGAGCAAGATTGCTGCTTGATTGTCACCACCGGTGGCACCGGCCCTGCCAAACGCGATGTCACCCCAGAGGCCACCGAGGCCGTGTGTGATCGCATGATGCCAGGCTTTGGTGAGCTAATGCGCGCCGAGTCATTAAAGTTTGTCCCAACGGCCATTTTATCGCGCCAAACCGCAGGCTTACGGGGCGACTCTTTGATCGTCAACCTGCCCGGCAAACCTAAATCTATTCGCGAATGTTTAGATGCGGTATTCCCCGCCATTCCTTATTGCATTGATCTCATGGAAGGCCCCTATTTAGAGTGCAACGAAGCGGTGATCAAACCCTTTAGGCCCAAAGCCAAATAGCCTTAAGTTACCCAGAACCTTAAGTTGCCAGCCGTGACGGCAGCGCAGCGTAAGTCACTCAACAAAAAAACCACTGTATAAACAGTGGTTTTTTATTGCTCACCTCAATCGCCCAGCCAATCGTAAACGCCCTGCCCTTAACGGAGCGGTTCACGATAGCTTTTCAGCACGCTATTCCATTACATCACGCTATTTCATTACATATAGTGAGTGGCGCACAACTTATTGCCAGCAGGATCGCGTAAATAAGCTAAATACAGCTTTTTATCACCGCTCACTCTAATGCCCGGCGGATCTTCACAGGCCACGCCACCGTTAGCTAATCCAGCGACATGCCAAGCATCGACCAACGCCGGGCTACTCACTTTAAGGCCAATCGTCATACCATTGCCATGGGTAGCGGCTTCGCCGTTGATGGGTTTAGTGATCGCTAACACTCCGCCATTATTGACATAAATACAGCGGCCTTTGGCATCCATCACGCCCGCGGGATACCCTAATACTGATAGGATGGCATCATAAAAAACTTTTGATTTTTCAACATCATTTGCTCCAATCATAATATGGCTAAACATACTCATTCCTTTTGTTAAACAACGTCGGACGTTACTCTGCGACATCCCGCAACCAATGTCTAGCTTGATGAACATGCAGAAATGGCTAAACCAAACTACAAGCCAAAAACCACCTTCTCGCTTTTAAGGGATTTCTCCATTCCGAAGGCGAGGATGAGGGCAATGGCGAGCGTACCTAAGGTAGAGACCAATAACTGCAACAGCGGCAAATCCTTACCTTTGACAAAGTCCATCAGCGCCTGCTGCTGACCTGAGACCGGCAGCCACTGCAGCACCTCTGGTGCAATGTTATAGCTGGCCGCCATCGACAGCGCCAAAGGCACAAACAGCACCATGGTCAGGTAGGACTGTGCCTCCTTAAAGGTTTTGGCCATAAAAGACACAAACAATTGCAAACAAGCGGCCATCAGGGCGACGGGGATACCGACCAGCAGCATCAGCGCCATAAACTTGCTGGTAATGTTGACGCTAAAGCCAAGTTCCTGCCAAGGTACGAAGGCATAGGCGACCTTAGATACCAATAAAATCAACACTAAACCGAGCATGGCAAACAGACCGACGGCGATGATTTTAGAGAGCACTAATTGGCGCGTCGTCAGCGGGTGGCTGAGTAACAATGCCAAAGAGTTACGCTCACGCTCACCGGCGCTGGTGTCGATGGCCAAATTCATCCCCGAGATAAACACTGAGTAAATCATAGTGAAAATCGCCAGCCCCAAAATCATTCCGCCTTTAGAGTCGGTGGTGGCCTGATCGTGGATATTCACTTTGAGTGGCTGCACCACGCGAGGATCGATACCACGGGCAATCAAGCGTAGGCTGCCCATTTCGGCGCTATAGGCCTGCAACTGTTTCTCTAAGCGCCGAATCGAGTTTTGCAGTTTTTCCTCGGAATTATCAGCAACGATAGTGATCTCGGCGCCTTTGCCTTGGTTCATCTCCTTGGCATAGTCGGGACTGATGATAAGCTCAATGGCTTTGAGATCCTTCGTGCCAGTTTCACCTTGCGTTATGCCCTTGTTGGATAAAAACCGCACTAAGTCCGGTGCTTTGTCGGGGTTAGTGATGCGGATTTTAAGATCGTCCGGACTGGTGAGCTGGCCGATTAACACCATAAACAGGCCACACATGATCAGCGGCGTACCGATGGCGTAGTAGAGTCCCGCCATCACCGAGCGTTTATCGCGGGCGGCGTCGAGCAACTCCTTGCGAACCATTGCGATGATTTTATTCATGATTATTCCTTATCCCGAGTGTGACCGTTCGCTCTTAAACCTAAGCAGGCGTTATCGCAATGTGTGTGAGCGTTAATGCTGTGATTGTTAAGCATCATCATGCGGCAATGCCCTCATCGGTACCGATAAGCTCAATAAAGGCATCTTCAAGCGAGGCTTTACCCGTTTGTGTGCAAAGCTGCTCAGGGCTGCCGATGGCGACCACTCGGCCCTTGGCCATGACGATCACTTGATCGCACAAGGCCGCGACTTCCTGCATCACATGGCTGGAAAACAGCACGCAATGCCCTTGATTTTTAAGGTCGATAAGAATATCGCGCAGCAAACGGGTGCTCATCACATCCAGCCCACGGGTCGGTTCGTCGAGGATAATATTGCTCGGGTTGTGGACAATGGCTTGAGCGAGGGCGGTTTTCATTCGTTGCCCTTGGGAGAAGCCTTT
This sequence comes from Shewanella sp., assembly GCF_051658185.1. Taxonomy (GTDB): domain Bacteria; phylum Pseudomonadota; class Gammaproteobacteria; order Enterobacterales; family Shewanellaceae; genus Shewanella. The sequence continues at coordinate 15,590 of NZ_JBOFMC010000241.1, read as the reverse complement.
GCAGCGGCGCTCGCTGATATCTTCGAGGCGCAGTTTGGCGATAACCTGACTGGTGGCCGCCTTGGCATCGCTTGCGGATAAACCACTGAGTTCGGCAAAGTAACGGATATATTCCCGTGGCGTGAGGCGTTCATACAAGCCAAAAGGATCAGGGAATAAGCCTAGCTGCTGCTTGGCACCAATCGGGTCGAGGGCGACATCGATACCTTCAATTTCAGCGGTACCGGTATCGGGTTTTAACAAGCCAAAAATGGTGCGTAAACAGGTGGTTTTACCCGCGCCATTGGGGCCGAGTAGGCCGGTAATTTGGCCATTTTCGGCCACAAAACTCAAATCGTTTAAGGCCTGCACTTCGCCGATGCGCTTAGAAAGATGAGATACTTTGATCATAATGACTCCTTGGCTCCAGTGCTGGGCTTATCCTTAGCTTTGGCTGATGGGGCTGATGGGGTGGCGGCTTCGGTTGTGAGCGGCTCAACCGAGCTGGCATTTAAATAAAAGCTACGACGCACATCCTTCTTCAAACATTCACCATCGAGATCCTTAACCGAGCCAGTACGCACCAACTCGGCCACTAAGTGATTGGCGCAGGACTGATAGGCCACCCCATGGGTCGCGTAGGGCGCGATAAAGTGTTTGGCGTTGCTGAGTTTTTCCATGGCAAGCTCCCCCCAACTCGGTGGGGTGGCGGGGTCGATTTCACCCGAGAGCAACAGTGTTGGGATATCGCTTTTAATCGGTTCACTAAAGCTGGCATCGACGGGCGGCACCTTCCACACCGAGCAAGAGGCCTCGAGACTGTCGAGCATGGTTTTGCCGACATAGGAGGTTTTAGCTTGTTCACGCATCGCCGGGGTGATGCGATGGATGTCTTCGCCACACACTACGGAGGCGTGCATGCCCATCGCCATGCCCGCACCATCGGTCGTTAAGGCATACAATCCGAGTAGCGGTTGATAATTCCCTTTGGCGGCTTGATGGATCCCATGGGGGATTAAGGCGCGCACGTTGGTTTGATACAGCGCCATTCTGATCGCACCGTAAAACTTCGCGCGGGTCATGGTGAGCAACGTTTTTTCACCTGTGACGGGGTCGTGTACTTGCTCCGTGATTGGCCCTTCAGTCAATTTCGCAACCACTTGGTCAAATTCGGCCTTAAGCTCAGGAAACTGGGCATGACAGGCTGCAGTTTGCTGGCAGTCTTTAAATAGCAAATCAAAGCCACGCTCAATCGCCGCGCCAATTTCTAATACGCCCTGCTGCATCGGCACTATGCCGTCTAAGGTGACCGTGGCTAAATGTTCGGGATACAAGCGCATATAAAGCTGCGCCATGCGTGTACCGTAGGAAATGCCGTATAAATGCAGCTTTTTGTAGCCTAAATGGGCGCGCACGGCTTCGAAGTCTTTCACCGCATTGAGACTGCCGTATTGGGTGACATCGCTACCCGCCAATTGATCTCGGCATTTTTGCGCCTCGGCTAAGCTATCGATGTTGTCGTCGTTGATGGCAAGTAAGGATTGTTCGCCTACATCGCAATTAAGTAGGTTTGAGCGACCAGTACCGCGTTGATCGATAAGCAAAATATCTCGCTGCTGCCGCACCTTGTTTAGCATGGCATTAAAGCTTGCCGCATTATCAATGGCCGATTGCCCCGGGCCGCCAGCGATGGCTAATAGCGCTTCTTCATGGTTATCATTTTTCACCGCCGGCAGGACAACATAATGCACAGAGATCTGCTTGCCATCGGGCTGATTGGGATTTTCGGGCACGGTCACAAAGCCGCACTGCAAGCGGTCGGAGACGCCTTCCACATAACAGGTACTTGCCGGCGCCGACGGGGATAACAGCGTAGAGGACGGAGCATTCGAGGGTTGGCTGCTCGCAGACAGGTGCGCCCCGATACTGAGCGACTGCGCCGAGAGCATACCGCTCACACAGGCGCCCACGGCGCAGATAAGCCCGATCGCGCCCCGACGCCAATCCAAGCCGCCCTCGCCCTTCATGCCACCCAAGCGCACGGGCAACCCCTGCCGCAGGGCGTGATTCAACTTCCTCTGTGCCATAGAACCTTTCCTTTTTGTGTTGAAAACCATAATAACTTAGCCGCAGAGCCACTGCATTCGCCGCCCAACACCCCCAAAATGGCGCCGAAGGGCGCCGTAACAACCACAGAGAGCCAAGCAATGCTGGCGCGTTAACATACGCAACTGAATGAAATAAACAGAAATATCAAGATACGCTAAAGTATCAAAATGAGTTGAAGTATCAAGCTAAACTCAAGCATCGGGGCATATTAGCCCCCCTCACCTTGCGCCACGGGCTCCACTTACGCCACGCCATGATTGCTTTAGCCAATTCGCCAAGCGGCAGAGCTTCAGCCAACGTCGCCCGCATCCCCAGCGTCGGCCGCGCTGGCTTACTCACCTGCGTCACGCAAGCCCAACAGGACGCTCAGCGACAACATCAGGCATTCGAGCATCCACGCCTTACGGCAGCAGGTGCCTTACTGCAAAATGTTAATGGACAACGTGACGGGAGCGACATTTGTACAAGCTTAGAGCAAAAACTCTTAGTTTTTATGTCGCCTTCGGGTAGAATGCGGCCAAAGCGGTACACTTGTAAGCTAAAAGGTGAGTCCCCTATGTCTCTCGAACAATATCATCTAATTCAACTTTTACAGCAGCAGAGCCAGTCGTTAAAGGACGCTATTGCGCTGGAAGGTTTTGAAATGGCGGCTCCTTGGCATCAAGTGAGCTGGCAAGCATTCGATCACATCAGCAATAAAATTGCACAGGTGTTGATCCAATTGGGCGTACAAGTGCAAGACCGCTGCGTCATCCTCGCACAAAACTGCCCGCAGTGGACCTGTGCCGATGTGGGCGCACTCAAGAGCCGTGCGATTGTGGTGCCGATTTACCCCACCAGCACCCTTGAGCAAGCCAGTTTTATCGTTAACGATGCCGCCGCTAAGGTGATATTTGTTGATGATGCCAAACAATATGCCATGGCCTGCGAGCTGCAAAAACATTGCCCAAGCCTAGAGCATGTGATTGTTTTTGATAGCAGCGTCGTCATCGCCGCTGATAAAGCGCAGCAGCACTTTTCGCTTGATGCCCTATTAGCCGACGAGGCAACCCTAGGCGCAGACCAAGCGGGCGAATTGGCCACGCGCCTACAACAAACTCATCTTGATGATCTGCTTACCTTAATTTATACCTCGGGCACCACGGGTGATCCCAAAGGGGTGATGCTGGATTATCGCAACATGGCCGCCACCATACGCCAACACGACCAAAAGCTGGCCTTTGGCTGCGGCGATGTCTCCTTGGCTTTCCTGCCGCTGAGCCATGTGTTTGAGCGCAGCTGGAGTTTTTACGTACTGTGCCGCGGTGGCCATAACGTTTATCTGCAAAATACCCACAGAGTCAAAGAGGCGATCAGTGCCGTGCGCCCACACACCCTGTGCGTAGTGCCACGTTTTCTGGAAAAAGTGTATAGCGCAGTCCAAGATAAAGTCGCCAAATCCGCCGAGGGGCGTAAAAAGCTGTTTGCGTGGGCGATGCGTGTGGGCGAGCGCCAGTTCGAAGTCAACCAAGGCCGCGCAACAGGCAGCCTCGGTTTATCGCTGCAGTGGCAATTGGCCAATAAACTGGTCTACAGCAAGCTGCAAGCCGTGCTCGGTGGCCGCTTAAAATTTATGCCCTGTGGTGGCGCGGCTCTCGATATCAATGTCGGGGCTTTCTTCCATGCCATTGGTGTGCCAGTACTTTGTGGTTACGGCATGACCGAAACCAATGCAACGGTCACCTGCAACACCTTAGACAATCGCGTGCCAGGCTCAAACGGCAAACCGCTGCCCGAAACCGAGATCAAACTCGGTAAAGATGATGAGATTCTAGTGCGCAGCGCCAGCGTGATGCGCGGCTATTACAATCGCCCAGAAGAGACCGCGGCCGCCTTTGAAGATGGCTGGTTAAAAACCGGCGATGCTGGCCGTATCGATGCCAACGGCAACCTGTTTATCACCGATCGCATCAAAGAATTAATGAAGACCTCAAACGGCAAATACATTGCACCACAAAGAGTTGAAGGCGCGGTAGGTTGCTGCCCGTTCATCGAACAGGTGGCGATTATTGCCGATGCGCGTAACTATGTTACCGCGTTAATCGTGCCGGCATTTGAGTCCCTCGAAGCGTGGGCGAAGGAAAAGGGCCTGAAATACGAGTCCTCACTGGAGCTATTACGCCATAGCCATGTGGTTGAGCATTTTGAGCAGCGCCTCAAACAGCTACAACATGAACTGGCAGGCTTTGAGCAAATTAAAAAGTTCACTCTGCTGCCGGAGGCCTTTTCAATGGAGGCGGGCTTGATTACGCCGACCCTTAAGCTGCGCCGTAAGATGATCTACCATAAATACGCCCACGAAATTAATGCTATGTACAACAGTTAACAATTAACGACTTGTCCCAAAAGGCCGCTCTGCGGCCTTTTGCATCATCAGCCTCCCCCGCTCGAGAGGCATGCCATGGAGCCACATGGCGTAAGCTCTGCCCTGCACATTCAGTCTCGCAAGCGTAATCGATAAGTTTACTCACCTAAAAGCCGCCCTCCCTCAGGCATTCTCCCGAAGGCGCTTTACCTCAGTGGCAGCCCCTAAACGGTTACGCCTCAATGGTTACGATTGAGAGCCTTAAGCGAAAGCATCAATATTGGCGACGCTTTCGAGTCATTTCCCTGATAACCTATGGCGCATCTTCACTGCGGTTTATTGATAATAAAAGGAAATGCCCCATGTCTGTCACCGAATTAAGCCTCGACATCCACCCGCGATTTACCGAAACCGACGGCCTAGGCCACATCAACAACACCGTGATCCCTGTATGGTGCGAGGCGGCGCGTACGCCAATCTTCGAGATTTTTAATCCCGAGTTGGATTTACATCAGTGGAACTTAATTGTGGCAGGCTTTACCGTGGCCTTTATCGCACCGACGTACTACGGCAAAAGCGTGACGGTAAAAACCTATGTTAGCCGTATCGGCAATAGCAGTTTTGAGCTGACCCAAACCTGTTGGCAAGCCGGCAATAAAACTGCCGAAGTGAAAACCACCTTAGTGCACTACGACTACGGCAGCGAAAAAAGCCGGCCAATCCCGACGGGGATCCGTACCGTTCTCGCTAGCTTAAGCGGCCCAAACACACAAGCCAATGAAGCTTAAGTTCGTCAGTTTTAGTTCGTCAGTTTTAGTTTGGAAGCTTAAGTTCAGAAGTTTAAGTGAGCAAGTTTATGTTCCGTAGCTGACATCGCCATAACGGTCACCGGCAGTAAAGCCCTAAGACACGCTTCTGCCGGGGGAGGCGCTCTGCAACAGCGCAAGCAAGCCTGCGGTATGGGGGATTCTGGCTAGTTTTTCAAAAACTTTTGCACATACCAGCAACTGGCTTGTATCTCGAAATGCTGGGCTTTAGCCCACTTCAAACCATGGCGCACTAAACGCTCGGCCAGACCTTTGCCGCGCAGCTCGTCGGGGACATAAGTGCGGCAAAAATTGATATGTTTGCCATCGAGTCGATATTCTAGCACCGCCTCATGCCCATCAACGGGGATCACAAAGCGTTGTTTATCCTGTTGATGTTCAATGGTGATTGCAATTTGTGCTTTTTCTGACATACAAACTCCCTCTGAATACGGCCTAAAATGTGCTGGCAGTTTAGCCATCGACTCGGTTAGCTTAAGCTTGTTCGTGTTGTTTAAGAAGGGCGAGTAATTCTGTGGGAAGCTCGGCTTTTTGACCCGTTTGAAAATTAAACATCACCGCCACCGATGTGCCTAAGGTCGTTACCGCCTGCTGCTTTTTACTAAACACCTGATAATGCATGGTAAATCTATCGCGTTGAATATCGCTGATGCTTACACTGACTAACAGGGTATCGGGAAAGGTCACCGGGCGTTTATAGCGCGCCTGATTCTCGCTGATCACCGGGCCGACACCGGATTGATACAGGGTCTCGAGCGGAAAGAGGCGATTAAAAAAGTCGATACGCGCGGTTTCGAAATAGCGGAAATACACCACATTATTAACATGCTGCAAGGCATCCATTTCGCCCCACGCCACGGGGATTTCGGTCACGATAGGGTGCTGCGCGAGGAACTGTTCGCTCGCATTTTTCGATACAATGTCCATTGCGATGTCCATGGCAATCATCCTAAATTGAAACGCTCGTTTAATCACGCCAGACTAGCAGTATCATAACCCCGCGACAAGTGAAGATATCCTATTGACGCTGGACAACATATAACAAAAAGCGACCTTAAGGTCGCTTTCTCGATGAATAGGGCTGCGGGTTAAACCGCATATTAGCGCCGACACATCAGTCGATAATCAGCTCATCAAAGCTAGTCACCTTACGGAAATCCCCCGTGCGCTGCGCGCTATCACGCACCATTTGGCAGGTCATCATCCCGGCGGCGTCGGCAGCCTTTAATTCTTCCAGCACATCAGACACAAACAGTACTTGTTTAGGGCTTAAGCTGATGGTGTTAAGAATATTGCAGTAAGCTTGCTTATCCAATTTGTTACCAGTACGGGTATCAAAATGGCCATTAAACATCGCCGTTAAATCGCCGCCATCGCTGTGGCTAAATAACAATTTTTGCGCATCGACCGAGCCCGATGAAAAACTGTAAATCCGCAAATTTTGCTTGCTGTAACGCTTAACCGCCTCAATAAAATCGGGAAAAATGTGCCCCTTAAACTCACCCTGGGCGTAGCCTTGCTTCCAAATCAAGCCTTGCAGGGTTTTCAGCGGGGTCGCCTTACGGTCTTCACTGACCCAATGCTGCAAAATTTGAGTCACGCGAGCTAAATCCGCCTCGGGCTCGAGGGCGATATCCTTAGTGTCACAGATACAGTTTTCAACCAAGACATTATGTTGATTCTGCGCCAAAAAATCAGGTAAGGCTTTGACTGAATAAGGAAAGAGTACATCTTGGATAAAGTTGAGGTCTGTCGTGGTGCCTGCCGTGTCTACAACTATGGCTCTGATACCCATAATGTTTTGATACTCCACAATATGTTGGCTAAAAAATGCAGTTCCGATCCTAAGCGTTATTGACGTCATTGGCTAGCGGATTTCACCCAAAGCCTATCACACCAATCAAAAGCCGCCGCCCGCAATGAGCTAAGCAAGCGAGGCCTGTTTGTCGAGTGACAATAAAGGGGTAAACAAGTCCCCCCAAGGATACCAACTTTATGCCCCAAACACTGCTACACCGCTTGTCCGGCAGCGACCCCAGAGGCCCAAGCCCACTGGAAATTAAACCCGCCCAACCAACCACTGACATCCATTACTTCGCCAATAAAATACAGGCCGGCAACTTTGCTGGCCTCCATGGTTTTAGAGGACAACTCGTGGGTGTCGACACCGCCTAGCGTCACTTCGGCGGTACGATAGCCTTCGGTGCCATTCATTAATACTGTCCAGCAGTGCAAATCATCAACCAGCTTGGCGCGCTCTGCATGCACTAATTGATTTAACGCTTTGTTTAATAAAGCCTCATCGAATAATACTTCCACCAGCCGCTTAGGTAACCACTGACTTAAGGTATTGCGCAAACTTTGCTTGGGGTGCGCGGCGAGTTGTTGCTCGAGCGCCTGCGCCAGATCCATATTGGGTAATAAATTGATTTCTATAGTCTCGCCCGCTTGCCAATAGTTGGAAATTTGCAAAATCGCGGGGCCAGATAGACCGCGGTGAGTGAACAGCAGCGCCTCGCTAAAGTGGGTACCATTTTTGGCGGTAATGCGGCTCGGCACCGCTATGCCAGACAAGGGCTCGAAGCGAATCTTATCGTCGCTATGCCAGGTAAAAGGCACAAGCCCCGCGTGGGTAGGCAATACATTAAGGCCAAACTGCTCGGCCAATTGATAACCGTAAGGCGTGGCGCCGAGCTTGGGCATAGATAAGCCGCCGGTGGCAACAACCAGGGCATCACAACTTAGCTCACCGTTCGAGGTGTTCAACTCAAAGCGGCCAGCTTCGCTTTTACGAACGGATAAAATATCGGTGCGCAGTTGGATGCTCACGCCCGCCCAGTCGCACTCCGTCAGCAGCATAGTGACAATGTCTTTGGCGGAATCATTACAAAACAATTGGCCATGGTCGCGCTCGTGATATTCAATCCCGTGGCGTTCAACCAGTTCGATAAATTGCTGTGAGGGATAACGCGCCAGCGCTGATTTAACAAAATGCGGATTGCCACAGATAAAGTTAGCGGGTTCGACTTTAAGGTTGGTGAAGTTACAACGGCCACCGCCGCTGATGAGAATTTTACGGCCAGCTTGCTTGGCATTATCGAGTACCAGCACATCACGACCTCGGTAACCCGCTGTTGCAGCACACATTAACCCTGCGGCGCCAGCTCCGATAATAATCACATCATGATGTTTCACACTCATACTCCCGTTGATAAATTGATTCAAAATGGCAAGCCATCCCCCTTCAGCATCAGGCCTTGATAGATAAAGGCGGTGCCGGTCTACTATCGGGAGCATCAACGCCCTTGGCGATCGGGCATAAAAAAGGGCGCTATTTTAGCACCCTTTCACCTATTAGGCATTACAGCTTAATATCCGCCCCGACCCGTTACTGAGTAGGCGTTTCTGATTTCTTCTCTCTGCCCAGCAGTTCTTTAGCGCCATCGAGCGGCGACTTTCCTTGATACAACACTTGGTAAATTTGCTCAGTGATCGGCATTTCTACCCCAAGACGCTTAGCAAGGGTAAACACCTCTTTGGTATTGCGATAACCTTCAACCACTTGGCCAATTTCAGCCTGAGCGGTGTCGACATCACAACCTTGACCGAGGGCCAAACCAAAACGGCGATTTCGAGATTGGTTGTCGGTGCAAGTTAGCACCAAATCACCGAGGCCCGCCATGCCCATAAAGGTGGCCGCATTGGCACCCAAGGCTTCACCTAGGCGTGTCAGCTCGACTAAACCACGGGTGATTAATGCCGTACGGGCATTGGCACCAAAGCCAATTCCGTCAGACATCCCTGCACCAATGGCGATAACATTCTTTACCGCGCCGCCTAATTGCAGACCGATAAAGTCGTCGTTAGCGTACACCCGCAGGCGTTTAGGGCTGTGGAGCAATTCCACCAGTTCCTCAGTAAACTGGGGACAGGTTCCCGCGACCGATATTGCCGTCGGTAATCCCATGGCCAATTCTTTGGCAAAGGTTGGCCCAGACAACACCGCTAACGGATACTTATCACCAAGCACATCACGGGCGACATCCTGTAACAGGCGGCCAGTTTCTGGCTCAAGTCCTTTAGTCGCCCATACAATGCGAGCATCGGGACGCAATAAAGGCTTGGCTTGTTCAAGCACAGCACCAAACACATGGCTCGGCACAACCACCAACACATTGTTACTGGCGGCTAAGGCTTTAGCCAAATCGGCCTCGACCTCTAAGCAGGCCGGGAACGCAATATCAGGCAAAAAGGCTTGGTTGCACTTGTCCTGTGCCAGCGTTTGCATGTGTACGGGGTCGTGTCCCCATAACAGCGTTTTGTGACCGTTGCTGGCTAAAGAGATGGCAAGGGCGGTGCCATATGAGCCCGCCCCTAACACCGTGATATCGGCAGAGTTTTTCATGTAATTATGCGTTTGCTTCTTCAGCAGCTGGTGCAGCGGCTGCAGCTTGGCGTTGTTGCACGTATTGGGCAAACAGAGCGTCAAAGTTGACTGGTGCTAAGTTCAATTGTGGGAAAGTACCACGAGAAACTAAGCTGCTTACCGCTTCACGAGCATAAGGGAATAGAATGTTAGGGCAATATGCACCTAATGAATGTGCCAGTTGTGGCTCAGTTAAGCCTGCGATAGAGAAGATACCTGCTTGCTGTACTTCACACAGGAATGCCGTTTCGCCGCCGTTTTGAGCAGTCACTGTCAACGACAGAACCACTTCGTAAACGTCATCGGCCAATTTCGCGCTGCGCGTGTCTAGATCTAACTTAACCTCTGGATTCCATTCTTTTTGGAATACTGCTGGGCTGTTAGGCGTTTCAAAAGAAACATCTTTGGTGTACACGCGTTGGATGTTGAATTGTGGGGCTTGTTGTTCGTTGTTTGCTACTTCAGCCATAATTTTCTACCTATCCTATCAATGTTGTTGTGCCAGCCCTTCGTCGAAGGCTAACTTATCTGTCTATTTTATTTGAGCTTTACGACTTAAGGCCTGCTGTAGCTCCCTGCGCCGTTCCCACTTGTCACCCTAAAGCACGGCATGCTAATGAGTCTACACATTGACTGTAAAACCATCGCGACCGCAGGTTCAGTGTACCCAGCAATGATGACGCTTGTGCTGCTTGAGAATATTCAGCTACCGCACACCTCATCACTGCCGTCGACAACTTATCTTTTGCTTTTTGAAACCGGCATATTCGCAGCATGCCATTCACCCATACCGCCTTTTAAGTTATACAGATTCTCGAAACCCTGTTTACTTAAAAGCTGAGCGGCTTGAGATGAGGTCATGCCGGCATTGCATACGAGTATAATGGGACTGCCTTTATACTTTTCAAGGGCAGTAGTTTGATTATTTTTGATTTCCGCAAGCGTAACGTTAACTGCATCAACAATATGACCCTTACGGAACTCATCGCTTGAGCGCACGTCCACCACTTTGGCATCCTGACGATTCACCATCATAGTGAGCTCTTGATGATTAATGGTTTTAATTTTCGAGAGGCTCGACTTGATCACAGTGACCACGAGTACAACAAATAAACCCACCCAAGCCAGACTTAACATAGGGTTAGCTTTAAAAAATTCGATATATTCTTGCATGATTACAGCCCGTATAAATGGCAAAAGTCGATGAGGGCACAGAGTATACCCATTGCCTTAGCAGATTGCAGCAGTTTAGTCGCAGTAAGGCGACCCAGCCCGCGCACCGAGGATCAAATCGGCGCTTCGCTCGCCTTAATCTCTGTAAAGCGCTTTTTTGGACTCAGCTAACGTAGTAATATTTGACCAATTTCAGATTTATCGCGCTTCTTAACCCCTAAAGGAAATACCATGACGACCCCTAAACGCCCCATTGCGTTATTGATCCTCGATGGCTGGGGCTACCGTGAAAATACGCACATGAATGCGATTTTCCATGCCAACACCCCAGTGCTCGACCGCCTCAATGCCCAATATCCCCACGGTTTGATTTCGGGTTCGGGGCTCGATGTTGGTCTGCCCGACGGCCAAATGGGTAACTCTGAAGTAGGCCACATCAATTTAGGCTCTGGCCGCATTGTGTACCAAGAGCTCACGCGCATCAGTAAAGCCATTAGCGATCATGAGTTTGAGCACAATCCCGCCCTATGCCACGCCATTGATGCGGCGATAGCCGCTGGCGGCGCGGTGCACATTATGGGCTTACTTTCTCCCGGCGGCGTTCACAGCCATGAAGAACATATTGAAGCCATGTGCCGCATGGCCGTCGCACGCGGGGCAACTCAGGTTTATCTGCACGCCTTCCTCGATGGGCGCGACACCCCGCCCCGCAGCGCCAAAGGCAGTTTAAGCCATTTTGAACAACTCTTTACATCCTTAGGTCGTGGCCGTATTGCATCCGTTATCGGCCGTTACTTTGCCATGGATCGGGACAATCGCTGGGACCGCGTCTCCCAAGCCTATGAGCTCATCACCCAAGGTCAGGCAAAGTTTCAGTACACGAGCGCCGTGGCTGCATTAGACGCCGCCTATGGCCGCGATGAAAACGATGAATTTGTGTCATCATCCGCCATCACCGATAGCCAAGGCCAGGTTGCCACATTGCAAGATGGCGACGCGCTGATTTTTATGAACTTCCGCGCTGACCGGGCTCGCCAAATCACTCGCAGCTTTATCAATGCCGATTTCGATGGTTTTGCCCGCGCGGTAACACCCAAGGTTCACTTTGTCACCCTGACGGAATATGCGGCAGATATTCACGCGCCAATTGCTTATCCATCTGAAAACCTTGTAAATACCTTAGGCGAAGTGCTCCAAAACCAGGGCCGCACCCAACTACGGATCTCCGAAACCGAAAAATATGCCCATGTAACCTTTTTCTTCAACGGCGGTAAAGAAGAGCCCTTTGCAGGTGAAGATCGCATTCTGATCAACTCACCCAAGGTCGCCACTTACGATTTACAGCCCGAGATGAGCTCAACCGAGCTGACCGATAAACTGGTCGCAGCAATTGAGTCCGCTCAATACGATGTGATCGTCTGCAACTACCCTAATGGCGATATGGTCGGCCACACTGGCAATTTTGCTGCTGCCGTCAAGGCCTGTGAAGCGGTTGACGCCTGTATCGGCCGAGTGGTTGATGCGCTGGCCAAGGTTGGTGGGGAATGCATCATTACCGCAGATCACGGCAACGCCGAACAAATGACCGACGAAACCACAGGCCAAGCCCATACGGCCCACACGAGTGAGCTCGTGCCTTTTATCTTTGTCGGCCGCGATGCGACGATCGAGACGGGTGGCAAACTCAGTGATGTCGCTCCAACTATCTTGCATCTTCTGGGCGAAGCGATACCTGCCGAGATGACGGGCAAGCCATTAATCCACATTAAAGAGTAACCGTTACCTAGTGAGCACTCGACTCTTTGTACAAGCCAGCGTTCTTGCTGGCTTTATGATGTTAACGTTTTCGGCTAACGCTTCTGATTTGCAGAAGCGTCAATCAGAGCTGAAATCCATCCAAGCGCAAATCAATCAACAACAAAACGCGCTTAAAAACACCAGTAAACAACGGGAAAAATTACTGTCGCTGCTTCGCAGTGATGAACAAGCCATTGCCACCGCGGCCAAAAAAGTCAACGGCACCAAAACCAGCTTGGCGCAAATAGATAATACGCTTGCCGAACTCAAACAGCGCCAAGAGGAGTTAGAAACCCTCAAGCTTAGCCAGCAACACACCTTGTCGAAACAACTGGCGAGCGCCTATTTAGCGGGTAACCACGATTACACTAAGATGATGCTCAACCAGCAAAGCCCCGCAACCATGGAGCGTATGCTGGCATACTATCAATACCTCAACAAAGCGCGAATGGCGTCCATCAACGCCTTAAAACAAACGCTGACTGAGCTCGATGACATCAAGGCCACACAAACCAGCAAACAGCAGCAACTCACCAAGCTGATGGCCGAACAACAGGTACAATCCAAGCGCTTAGCCCAAGAGCAACACCAGCGTCAACAGACCCTCAATGAATTGCAGCGCACCCTCAGCACTAAGGGCGCCGAACTAGAACAGCTGCAAATTGAAGAGGCTAGCATCAAGCGTGTCGTCGAACAGGCGCTGCGAGCAATGAAAGACACGCCCTCCATGGAAGGCATCGGCAACCAAAATGGCAAACTCAAATGGCCGACTAAAGGCCGAGTCAGCGCCAGCTTTGGCAGTCCGCGCTCAGGCCAAGTGGTGTGGAAAGGCACGATGTTATCCGCGCCAGAAGGGCAAAATATCCGCGCGGTATCGGGGGGGAAAGTGATCTACGCCGACTGGTTGCGCGGCTTTGGTATGGTGATGGTCATTGACCACGGCAAAGGCTACATGAGTCTTTATGGTCACGCCCAAACCCTGTTAAAAAGCCCGGGGGAGATGATCAAAAAAGGCGAAACTATTGCATTAGTCGGCCGTTCGGGTGGACAGACAGAGCCTGGCCTATACTTCGAAATAAGGTATAAGGGGCAAGCCGTCGATCCAGCGAAATACTGTCGCTAACGTGGCGGCCCCCAGAATCAACGGGGGCCACCATGCAGCAACTCATTCGCAATATCGCCCATCTGGGAATCGGCCTGCTACTTGGCCTTTGCATTAGCCTCTCCAGCCAAGAGCACGCCTCGAGCCAGAGTGATGCCCACCTACGCAGTGACCATAAAAATAACCCGCTCAGTGAGCATACCTGCGACGACATAAGCCATAACATCAATCACAACATCAACCATAACATCAGCGACGAATTTGGCTATCCGCTATTGCAGGATGTGCTTGAAACGGTTGAGACTTACTATGTGAAAACCGTCACGCGTGAGGAGTTGGTCCAAGCCGCTATTCAGGGCATTTTTGAGCATCTAGATCCCTATTCCAGCTTTTTAAAGCATCAAGATCTGCTCGACCTACAAGATACCAATCGGGGGGAATACTTTGGCTATGGTTTTGAGGTGGCCAGCGATAAAGATCACTTAAGCATCATCGCGCCCTTCGCCAACTCACCCGCCCAACGCGCCGGGATCCAAGCGGGCGATAGGATCATCAAACTCAATCACACCGCCATTTCTGAAAAAAATCTCAACGACATACTCACTGAAATCAAACAGCACAGCTTGCGCAAGCAAAGCATTATGCTCACCCTAACCCAGCTTAACAGCGGCACGGAATATCAGGTCACCCTCGCACCCAGCCAAATTAACATTCAATCGGTGACGAGTAAGCTCATTGACAATCATATTGGCTACATTCGCTTAAGCAGCTTCCAAGAAAACACCACCGCCGAGATGATCCGCACTCTCGCCCAGTGGCAAACTCGCTCGCTCACCGGGGTAATTTTAGATCTTCGCAACAACCCCGGCGGACTCTTCGACCAAGCGATAGAGGTTGCCGATTTATTTCTCGCAAAGGGTAAAATTGTCTCAACCAGCGGCCGCTTTTTCGATGCCAACGCCGACTACTTTGCGTCACCACAAACCATGCTCACCAACGTCCCCATGCTGGTGCTGATCAACAAAGGGTCAGCCTCTGCCGCCGAGGTGTTGGCCGCCGCCCTGCAAGAAAATGAGCGCGCCACTCTCTTAGGAGAAACCAGCTTTGGCAAGGGCACGGTGCAAAACCTGATCCCCATCCTCAATGACGGTAACGCCATCAAACTGACCATCGCCCAATACAACACTCCCAAAGGGGATAATATCCATGAGATAGGCATCGAGCCAGACATCAAATTCTCCAACCCAACTCGCCCATCCCCAGACACTAAGGCTATAATCGATGCCACACAAACGACGAGTCAGGCAGCCCAAGATCCTCTGGTTAGCACCGCAATCAGCTGGATACGGCACCACGATAAATAGCAACGCTTAATGTCAGTGACACCACCATCACTTGCAAAAGCTCAGCAGCGCACGCGCGCGGCTGAGCCATAAAGTGACAGGCAAGCGACCCAATAACACAAGGAAAAACATAAAATCCAGTGCGCCTTCTACCAATGTTGACCTTGCTGGCCCTCGCCGCCGCCCCATGTTATGGGGCAAAAATAGCATTGATTATCGATGACCTCGGTTATCGACACACCGATAACACGGCGCTTGAACTCCCCAGCGCCGTCACCCTGTCGGTCCTCCCTCTCGCCCCACACAGCGAACAACTTGCCCAAGCAGGGCTAGCCAGCGGCCACGAAATCATGCTGCACTTGCCCATGCAAGCCCTTAACGGCAAAGCCCTAGGCCCCTTGGGGTTAACAGAGACTATGAATAAAGCGCAGGTCCAAGCAGCCGTTTTCGCCGCGATAGCCAGCATTCCCTG
The DNA here is from genome assembly GCF_051658185.1 of Shewanella sp. Lineage (GTDB taxonomy): Bacteria > Pseudomonadota > Gammaproteobacteria > Enterobacterales > Shewanellaceae > Shewanella. Next base: position 18 of record NZ_JBOFMC010000241.1, on the reverse strand, counting down.
CGCCCGAGGGGTCAACAA
>NZ_JBOFMC010000240.1:0-4489 GCF_051658185.1 Shewanella sp. | reverse complement strand
AACTACCGCCGTAGACAGATAGCCCAGCCCCAAAACCTTGGGGAAATATCGTTACAATCGCAAGCACTCATAGATCAGAGCGTGTGCATCATCAACGCGCCGCTGGCTCAGTGCATCGTGACAACCAAAAGTGTTAAATCAACACGCTATTTTTCTCATGTCTAGGCTCAAAACGCCAATGAGACCAATAGCGGTTATCACCCAGCTTGGGAATTTTACATGAGCTTTACCAATCACATTGTCGCCGTCGCGACTTGTCGAACGCCTTATAAACAAAAGTTTGGCATACCAAGACAACCTGGCCTCGTTGAAGCACGCGGCTATGTTGAGCTTGAGCCCCATATCAATCATCTCGATGCCGTGCGAGGCATTGAGCAATATTCCCACTTGTGGTTGTTATTTTGCTTCCATGAAAATCTTGCCCAAGGCTGGAAAACCACTGTGCGTCCGCCGCGTTTAGGCGGCAACGAAAAACTCGGCGTATTTGCCACTCGCTCGACCTTTCGCCCCAATGGTATTGGTCAGTCGGTGGTAAAACTGCATGGGGTTGTACAGCGTAAAGGCAAAGTGTGCCTTGAAATTTCCGGCATGGATCTGGTCGATGGCACGCCAATTATCGATATTAAGCCCTATATTCCCTTTTCGGATTCGATTGAAGGTGCTGTCGGCGGCATGGCCCAGGAGGCACCGAAACTGATTGCCGTCGAGTTTAGTGATCTTGCCGATGAACAAATCAACGCCTACGGCAAACAAGAAGCCTATACGGATTTAGCCGTGCTTATCCGTGGCGTACTGGGACAAGACCCTCGCCCTGCCTATAAAAAAGCCAAGGATGACCCTAAGTTATATCAAATCGCTTTATATGATTTAGATATCTTTTGGCAGATGGCGGTCGATGAGGATGAGCGGGAATATATTCAAGTCATCGAACTTAAACCGGGGAAATGTGGCTAAATGTCTACGCCGAACTCGAACACTGTGCCAGATTATCAACGCCAACATAAAAAGCGTTTATCTTGGATGCCTTGGCTGTATTTTTCATTAAAAGATAAACACTTAGCCTGGGCAAAGCCCTGGCAAGATGAAGTACAAGCGGCTCTTTGCGCCCTCGAAACGGTCCACATTGGTGAGCAATGTTTTATCGCGCCAGAAGCCGAGCTATTTGCCGAGCCCAACCGTGATATTCGCATGGGCAAGCGTTGCATGATTGCCGCGGAGTGTTTTTTACATGGCCCCATCACCTTAGGCGATGAAGTGGCTATCAATCATGGCTGCTCCTTTGACGGTGGGCGCGTGGGGATTCAAATCGGCAATCAAACCCGCATTGCCAACCATGTCACCATTTATGCCTTTAATCACGGTATGGCGCCCGATGCCCCAATTTATAAACAACCGGCTCAGTCTACAGGCATTATCATCGGCAACGATGTCTGGATTGGGGCGCAAGCTGGCATCGTTGATGGTGTCACGATTGGCGATCACGCCGTTATCGGCATGGGCTGCATCGTCACGAAGGATGTGCCCGACTGGGCTATCGTTGCGGGTAATCCTGCAAGGGTGATTGGCGATAGGCGCGATAAGTAAACGGCACCCGCAGCATAATCCAAGCACGCGTGCCTTAACCACTATCCCGCCTTAAACATGCGATTTGTCACGCAGCTAACTGAATTTAACCTCAATCCATAGGTGACATCATCAAAGCAGATGATAAAATGGCGCCCATTCAACTCAAATTTGGACATCGGTAATGCGCGTCAGCAAGTACCTGCTATCAACACAAAAAGAAACTCCTGCCAACGCAGAGGTTATTAGTCACCAATTAATGTTACGCGCCGGGATGATCCGTCGTAACGCCTCAGGCCTTTACAGTTATCTGCCGACGGGTCTACGCGTACTGCGTAAAGTCGAAGCCATTGTTCGTGAAGAGATGAACAAAGCGGGCGCGATTGAAATCCTTATGCCTATGGTGCAACCGGCTGATTTGTGGGTGGAAACAGGTCGTTGGGATAAGTTTGGTCCAGAACTCCTGCGCTTTAAAGATCGTCACAACCGTGACTTCGTGTTAGGCCCAACCCATGAAGAAGTGATCACCGACTTAATTCGTAAAGAAGTCAGCTCTTACAAGCAATTACCGCTGAACCTTTATCAAATTCAAACCAAATTCCGTGATGAAGTGCGCCCACGCTTTGGCGTTATGCGTTCACGCGAGTTCCTGATGAAAGATGCTTACTCTTTCCATCTGGACGTCGATACCATGAATGCGACCTATGAGGCGATGTATCAAGCCTATAGCAACATTCTGTCGCGCATGGGCTTAGCCTTCCGCCCTGTACTAGCCGATACCGGTTCTATCGGTGGCAGCATGTCCCACGAATTCCACGTTCTGGCACAAAGTGGTGAAGATTTGATTGCCTACTCAACGGGTAGCGACTATGCCGCTAACATTGAGAAAGCCGAATCACCACTGCCGACCGAAGCCCGCGGCGCGGCCACAGCAGAATTACGTTTAGTCGATACGCCCAATGCGAAAACTATCGCTGAACTAGTTGAACAATTTGGTTTAGATATCACTAAAACAGTGAAAACCTTAATTGTTAAAGGTGCGACTGAAGCCGCGCCACTGGTTGCGCTGATTGTGCGTGGCGACCATGAACTGAACGAAATCAAAGCAGATAAATTAGAGTTAGTGGCATCACCACTCGAATTTGCATCTGATGCTCAGATCCGTGACGCCGTGGGCGCCGGTCCAGGCTCGCTCGGCCCTGTAGGGTTGAATATGCCAATCATTATCGACCATAGCGTGAGCGTGATGAGCGATTTTGCGGCGGGTGCCAACGTCGATGATAAACACTACTTTGGCATCAACTGGGAGCGCGATTTACCACTGGCTCAAGCGGCGGATATCCGTAATGTGGTCGAAGGCGAACCCACCCCAGATGGTTTAGGTACCTATGCGATGGCGCGCGGTATTGAAGTGGGCCATATCTTCCAGCTGGGCACTAACTACTCTAAATCGATGAATGCCACCGTACTTGACGAAAATGGCAAGTCACAGGTGCTACTGATGGGTTGTTACGGTGTCGGTGTGAGCCGTATCGTCGCGGCCGCTATCGAGCAAAATTTTGATGACCGTGGCATCATTTGGCCAGAAGCAATCGCCCCGTTTAGCGTGGGGATTTTGCCAATGAACATGCACAAGTCACACCGCGTCACCGATATCGCCGAGCAATTATACAAAGACTTAAGTGCTGCAGGCATTGACGTATTACTCGATGATCGCAAGGAGCGCCCAGGCGTGATGTTTGCCGATATGGAGTTAATTGGTATTCCACATACTATCGTCATTGGTGATCGCAATATCGATGCGGGCGTGTTTGAATATAAAAATCGCCGCACCGGTGAAAAGCAAGACATCCCCTTTGCCGAGATTGTCGATTTCATCAAAAATCAAATGAACGGCTAACAGTAAATAGTCAACCATATCGACAATAATGCACTTAAGGCACGACTTAAGTGCATTTTTTTATGGGGCTTACCCCACATTTTTTTGAGGATCTGCTGCGCATGCAGCCCCGGCTCTCTTCCTGCGTAAAAAAACCATCCAAATCGGCGAACCGTAACCGCTTAATGCTTGCTTTTTAACCTTAAGCATTGCTTTAATAAAACCATTGAACATCCATTGGGTTAGCAGATTGCCAACATCTACAGCATTAGTCCTGGGTGGCGGTGGAGCTCGGGCCGCCTACCAAGTCGGCGTGTTAAAAGCATTAGTACAGTGTTATCCACGCAATCATAGCATTCCCTTTAAAATTATCAGTGGCACCTCCGCTGGCGCCATTAATGGCACATCTATCGCGACCCATGCCTCATGCTTTCATTTAGGTGTGCGCAAACTCGAGTGGGTCTGGCGCCATATGGAAACCCGCAAAATTTATCGCACATCGATCCCCGAGGTATTAAGTCATTTAGCCAAGATGGCCCTCAAGGGATTACAAGATGATAAGGTCAATACCGATGCAGGCAGCTTGCTAGATAATGAACCATTACGCCTCCTGCTCAATCAGCTCATCGACTTCAAACGCATTGACCGCAATATCCAAAATGGCGCGCTCACCGCACTCAGCGTTGACACCTCTTGCTATAACAATTCGCGTTCTGAGACCTTTTTTCAAGCAGCGAGAGACATCGACAATTGGACCCGAGCGAGGCGCAGTGGTATACGAAAAATGCTCAATACTGAGCACTTGCTCGCCAGCTCCGCGATCCCTCTGGTATTCCCGTCGATTAAGCTTAACCAAGCCTATTACGGCGATGGCTCAGTCCACCAACTGGCGCCCCTTTCGAGCCCCATTCATTTGGGCGCGACTCGGCTTTTTATCATCAACTTGGATAGCCCTCACAAACATTTTCCGATGGAGCTTGAGTATCACCCTAAGACCGCCACCATTGCAGGGCATCTTTTAGATACTGTCTTTTCTGATACGTTAAA
>NZ_JBOFMC010000239.1:0-5604 GCF_051658185.1 Shewanella sp. | reverse complement strand
CTAGGGGAACCTCCAAAGTTATCCTTCCTTCTGCTTAGTTTGCATCATACTTCCCCCGAGCGATCGTCAACACTTTAACATCACTTCAATACTTCAATACTTCAATACTTCAATACTTCAATACTACTCATAGAGCGATATGCTGATCTGGTTGCTGAGCCCCTTATGATAAGTCATATTGAGTTGTTTCCTGCTGCCTTTTTTGCCCGTTGTGTTTGAGAAACGCCCGCGATTTTTCTAATGCCGTTTGGATCTCCCGCTTTAACGCAGCTAATTCGTCGTAGTCTTCATAAAAATAAGTATCGACGAGGTGACGGATATAGCGTACAGGCAGTTGATTGAGGGTGACACAACAAAGATCGGCTAAATAATCCTCTGGTAATTCATCAAGTAATCCTTCATCGGATAACATTTCCATTAAGAGAACTTCGTAATAGTTGCGGATTTCAAGTTGCATTGCCGTGCTCCATGATGAGTGTTATTGAGTAATCCTAAAGAGTTTGCTGAAACAACGGTGCCAGTTAACAAGTCAATTGTCGCTTTAATGTAAAGTTTACTTGGGTTTTGGACTTAATTGTAGAGCGAAAACGAATTTGCAGAAGTTTTGGTGAGACCAGCGTGACTGGTCGGCTTTTGAATGGGGTAAGACTTGTAATGAGTAAGCGCCAACACAGGGACGCTTACTCCGTAGATGCTGCAAATTGATAATAAAAGTGATTGAGCATCATCGGCGCTGTAGCAAGCACTGATGCCTAATGTTTCGTTGCCTTAGGCCTAAGTTCATACTCATTCAATGCGCGAGCTTATAGCTGAGAAATCGCCCAGCTCATAAATTCTTTACGTGTTTTATCATCCGCTTGGAGCCACCAATATTGCAACATTTGCTCTGGGGTGGCCGTCGCATTGGGAGGCGTATTTGTTGTGGCGGCAGCTAAAGGTTTATCGGCTGGCGCAGCCTCTGGTGTGGGCGTGGCTGTGACGGCAGTACCTGTGGCTTGCGCCGCGGTGCTGGAGACATCGGTCACTTGGTTACCACTAAATAGCCGAGAGACAAAACCTTCTTCTTGAATGTTGGTTTGGGACACTTGATAGTGGATTTGGCCCTTGTCGCTACGGGTTAATACTATCTGTGGATTTTTGGCATATTCTTTAGGTTTTTTAACCACCTGACCATCGGCGGCTTGAAGATAATATTGGTAATCACCGTCAACGTCTAAGGTCAGGATAAAAGGCGATGACTTTACAAACGATTGGCTGTCACTGAAATCATCTTCGACCATTTCATGGTAGCGAATGGCGATTTTGTGGGTGCCAGGCGTCAGTGCTAATTTGCTTTTATGGTTAAATGCACTCGATTCGACTTTTTGACCGTTGAGGGCGAGGTATTCAAAGGACATCGGAATATGGAGATCTGCAGCATAGGCAGAGGCAGAACCAAGTAACATAAGCAGACTGCTGATTGGCAAAAGGGATTTCATTGTTGCTCCTTAACGATTATGGCTCTGATACGGACGTTCGAATGCTTGAATGCGATCTTCTATATAACTGATAGCTTGCCGGCATTTTCCGAGACGACGATGCATCAAAAGGATGTCATTTTGCAAATTGATTTTGTCAGCACTATGACAGTTTTCAAGTTTTGACTCCATTTCTGCAATTTTTTGTTCAAATTTTTTGGCCCAATTCAGATGCTTATTCAGTTCCTGATAGATTTCATGGCTATTGTGTAACACATTGCTCGCGATCCAACCAAATCCGCTGTCCTGATGGGATTGCTGTTGGCGCTTGGCAAAACGGGCGCGGTTGCTCGAGCGTTGTTGGTGTTTGGATTTAACATCAAGCGAAGTGGTTTGCAGGGCACGTTTTACGGCAGTGAATCGGTCCTGAATGCGTTCACAGCTTAAGGCGATAGTGTGAGCTGCCAGTTTAAGCCTAATTTGTTTTTCTAATTGGTTGATACTTGAACGGATTTGCTCTATGCAGGGCATCAATAGTGCACCTTGTTGCATAAATAAGGCGGAATTAAAACGTTCGGTATCCTGCAAGAGTTTACGTTGGGTGCTTGCCAGGCGGTTATCGTGTTGAATGACTTCTTGCTCAAGGGACTTGAGCTGACTTTTTAACGTGTTGAGTAACTGCTCGGTATTCAAAACCATGCGCTCCAAGCTAAATTAGCGGCAATTGATAGCACGATTAACACAAATACAGGGCGAATAAACGGCAGCCCAAATTTTATCGCGCAGCGGGCACCGATAAAGGCCCCTAACATCATACAAAGCCCCATCCACAGACCGATTTGCCATTGCACTTGGCCAAACCCGCTAAAAATGATGAGGGCAGTCAGGTTGCTGGTAAAGGTCATCGCCCGAGCAAGGCCGCAGCTATGCAGTAGCGGTAATTTGTAGAGCGACCCTGAACTGACGGTCCAAAATGCGCCGATCCCCGGGCCTGCAAAGCCATCATAGGCTCCCAAAATCAGTCCCTGTAGACCTTGTTTTTGTTTCGATGGCGTGTGTGTGGGCGCGTGACACTCGGTATCTAAAATGGCGTTGGGGCTGACTAAACTATAAATGGCGACACCGATGATCAGCAGGGGTAAGGTTTTTTCGAGCCAGTGACTGTCCACTAAATACACCAATATGCTACCGAGCATCGCGCCGGCGATAGTGGCAATAAAGGTCATATACCAAAAGTGGGGGGTAAAAAATTGCTGACGATAATAGGTCCATGCCGCCATCGCCGAGCCAAAACTGGCCGCCAATTTGTTGGTGCCCAGCGCGGTGTGGGGGGCAATGCCGAGGGTTAGCAGTGCCGGTATCGATAATAAACCACCGCCACCGACGACCGCATCGATAAAACCGGCGATGATGCCAATACCTGCTAACAGGGCCCAGTTGTTGGGCTCGAGCAACAATTCCAAGGTGTGATCCTACTCAATTACACGTCTAAAAGGCGGCAAGGCATCTAGAAGCGATTTGCCATAGCGTTTGGTGACTAAACGTCTATCTAAAATGGTGACTCGGCCGTAATCCTGTTCTTTACGCAGTAATCTACCACAACTTTGGATGAGTTTACGTGAAGCATCGGGAATGGTCAGTTGCAAAAAAGGATTTCCACCTCTGAGTTTGATGTATTCCGCATGCGCTTGTTCTACCGGGGAGGTCGGGACGGCAAAGGGCAATTTGGTAATAATGAGATTGGTTAAGTATTCACCTGGTAAATCAAGACCTTCTGAAAAGCTGCCCGTGCCAAATAAAATGCTAGGTTCACCTTTGTCGCATTTGGCTTTGTGATCCTCAAGCAATTGTTGCCGCGGGGCGTTGCCTTGAATGAGCAACGTCGTGGTGAGTTTTCCTTCCAGGAGTTCAACCACTTTTTCCATCTGCCAATAGGAGGCGAATAGCACTAAAGTGGCCATCTCGCCCTCGATTAAGGTGAGGATCAGCTTGGCGAGCTCGGCGCTGTAGGCATCGTCTGTTGGCTCTGTCTGCATTTTGGGTAAATACAGTGTAGCGTTATTGGGATAATCAAAGGGCGATTGCAGGGCTAAATAACGACTGCCATCGTTTAAGGATAAGCCCACTTGATGGGCAAAGTGATCAAATTGATTGAGGGCCCGCAGCGTCGCACTACACAGCACTACGCCCGCCGCTTTTTGCCATAGCATCGATTCGAGCATAAACCCTACCTCGATGGGGGAGGCACTAAACAGGTAATCGACTTGTTTTCCTGTGATTAATTCAATCCAACGCGCCATCGGGGCGCCTTTGGGATGATCTTCCTTGGCCATCATGCGCCATAATTTTTGCAGGTTTTCAAGGCGCTGCAGCATAAATCCCATTTCAGTCTGCAAGGCTTCGGATTGGTGCTTAGGAATGTCACCATCCTTAATCGCTTCAGTGAGGAGTAGCTGCATTTTATTAAATTGCTTGAGGGCAAGGCTGGCGGTAGTCGCCAAGTTTTCGGCGGGGAGTTTAAGCGCCTCAGGCAGTTTGCCATGTTCAAAACGGTAGCGATTTTCAGGATTGGCAAATTGTTTGGTTTGGGTATCACAAAAGTGTGCCACTTGGTTGAGTTGGCTGATGAGATCGCCAATATGATCTTGCATCGCCTGAGCAGGGGCAATGATATGATTGCTTTTGATTTGATTTTGCAGCTTTGCACTGGTTTTACCGACCTTTTCAAGCCAGTCGGTAGCGCCCCTGAGGGTGGCCTGGGCGCTAGAAAAATCGCGTGCGACTATGGGCAGATGGTGCGCTTCATCGATCACATAAAACACCTCTTCAGGATCGGGGAGGATCACACCGCCGCCTAATTCTAAATCGGCAAACAGTAAGCTGTGGTTGGCGATTAACACATCCCAAGTATCCACATCTTCACGGGCTTTATGAAATGGGCAATTTCGGTGGCTGGCCACTTGCCTGTGACAACTGTGTTTATCGCAGGCGATTTGTTGCCAAAGGTGATCGGGAATGGGGGTCGTAAGGGTATCTAACTCACCATTCCAGCGGCCTTCGTTGTAGTCTTTTAGCAGTTCTTGCAACATGGCAATCTGGCTATTGTCGGGCTTAGTTTGCCACATGGCCATTTGGCTGCTGTTATCATCTCCAATCAACATGGCCAATTTTGCGAGACAAACATAACGCTGGCGGCCTTTGACTAAACCAAAGCGAAAATTGAGCCCCGATTGCGCAAGGAAGAAGGGTAAGTCTTTGTGCAATAACTGTTCTTGTAATGCGACGGTGGCGGTGGCGATACAGACTTTTTTTTTGCTCGCAAGGGCCAGTGGGATAGTGCCTAAAATGTAAGACAATGATTTACCAATGCCGGTGCCGGCTTCAACCACAATAATGCGTCTATCTTTGTCATAGTCGCCCGCAAGGGTCTTAGAGATTTCAGCCACCATATAATTTTGTTCCCGGCGCGGCCTAAACTGAGGCATAGCACTGGCGATGTCTTTATAAATGGCGCGGATTTGGTTTTTTACATTGTCAGGTAACATGCGTCACTACTTTATCGAATTAATGCTGTACATAATAACAGTGATTGCATAGCCTAAGAAACTTTTCTGCCGTTATGGGCGATTTTATTGAGAACCGATGGGAATGAAGCCTGAGGCTATGGCAACTACGAGTGTACAGGGTCGAGTCTTAACGCGCCATGCCGTGCAGCGTAATGGCCAGTTAGTGCTGCAATATTATTTGGCTACTGAGCAAGGGCCCGTGCTGGTGGAAGTTCACCATGGCGAGTATCTGTGTTTTTGTCATCAAACGGATGTGGCGACGTTGCAGTTGCAAATGCCAGGGCAACTGCTGCGATATGTTCCTTTAGCCCTAAAAAGCTTTAGTGGCGGGGCGGTTAGTGGCATTTATACTTCATCAAATCAAGTGTATCGGACCTTGATTAGGATCGCGAAGGAAGCGGGGATTGCGTTATTTGAAGCCGATATTCGCCCTGAGCAGCGGTTTTTAATTGAGCGTTTTGTGGCGCTGGATGTTGCATTTTTGGGGTATTTTCAGGTCGAGTCGCCCCAATGCGCGGGGGCTGCGCTATTGCAAGCCACGCCGAATGAAGTGGTAGTTCATGCGCCTTTACTCCCGCGCT
>NZ_JBOFMC010000238.1:0-9360 GCF_051658185.1 Shewanella sp. | reverse complement strand
GCGCGATAGGCCCAAAAGCCAATCCCCATCATTAATACTAAATAACCAACAAAGGTGATTAAAATTGCGGGTTCAACCGTCATCTTGTTTGGGTTCCATCTTTTTTATGCAAAGTGGCGCGCATGCTACCAGAACTTTGCCAAAGTGCCCATAAGTTGCGGTGATTGGGGTTAATATCTGCGATTTTGGTTAAGAAGACTTAGAATTGATAGCAACAAAAACAGATGAAAACTTAAAAGCGAATAAAATCACAACTCACCAACAGTAAAACACTATTAAATAACGTTTTTCACATTCATTATGAATCAGTTTTCTTAAAGAAAATTACCGATAACCACCAAACTTACACCTACTTATGGGCTCTTTAGCAAAGTTCTGGTAGCATGCCCGCCACTTTGTCTAAAAAAAGATGGGACCCAAACAAGATGACGGTTGAACCCGCAATTTTAATCACCTTTGTTGGTTATTTAGTATTAATGATGGGGATTGGCTTTTGGGCCTATCGCGCCACAGATACGGTTGATGATTATATTTTAGGGGGGCGCAAAATGGGGCCCGCCGTGACCGCCTTAAGTGTCGGGGCATCAGACATGTCGGGCTGGCTGTTACTCGGGTTACCCGGCGCAGTCTATCTTGGCGGTTTAGGCGAAGCTTGGATTGGCATTGGTTTGCTGATAGGTGCATGGCTTAACTGGCTATTTGTCGCTAAACGTCTGCGTATTTATACCCAATTAGCCGATAATGCCCTCACCCTGCCGGATTTTTTTGAAAAACGCTTTCAGGATAATCAAGGGTATTTAAAGCTCGTTTCGGCGATCACTATCTTAGTCTTTTTTACTTTCTACGCATCATCGGGCATGGTGGGCGGCGCCATTTTATTTGAAAAAGTGTTTGGGCTCGATTACAACGTCGCCTTAGTGATTGGCTCGGCGATTATCGTCGGTTATACCTTTATTGGTGGTTTTTTTGCGGTAAGCTGGACCGATTTTTTCCAAGGCTGCTTAATGTTAATCGCCTTACTGATTATCCCCTTTGCGATTTTCACCAGCCCCGATAGCCATACCGGCGTTGAGCTGCTCGACCCTGCGATGCTTACGCTCATCAATGACGAAACCACCGTTATCGGTTTATTATCCCTCGGGGCTTGGGGCCTTGGCTATTTTGGCCAGCCGCATATTCTGTCACGCTTTATGGCCATTGGTAGTGCTAAGGATCTGCCACTGTCGCGCCGAATTGCCATGAGCTGGATGGTCATTTCCTTATTCGGCGCCCTCGCGACAGGGCTTGCCGGATCATTGTATTTTGCACAAGATCCCTTAGCCAATCCAGAAACCGTGTTTATCCATCTGGCGCAAGCGGCCTTTAATCCGTGGATTGGCGGCCTGCTGATCGCCGCCATTTTATCGGCAATTATGAGTACGATTGATTCGCAGCTACTCGTTTGCTCAAGCGTCATCACCGAAGACTTTTACCGCAAATGGCTACGTCCAAAGGCAGATGATCGCGAATTGATGATGGTTGGCCGTTTAGGCGTGCTCGCCATTGCCGTGATTGCCGGGATAATCGCCTTAAACCCAGGCAGCAGCGTACTAGGTCTGGTCAGTTATGCGTGGGCCGGCTTTGGCGCCGCCTTTGGCCCGGTGGTGTTACTCTCGTTATTTTGGCGGCAATACAGCCGTAATGGCGCGATTGCGACCATTATTGTCGGGGCGCTGACCGTCGTATGGTGGAAATCAATATCCGGTGGGATTTTTGATCTCTACGAAATTTTGCCAGGCTTTATCCTCGCGACGGTGGCCGGAGTACTCGTCAGCCTAGTGTCGCCCCCCAAAGCGCCCATCACCGCGCAATTTGAGGAATTTAAAACCCAGCTTTAATCAAAACGGCCCTTACAAGCCCAGCGCTGAGTCAAAGACACTGAGTCAAAGGCGCTGAATCAAAGACAATCTTAAAATCAAAAAAGCGTACAACTGTACGCTTTTTTACAATTTATCGCATTTTAACAAACTGACGAGCACAACAATTTATTAACCACAATTAAAACCTGAGCCTGCAAACAACGGCTGTTAAATCAAGTGATTGAGCCAATACATCAATCAACATGAGTCATACCCTTGTTTTAAATTAGTTTAATTAACTGTATTTTAACAAATTTATATTCTGGTCGGACTTGTTGAGGTTACATTCGATCCCTAAGATGCCGGGGACTAAAACGGCTTGAACGGTAGTTGATTACTCCAAATCACGCTCAGGCTGATACCCAAAAGAGAGAATAATAATGAAATCATTCAACAAGACACTTATCGCGGTTGCTGTGGCCTTAACCAGCACGCAAACCCTCGCTGCGGGTTTTCAATTAAATAGCCAATCGGCCACCGGTATTGGCCGAGCCTTCGCCGGTGATGCTGTTATTGCCGATAACGCTTCAGTGTTATCCCGTAACCCTGCGGCCATGGCACTGTTTGATACCAGCGCTTTTTCAGCGGGTTTAACCATGGCTGATGTGCAAGTGGATGTGAAGGATGTGAGTTTCAAAGAGGGCGCGGTCCACTTAGGCAGCATCGATGATGCTGGTACCACCAAGATCATCCCCAATGTGTATTTTATTCATCCCGTCAACGATAAAGTTGCCGTAGGATTTGCTGCCTTTTCGAATTATGGTACTGGCACGGATACCAGCTCTTTATCCAATAAACCAGTGGTTCCGTTTGATTTGCTCGGTAACACTGAAGTCACGACGGTTAACTTTAACGCCAGCGTGTCCTACCGCATTAATGATATAGTCAGCGTGGGTGTCGGCTTAGATGCTATCTATGGTGAAGGTGTCTTAACCCGTGATATGGGGAATCAAGCCCTCGTCGATGTGGAAGCGGACGGTTGGGGACTGGGCGGGATCGTCGGTGCCACCTTTGAGCTAAATGAAAATAACCGCTTAGGTTTAAGCTATCGTTTAAGCCCGACAATTAATGTCGAAGGCGACATCAAAGCGGCTGGCAAAATGCATGAAAGCCTCGATGTGCCGTTAGCCGATATTTTCCAATTTGCTGGCTTCCACCAAATTACCTCTAATTTTGCGGTACATTACACGGCCCAATTTACCCAGTGGGGCAATTTCGAAGAAATTACCCTCATCAATAGTGCTGGCAACCAAGCATTAAAAGAGTACAAATGGAAAGACTCCTGGTTATTTAGCTATGGTGGCACTTACACTATCAATGACCAATTCACCGTACGCGCAGGCTTTATGCATGACCAAGGTGTAGTGAACGAATTAAGCTCACTGTCTATGCCAGATTCAGACCGTACCTGGTACACCGCAGGCCTCAGCTATCATATCAATCCTAAGCATACCGTGGATTTCGGTATTGCCTTAGTGAAAGGTGAAGAAGTGGATTTAGTGGAGAAAAGCCTGATTGTCGGCCCCGTTAACGCCACCACCAAATCTGGCGCCATGTACTACTCAGTACAATACAGCTACCAGTTCTAAGGGCGTGCCCTGACTATTTTGCTAGACCTTAAAAGCCGCATTTTGCGGCTTTTTTTATGGCTGCAATTAAGCATTTTTGGTGGCAACGGAAAACCGCTAACAGCGACATCAGCGCTCCCTAACATAAACTCAGCAATAAATCCCCCCATAGGCTTAAATTAACCAGACTCGAATAAAGATAAATCCAGTGCACATTTCAGCATTTTTCGTTATGGTATAACGTGTTATGTTAATAAGGAGATCATCTGATGCAAAAAAACAACTGGTTCCATGCCCTCGTTCTTGGAGGTTTATTGTGCGGTGGGATGGTGTATTTGGGCCAAAGTGCGACACAAGCCCTGCTGGAGATGAAGGCCATGGAACGCAGTGTCACGGTAAAAGGCCTGGCAGAAAAAGAAGTGAAAGCCAACGTGGCCATTTGGCCCATTAATTTCACCGAGGTGGATAACAATCTGCCCAAACTCTATGACACTGTGCAGCAAAAAACCGATAAAGTGGTCGCCTTTTTAAAACAACAAGGTTTTAGCGATACCGAAATCACCGTGTCCCTGCCCTCCATTGAAGATCGTCAAGCTCAGGGATATGTCGACGCCAATGTCAAATATCGTTACTCAGCCAAGGTCAATTTATCCATATACACTAACCAAATCGATTTGATGCTGAATACTCGCAAGCAAATGATTAACCTTGTCAAAGAAGGCATAGCGATCGCCAATCAGGATTACGATAACCGTACTGAATTTTTATTTACTGAGCTCAATGCGGTCAAACCCACCATGGTGCAAGAAGCCACCCAAAATGCCCGTGAGGTCGCGGAAAAATTTGCCAAAGATTCCGATTCCCGCCTAGGCAAGATAAAAAGCGCCAGTCAGGGCCAATTTACCATTACCGATCGCGACAGCAGTACGCCCTATATTAAGCAAATTCGTATCGTCTCGACCTTAACTTACTATTTAAACGACTGATCTGGCAAAGACAAATAACGGGCTAGGTTAAGGCGCGTGACGACTTTCGTAACAGCTTTAGTAACGGCGTTAGTAACGGAAAGCAGCCAAGGCCTTAAAGTGCCGAGTGCCCTACTTGACTGATGCCGCGCTAGCTTACTGATGGGGGCGAGCGCAGGTCGATTGAGAGGGGGGCACTTGGCTCAATGGCTAAAGGGTGACTGACGACTTGCTGTATCACTGAAGCCTATGTGGGGATGTGGGGATGAGTGCCAAGGCGATGACTAATTCAATGAGTCAATCAACAAGCGACTTAACCTGCCACCAGCAATCACATAGATATCAACGGCTAGCGCTTTAACCATGCAAAAAACTTTCGTGGCGATAGCCCTAACACTTACATTAAAATTTTCTAATAAATAGTGATTGCCTATTAAAATTAACTCCATTAGAATTTACTCATAAATCACATCTGGGATGATATTAGTTATGAAGTCAATTTCTCGTTCCTTTATGCTGTTACTCGCGCTATCAAGCGGCGCACTGCAAGCCAACACCATTGCAACCATTGAAGTGCAGAATAAGCCCTACGCCAATTGGCTTACCTTAGATGCGACCGTTGAAGCGGTGAAAGCTGCAACGGTATCGGCGCAAACCTCCGGCCGCATTATCAAACTTCACTACGATGTGAATGATATCGTGCCCGAAGGCGCAGCCTTGCTGGAAATCACCAGCAAAGAGCAAGGGGCCGAATTAGCCAGCTTTGAGGCTGATCTTGCCAAGGCTAGGGCGTTAAATAGTGAAGCGCAGGCCCAATACCAACGTTATCAAGCCCTATTCCCCCAAGGTGCGATTTCCAAGGGCGCAATGGATGAAGCCATTGCTAACGCCAAATCCACTCAAGAGGCGGTGAGTGCCGCCCAGGCGCGCGTCATTAAAGCCACGGAATCACTCAAATACACTGTTGTTTATGCCCCCTTTAGCGGCATACTCACAAAGCGTTTGGTCGAGGTGGGCGAGACTGTCAGTCCGGGTCAAGCGCTGTTGTCTGGCTTTTCAACTGAGCAAATGCGCGCCATTACCCATATCCCCCAGCGTTACATCAACCAACTGCCCAAGAATAACGAATTTCAAATCCGTTTGCAGGATGGGCGTGAACTGACAGCAACTGACATCACCGTATTTAGCTTTGCCGATCCTCAGAGTCACAGCTACCAAGTGAGGATTAATTTACCAAAAGATCAACTGAATATTCAGCCTGGTGCTTGGGTCAAAGCGAGCGTCAAACTTGGTGAAAGCAATAAAATTCAACTTCCGGTATCAGCACTTATCACCATGAATGAACTGAGCAGCGTCTATCGCCAACAGGGCGACCGCTTTGTTCTAACCCAAGTGCGTATCGCTGAGCCCGTCAATGGGGAGGTAGAAGTGCTGGCCGGCCTGAAGGCGGGCGACAAGATCGCCCTCGATGCCTACCAAGTGTTACTCAATAAACAATAACTGCCTCAGCGGCTCATTTTTAGCGGTTTACGCGTTATCGAGGTTGTTTTATGAAACATGATGCAGTACCCCACACCCAACTTGGGATCTCTGGCAGGATCGCCGCGGCGTTTCAAAATAGCGCCATCACGCCATTGCTGGCCTTACTCGGCTTGTTATTAGGCATATTTGCCATTTTAGTGACCCCCAAAGAAGAAGAGCCACAAATTGACGTCACCTTTGCGGATGTCTTTATTCCGTTTCCGGGGGCAACCCCGACGGAGGTAGAGAACCTTGTCACCCTCCCTGCGGAGCAAGTGATCTCGGAAATCAAAGGGATTGATACTTTATATTCCTTCTCTCAACCCGATGGGGCGCTGATCATTGCCATCTTTAAGGTGGGTGTGGCGCGTAACGATGCCATCGTGAGTCTGTACAACCAGATTTATTCCAACATGGATAAGCTGCCCCAAGGAGCGGGGGTCGGTGAGCCCCTCATTAAGCCCCGGGGAATTGATGACGTGCCTATCGTCAGTTTAACCCTCTGGTCCAAAGATACCTCCGTGTCCGCCGAGCAGCTCACTCACATTGCTCAAGGCCTAGAAACCGAGATCAAACGCATTAGCGGCACCCGCGAGATCACCACTGTTGGCCAACATGAACTGGTCGCCAATGTACGTATCGATCCCGCTAAAATGAACAGTTTTAAGCTGACATACGATCAATTGCGCCAAAGTCTTAAGGACAATAACCACATCTCCATGCCCGCCTCCTTAGTGCAGGGCAATCAGGAAATTAAAGTCCAAGCTGGACAGTTTTTGCAATCGATTGAAGATATTAAGCAGTTGGTTGTCAGCCTCGCTCAGGATAAAGACGGCCGGTCAATTCCGGTGTATTTAGCTGATATTGCCGACATCAGCTTAAAAAGCGATATTCCCAAACACAATGTCTGGCATGCCACTAAGGACGCCATTTCCCCTGCAGTGACCATTGCCATTGGCAAACAAGCCGGGCAAAACGCTGTCGATATTGCCGATGCCGTGCTTGCACGAATTGCCAAGGTCGATAACGTGTTAATCCCGGATAATGTCGAAGTTACGGTATCGCGTAATTACGGTGAAACCGCAGCAGATAAATCCAACACATTAATTTTAAAATTAATTTTTGCAACCAGTGCCGTGGTGGTGCTGGTATTGCTGACAATGGGAGCCCGGGAATCCCTCGTGGTGGGCGTGGCAATTATCATCACGTTAGCCATTACCCTGTTTGCTTCTTGGGCATGGGGATTTACCTTAAACCGGGTCTCATTGTTTGCACTGATTTTTTCTATCGGGATCCTCGTTGACGATGCTATCGTGGTCGTAGAGAACATTCACAGGCACATGGCGCTCGGCAACCAATCCTTCTCGCAGCTTATCCCCGTGGCGGTCGATGAAGTCGGTGGACCCACTATCCTCGCCACCTTCACGGTGATCGCCGCCTTGCTACCCATGGCTTTTGTCTCTGGCTTAATGGGGCCTTATATGAGCCCGATCCCCATTAACGCCAGTATGGGCATGCTGATTTCCCTCGTGGTGGCCTTTGTGGTCACCCCATGGCTCAGCCGTAAACTGCTCAAGCACAGTACCCTTGAGCACAGTGCCCATGAACCCAGCGCTCACACTCATTCCCCTCAGGATCACAGCAAAGCACTGCGGCTGTTTAACCACCTTATTGGGCCATTCTTACGCGGTCACCATGGCCGCAGGGCCAGAATCGGCTTAGCTGCTGGCGTATTGGTGCTGATAGGCATCGCAGTTGCCCTCCCCGTTGGTCAACTGGTGGTACTAAAAATGCTGCCCTTTGATAACAAGTCAGAGTTTCAAGTGATGGTGGACATGCCAGAAGGCACGCCAGTCGAACAAACCCAGCGAGTCCTGCAGGAGTTAAGCAGCTACCTGTTGACCGTGCCCGAAGTGCAACATCTGCAGCTCTACGCAGGCACCAATGCGCCGATGAATTTTAACGGTTTGGTGCGCCATTATTTCCTGCGTAACAGCCAGGAGCTCGGGGATATTCAAGTCAATCTGGTGGATAAAAAACACCGTGACCGCGATAGTCACAGCATTGCCCTGTCTGTCAGGGAAGAGCTGCAACAGATTGGCGCCCCCTATCAAGCCAATATCAAGGTTGTCGAAGTGCCACCCGGCCCACCAGTCTGGTCCCCCCTTGTGGCGGAAGTTTACGGCCCAAGTCCGGCCATTCGTGAACAAGCCGCCTATGAGATGCAGGCACTGTTCCACGAAACCAAAGACGTGGTCGATATCGATATCTTCCTCCCTGCCGCCCAACAAAAATGGCAGGTGATGATCGATCGCAGTAAAGCCAGCCTGATGGCAGTGCCCTACAGCAATATCGTCGACCTCATCGCCACCTCCGTGGGTGGCAAGGATGTCAGCTACTTACATCAGGCGCAGCAAAAACACCCGGTGCCCATTCGCTTACAGCTAAAAGAAGGCGCCAAAGTTGACTTAGAACAAGTGCTTAATCTTAAGCTGCAAAGCCAAAATGGCCAGTCTGTGCCCGTCTCAGAATTAGTGACCATTAAACGTGGCAAGATTGACGCGCCCATTATTCATAAAAATATGATCCCGATGGTCATGGTGGTCGCCGATATGGCCGGTCCACTGGACAGCCCACTTTACGGGATGTTCGAGATGGCGGGCAACATAGATAGCAAGGAAGGTCTCGGCTTTGAGCAATATTATATCCATCAACCCTCGGGCCTAGACGAAATTGCCGTGTTGTGGGATGGCGAATGGAAAATCACCTACGAAACCTTCCGCGACATGGGCATTGCCTATGCCGTTGGAATGATCGCGATTTATTTACTGGTGGTGGCCCAATTTAAATCTTATCTGGTGCCGCTCATCATTATGGCGCCAATCCCATTGACGATTATCGGGGTAATGCCAGGCCATGCCTTACTCGGGGCCCAATTTACCGCCACCTCGATGATTGGCATGATAGCGCTTGCCGGGATTATTGTACGTAACTCCATATTATTAGTTGATTTTATCAATCAAGAAACCGCATCTGGCGTGCCCTTTGAGCAGGCGGTGATCCACTCAGGCGCTGTGCGCGCCAAACCCATTATGTTAACCGCCTTAGCGGCCATGATAGGCGCGTTGTTTATCCTCGATGATCCCATTTTTAATGGGCTCGCGATCAGCCTGATTTTCGGGATTTTTATCTCGACACTGCTGACCTTAATCGTGATCCCCGTGCTGTACTATGCGGTGATGAAAGAAAGGATCCCTTTAACCCAACCCTCAAATTAACCTAAACACGGCCACAGTAATGTGGCCAAAAGGAGTCAATTATGTCGTTAGAACGCAGTATTATGGCTTTTGCTGGCTTTATGGTATTACTGTCTTTGGTGTTAACCGCCTTTGTACACCACAACTTTAT
>NZ_JBOFMC010000237.1:0-9227 GCF_051658185.1 Shewanella sp. | reverse complement strand
ATATCACCTTGGACATTAAGTGCGGAGCAGCCAAATACCTTTAACGCATCCCGCGCGCAAATTCGTGGTTTTTCCTTAGCACAAATACAACAAATGGCGCAATTAGGTGGCACGGATACCAGCTATGTTTTTTGTCACGCGATTAATGACAGCATTGCTCCGACTAAAGATAAAGTTAGTATGGCTTCCGCAATGGTCGATTGTGGCTTTAAAAATTTACAGATGAACGTATTAAACCAATCGAATATCGACGGTGACCTAATCAAATCCATGGAACATGGTATGGGGTTATCGATGCGTAAATTTTTCGCTCTTGCGTACGCCATGATCAATCAGCACGGCCAGCCATTTAGCGCCAAGCCCAGCCTAAAAACCAGCTACCTTTGTGATAAAGAAACTTATCATTTTGACTATAGCAATACAGCAGTGACTGCTTACATTACTGCCTGTTAGTGTTTTTTAGTCATGCTGAATAATCCAAAGATAAGCAATTAGCAGGCATTCACTATAAATAAAGAGTTTTCTATGTTAAATCAGCAAAGCGTTCTAATCACCGGCGGCACTGGTTCATTTGGCAAGCAGTTTATTAAGACCATTTTAACGCGCTATCCTGATGTAAAAAAAATCGTGATTTATTCCCGTGATGAATTAAAGCAATCTGAATTGCGTTTAAATTACCCAACCGCACTGTATCCACAGTTGCGCTTTTTTATCGGTGATGTACGTGACCGCAATCGCATGGAACAAGCCTGTGAAGGTATTGATGTCATCATCCATGCGGCGGCGATTAAACAGGTCGATACGGCGGAATATAATCCGACCGAATGCATTCGCACTAACGTAGATGGCGCAGAAAACGTTATCAATGCCGCGCTTAAATGCGGCGTGAAACATGTGGTAGCGTTATCTACCGATAAAGCTTGTGCACCAATTAATCTATATGGCGCGACGAAACTCACTTCCGATAAATTATTTACCGCGGCAAATAATATTAAAGGCTCACGCAATATACGTTTTAGCGTCGTACGTTATGGCAATGTCATGGGCTCGCGCGGTTCGGTTATTCCGTTTTTTCTAAAAAAACGGGCCGAAGGCATTTTGCCGATAACACACCCGGAAATGACGCGCTTTAATATCTCTTTGCAAGCTGGGGTAGATATGGTGATGTATGCACTAAAACATCACTTGGGCGGTGAAATTTTTGTCCCTAAAATTCCTTCTTATAAAATTCTCGATATCGCCGAAGCCATTGCGCCTGAATGCCGTACGCAAATTGTTGGCGTGCGCCCGGGCGAAAAATTGCATGAAGAGATGATCACCGATACCGATTCACTAAATACCATAGATTTAGGCAAGTATTACGCTATTTTACCTTCAGTATCATTTAGTCATAACGAAGCCGACTATTTAACGCACCATAACGCCCAAAAAGTACCGTTTGGATTTAAATATAATTCAGGTACCAACACCGAGTGGGAAACAGTCGCATCATTACGCGAACTAATTAAAGTTCATGTGGATAAAAGCTTTAGTGCGTGAGTTAACCTATGATCCCTTACGGCAAACAAGAAATTAACCAACAAGATATTGATAGCGTCATTGCGGTACTTGAATCAGATTTTTTGACGCAAGGCCCCAAAGTCCCCGAATTTGAAACCTTATTAAGCCGATACACCGGCGCTAACCATGCACTCGCTGTGAATAGCGCGACTTCAGCCTTACATATTGCTTGCTTAGCTTTAGGCCTTGGGGTTGGTGATTATTTATGGACTACTCCGATTACTTTTGTCGCCTCGGCAAATTGCGGCTTATATTGCGGCGCAAAGATCGATTTTGTCGATATCGATCCGTACACTTACAACTTGTGTCCAATCAAGCTGGAAGAAAAATTAAAAGCGGCCAAGGCAAATAACTGCCTCCCAAAAATAGTCATACCCGTACATTTATCTGGTCAACCATGCGATATGCGAGCAATAAAAAAACTCAGCACTATCTATGGCTTTTATTTAATTGAAGATGCCTCCCATGCGATCGGTGGCCGCTATCATCATGAGCCAATCGGCAACTGCCGTTATAGTGACATTACCGTATTTAGTTTTCATCCGGTAAAAATCATTACTACTGCAGAAGGTGGCGCAGTCACAACCAATAACCCGCAGTTAGCGGAAAAAATGGCTTTGCTACGCAGTCATGGCATCACCCGCGACCCCGCAAACATGCAAGGTGAAACACACGGTGACTGGTATTATCAACAAATTGCGCTTGGCTTTAACTATCGCATGACCGAATTACAAGCCGCTTTAGGCGTGAGCCAAATGCAGCGGCTTGATAGTTTTGTAGCAAAGCGTCACCATTTAGCCCAGCGCTATAACGAACGCTTAGCTAATCTACCGCTAACACTGCCCTATCAATTGCCAAATAGTTATTCTGGCCTACATCTGTACATTATAAAAATCGACCTAACCTGCATCAAGTTAACCCATCGACAGATATTTGATGCACTGCGGACTGCCGGTATTGGCGTTAATGTACATTACATTCCCGTGCACAGCCAACCGTATTACCAAGCATTAGGTTTTAAACAGGGCGATTTTCCTAATGCCGAAGCTTATTATCAAAGTGCCCTATCTTTGCCGCTATTTCACACCATGACAGAATCGCAGCAAGATAAGGTTATCGCTGCGCTGACTGTTATTTTGCAAGGTTAATATATGCCTATTGCCATTATTCCTGCCCGCGGCGGCAGTAAACGCATTCCGCGCAAAAATATTAAGTTATTTCATGGCAAGCCGATGATCGCGTGGTCAATTCTTGCGGCACAAAAATCTGGATGTTTTGCACGCATCATTGTGTCCACGGATGATGCTGAAATTGCCGCGGTAGCGCGAGAATATGGTGCTGAAGTGCCGTTTATACGCCCAGCAGAGATTGCTAATGATTATGCAACAACCAGCGACGTGCTATGCCACGCTATTACTTGGTTAGCCGCACAAGGGCAATACCCAGAACTTATCTGCTGTCTTTATGCTACGGCACCCTTTGTTGCACCTGACGATCTACGCCACGGTTTAGACCTACTGACTAACTCCCCTGCGACACAATTTGTTTTTAGCGCTACACGCTTTAATTTCCCGATTCAACGCGCAATAAAAGTCAATGAACAAGGTTGCGTGAGCATGTTTTCCCCCGAACACTTACTGACGCGCTCTCAAGATTTAGAAGAAGCCTACCATGATGCCGGTCAATTTTACTGGGGGCGGGCTAATGCTTGGTTAGCTAAGCAACCGGTATTCGAAAAAAATTCGCAGATCGTTTTATTGCCAAGTTTTCGGGTGCAAGATATTGATACTCTGGATGATTGGCTTAGGGCAGAGCAGTTGTTTGCGCAGAGGTGATTTCACGATGCAGCTTGAACTAAAAAATGCATCGTTAATGGATGCAGATTTAATTTATTTTTGGCAAACACATCCTAAAACAAGGCAATTTGCACTGAATCAAAATGCGCCATCCTGGCCGGAACACTTCGATTGGCTGCAGAAAAAACTAGCCTGCACAGATGATCTTTTTTTTATTATTTATTGCGCCAATAATCATCAATCTGTCGGTGTTATTCGTCTAGATAAAATATTTTGTGAAAATTATTTGATATCAATCTACGTCTCACCTGAACTGCATGGCAAAGGTATTGGCAAGAAAGGCTTGCAGTTAGTTAATGAGAAATTACCTTCGATTATCATTCATGCAACAATACTAATTAAAAATAGAGCATCCCAAGCAATTTTCACACAAGCAGGTTACAAAAGAATATCTGCAGAAAAATTTATTCGAGAACCATTATGCTAACAAAAAACAATAATTCCATCTACATTGCAGGCAGGGCAATTGGAAATCAGCACCCCCCTTATGTTATAGCTGAATTATCCGCCAACCATAACGGTGATATTAATCGTGCATTTGAAATCATGCTGCAAGCAAAAAATGCTGGTGCCGATGCAATAAAACTACAAACCTATACAGCCGACACTATTACTTTAAAATCCAATACTGATGAATTTAAAATACACGGCGGCTTATGGGATGGTAAAAATTTACACGAGCTTTACTCTGAAGCGCAAATGCCTTGGGACTGGCATGAACCTCTATTTAAAAAAGCTAAAGAACTAGGCCTTACTATTTTTAGCTCTCCTTTTGATTTTACCGCCGTTGATTTACTTGAGGAACTAAATGCGCCGGCCTATAAAATAGCCTCATTTGAACTGGTTGATTTACCGCTAATTAAGCGCGTAGCACAGACCGGAAAACCAATGATCATGTCAACTGGGATGGCCAATGCGAGCGAAATCCAAGAGGCGATAGATACTGCGACGGGTAATGGCTGCCAAGAGTTAATTATTCTGCATTGTGTCAGTGGTTATCCTGCGCCAGCGGAACAATACAATTTGCGCACAATTGCGGATATGCAGCAACGGTTTGGCGTATTAACCGGATTGTCTGATCATACCCTAGATAATGCGACAGCGATTGCTGCGGTCGCCTTAGGCGCTTGCGTAATTGAAAAACATGTGACGCTTGATCGCCGAGGCGGCGGTCCAGATGATAGTTTCTCTCTTGAGCCACACGAACTTGCCGCGCTGTGTAAAGATGCCAAGACCGCTTGGTCTGCACTAGGTAAAATAAATTACGATCGCACCGAAGCAGAAAAGGGTAATGTTAAATTTCGCCGTTCTTTATATGCTGTTCAAGATATCCAAGCGGGTGAGGCATTCACAAGTGAAAATGTACGCAGTATTAGACCTGGCTTTGGGTTAGCGCCTAAATTTATCGAACAAATAACACAACAAACAGCAACAATTTTTATTCGCAAAGGAACTGCATTATCTTGGCAGATGATTAGCAAATAAAACATGAGAGTTGAAAATAAATATGGCCATAAAGCATTTAACCCCTAATTTTTATAAAAATTTCCAATGCATCGGTAGCCAATGCGAAGATGATTGCTGCCACGGATGGACAATTAGCATCGATAAAAAAACCTTTACGGCTTATGAAAAACATACAAATCAAGAATTACGCCTCAAGGCCAAAGAAAACATAAAAAAAGTAAAAAAAAGTCATGGCCATTGGGGCGAAATTCAATTTAAAGAAAATGGTGCATGTAAATTTTTACAAGATGATGGCTTGTGCTTTATTCACCGCGTTGCTGGCGGTGAAGCATTAAGCAGTACCTGCAAAACCTATCCGCGCATGACTATCGACAAAGGAAATGAAATTAGGCATACACTTAGCCTATCATGCCCTGAAGTATCACGCCAAGTGTTGCTCGATCCAAGCGCTATGCTCTTGTCGATCACTGAGCGCAAAGGGCATGCCGTAGCTAAAACGCCAAATAATGCCAACACATTCTTGCAACAACTAGCCTGCCATATAATAGAAAATCATGCGCTATCGATAGAGGTTCGACTATGGATTATTGGCATGTTGGTACATCGTGATGATAGCAAGTTATCGCATATTGATTTTATTAATCAACTCGCCGAAATTGATGAACGGGATGGCCTTGAAACACATTTTTTAGCACTAACTAAAAACCATACTTTACATTGGTGGGCATTACGTGCATTAAGCAATGTTCTGCTGGGTTCAACTAATAAAAATCGCCGCGGCTATGGTCCGATGTCACAATGCCTAGATGCTATTTTTAACTTTTTTTCTCAAGATAGCGATGGCAATAAAATTGAAGAGCTATATTATGAATGGCAGCAAAAATGGCAACCTTGGTTAGCCACGCGCCCGCATATATTAAATAACTACCTGCGTTATTGGGTGTATCATCAAGATTTCCCAAGTGAAAATGAGCCAGCGCAAAATAGCTATCAATTACTCGTAGCTGATTTTTTTCTATTACGAGCTTATTTATGTGCTTTGACTATCGCTGGGGCTGAACCATCTGAGCAATTAATGATTGGTCTATTCTATAGCTACCATTCACAACGCCTGCATAACAGCACGTTTGCCGATGCGGTGCGCAATAGCTTGAATCAGTCAAACTTAAACAGCGATGCTGCTATTTATTCAATGCTTAAATTGTAATTTATAACATTAAATATCGGGGCTGCACTGATGCGAGCCCCGTCAAGTCAAATAAAAATACTTTTGGCAAGTTTTATTTTTCTAACAGGAACCAAGTAATTTTATCCTGCGGCGCCCAGTTGTCTCGTTTATATATAACGCATTTTAGGACACCTATCACCGATTGATGCTATGCAAACATGGCAGAAAAAGCATCCTAAAATATTTGTAAAATCGGAGCATAAGTCACACAATCTTGCGGGCCGCAACACATAGTCACCACCTTTTAGCTGCCATTTAACTCTACTTTTAACTGCGAAATTAGATGCGGCAGTTCGAATTCAAGATAATCGCACATACTTGCCCAATCATGCTTTTCTTGGCAAGATAATAGTTCTTTGGAAAAAAATACAACCTCTGCTTTCAGCGAGTCACTTAACATTGGAACAAGAGGAATAAATAACTCCAACATGTTCGCACAGTAAAAACATGCCAATTCATCATTTACATCACGTATATTTTTTACAAGTATTTTAGCTCCATTGATAAAGCTCTTTTCATTAATCATCTGCTACAAATTCCTGATTATATGTTGTACCTTGAATAAACGCACCTTCTCTACTGGCATTTAAAAAACTAACCCCAGGATTAAGCGTAATCAAATGCTCCATATTATTTAAGTAGGTGCAAAATGATAGGAGGGTACGAACCTGCTGCCCACGCCCGTTAATGACTTGTCGCCGGCCATAGGTTGCTTTCGAGCCAATAGTACCATCATCCCAACCAGTATGGGTTTTATCATAAGGATAAGCAAAATCAGCACCGAATAATGTTATTTTTTTAGCGCCCATTTTAATCGCGACATCTACCGCTGGATGAATAACACTCCCCCCCATAAATAATTCAACTCGCGTAAGCGTTTTCTTTAATTCGTCATAATTTTTATTTCCTGCTTCATAGGCACCATAGCGCGGACCTCGCCACTGCTCTAATACTTTACGCGCAACCATTGGAATATAGACAAGATTAATGTCCATCGATAACTCAGGGACTAATATTTCTGATGTGATATTAAAGTCTACCGTCATAACAAAGTCAGGCTTAATTCCATAAGCCATCAGTGGTTTAAGCGCTGTGTCTAATGCAAAAAATAGTGGTCGATCTTCTTTCTGTCTGACTTCTTTTAGCTTTTCTAAATTGTCAGCCAGTGTCGGCCCTGTCGCTAGAATATAGACCTCTCGGTCAACAGCATACGAAGCTAACCCTTCCACACTCAAGTCGCGTTGTAATAATTTAAAGTTATCATTAATTCTATCTTTAATTTCTTGGCTAAAAAACGCCTCATTGTTGCCCGGTGTCCGCATATGGATCATGATTCGGTCACGGGCCTTCGCGGCTAGACTGTCTGCTAGTTCAAGTTCTTGTGGTAAGAATACATAGGGTGAAACTAGCGTAGGCACTGCTGGATCTGGCAGACGTAACATCACGCGAGGATTTTTTAGCCAATCCATCTGCTCCGTCAGATTTAATAATAAAGAAAAAATCGCAGAATTCATAATGAAGACATGGATGTTTATTAATTTTTTATTTTTTAGCAATTGTCTTGGTATATCACCAAGCCCAACCCCATACACAGCAACGCCGAGATCATTTTCAGTTAGTTTAGCGATTACCGCCTTAGCCTCAGCCTCACGATCATGCCGGCTAGTTAATTGAATGCCATTAATTGACAGGGTTGAGGATAAGCCTTCGACTAATTCCGCAGGTACGCTTGCAATATCTTGGGCTTCGAGGTGTTTTAATATTTTTGGCCAACGCCGGCCGATTATTTTGGAATTTTCAGCAAAGTAGTTCATTGGTATATTTCCAGTTAGATTTAATGCGTTAATGCTGATTCTGTTGCCACACCGTTCGCGGATGGCAACCTCACCGCGATTTAACTTAATAACGCATGAGGTATGAGCAAAACTCGTCAGCGCGCGCCATGGTTAAAAAAGCCAACCTTACGGTTGGCTTTTTTTAACTCAGTAACGCCACCACGTTTTGCCGTGACACGTTCGCCTGCGCCGCTAGGCTGGTCATGCTGCTGGTAAAGCCGTGATCGCCAAGTTGGCTACTTAAGCGATCTTGCAGTTGCCCCATTTGCTGTGCGGATGCGCTGCCAGTACGCACACGTACTTGCGCCAGTTGTTTGGCCGATTCAAGCCGAAAGGCCTTCAGCTCTCGAATCGAGCGCTCAATTTCCATCATGACTTTTTGCAGGCGCTGGCGTTCTTGCACTATGTCACCTGCGCTAATGCCATTGCCCAGTTGGCTTAATTGCCCAGGGGTTTGCTTAAATTGCACCGGCACCGGATTACCCGCCGGCACGCGAATACCCTGGCCACTAACTAATACCGGCTCATCTAATTTGCGTTTGTGCGCTTCCGCCACCGACAACTCAAGCTTACCCAGTTCGTTTAACCTAGCTTGGATTTTTTCTTTACGCAGAGATTGGTCAATCGTTTTTACCGCATCCATCGGCTTGGCGTTGGCAGGTAAATTGATTTCTTGCGCGCTGCCCGCGGACGGGAAGGCCATCACTAAGCGTTCAGCGCTATTTTTCGGTGAGACCAAGTCTAATTGGTCAGAGCCATAGCTAAAACGCTGCGCATTCGGCGCTAGCAGCATGCGCGGCTTAAGCGCCGCCGTTAGCGGCCCTTTCGGTGTCGTCACATGCGCTTCTAACTGCTTTAAGCGATTGGCGATCTCGTCGCCATTCACTTTTTGCCGCGATAACTGCTGATCAAGCCGACGCAGTTCCATCATCACCTGGCTGAGGGCCCGCTCACTCCCTTGCGCATCGGCAATTTTTTGCTGTGCGCCACCGATCAACGACCAACGGTCAAGTCGATTGATGTCTGGGCTACGTGGGGCAGAGTTTTTTGCGCCAACTGATTTTGGCTGTTTCTCTTTGCCGCTGCGCCCTTGCAAGGTGGGTTGCGTTTGGGTTTGGGCTTCATTCACGCTACCGCTACGCGTGGCAGGTATCCTCATTTCGGCTCCTTCTGAGGCGTTATCTCATGTAGTCAAACAGACTCAAATCATTCATTTTCACAAACGCCTGCTGTTGAACTTGCAGTGCCGCCATTACTTGCGCTTGCTGCGAAATCGCCGTG
>NZ_JBOFMC010000236.1:0-1191 GCF_051658185.1 Shewanella sp. | reverse complement strand
TTACTCAGGGTTAACTGTGGGTGAGCCGCTCACCTTTGACGTCAGTTAAAAATAAATACAACAAAAATAGGAAGCGTCATGTTAGACACTCTGTTGCCCTTTGAGCGGCATTTTCTCAGCCTTAATGGCAACAAACTCCATTACATCCACGAAGGGCAGGGGGAGCCCGTGGTGATGGTTCACGGTAACCCGAGTTGGTGCTTTTACTACCGCAATCTTGTCAGCGCCTTAAAAGACACACACCAATGCATCGTGCCGGATCATATTGGCTGTGGCCTATCAGATAAACCCAGCGATAGTGGCTATGACTATACCCTTAAGCAACGTATCGACGATCTTGAAGCCTTGTTAGATAGTCTAAATGTTAAAGAAAACATTACCTTAGTTGTGCACGACTGGGGCGGCATGATAGGTATGGGCTATGCGGCGCGCTATCCAACGCGGATCAAGCGCTTGGTGATACTCAATACCGCGGCCTTCCATTTACCTGAGGGTAAAGCTTTTCCATGGCCGCTGTGGATTTGCCGTAATACAGGGTTAGGCACCGCATTAGTGCGTGGCTTAAACGCCTTTGCTGCGATAGCCTCCTATGTGGGGGTAAAGCGCCGCCCGATGGCACCCGCGATCCGCCGCGCCTATGTTGCTCCTTTTAACTCTTGGGCTAATCGGATTTCGACGTTGCGATTTGTGCAGGATATCCCTTTAAAGCAAGGGGATAGAAACTACTCCTTGGTCTCGCAGATTGCGGCAAGTTTGCCACAATTTGCGAAGGTGCCCACCCTCATTTGTTGGGGACGACAGGATTTTGTCTTCGATAAGCACTTTTTAGCCACATGGCGCCAGCAGATGCCCCATGCAAGCGTCCATGAATTTGCCGATTGTGGGCATTACATCCTCGAAGATGCCAGTGATGAAGTGATCGCGCTCATTATGGGATTTATGGCCGCTGATATTGAGCATACTGCAATTTTGCCTCGGGTCGCGGTTCATGCCGACGCGACCTTGCAGGTTGCTTCTGAGCTGGAGGCTCGACCTAAAGCGGATGCTCAGGCTGAATTGGCGTCCGAGTTGGCAGCGCAGCCTAATTCACCTGATTTAGGTGGTGAGTTAGGCGGTGATTTACCGGTGACGCGCTAATGCCCGCAAAGCTTTCAGCGCGTGCCGTTAAGCCAGCCAGCCACCCTTGTAGCG
>NZ_JBOFMC010000235.1:0-6602 GCF_051658185.1 Shewanella sp. | reverse complement strand
ATCCGAGGGTGATATTGCCGTAGTGCACAATGGCATTATCGAAAACCACAACAAATTACGCGAAATGCTCAAAGGCTTAGGTTACAGCTTTAGCTCCGATACCGACACCGAAGTGATTTGTCACTTAGTCCACCATGAGCTAAAACGCCACGATAGCCTGCTCGCTGCAGTACAAGCGACCGTTAAACAGTTAGAAGGCGCCTATGGCACGGTGGTGATTGATCGTCGCGATAGTGGCCGTATGGTCGTGGCCCGCTCTGGCAGCCCACTGGTCATTGGTTTTGGCTTAGGCGAAAACTTTGTTGCGTCGGATCAACTGGCATTATTACCGGTCACCCGCTCATTTGCCTTTTTAGAAGAAGGGGATGTGGCCGAAGTGACGCGCCGCAGTGTGAGCATTTTCGATGTGCATGGTAATAAAGTCACCCGTGAAATTAAAGAATCAGAAATCACCCACGACGCTGGCGACAAGGGCGAATATCGCCACTATATGCTCAAAGAAATCTACGAGCAGCCATTGGCTCTGACGCGGACCATCGAAGGCCGCATCGCCAACAAGCAGGTATTAGACACGGCGTTTGGTGACAACGCTGCTGAGTTTTTAAAAGATATCAAGCATGTGCAAATCATCGCCTGTGGCACTAGCTACCATGCCGGCATGGCGGCGCGTTACTGGTTAGAAGATTGGGCTGGCGTGTCTTGTAACGTTGAAATCGCCTCTGAGTTCCGTTACCGCAAGTCGCATTTGTTCCCAAATAGCCTGTTGGTGACGATTTCACAATCGGGTGAAACTGCCGATACCTTAGCGGCCATGCGCTTAGCCAAAGAAATGGGTTACAAAGCCACATTGACGATTTGTAATGCCCCAGGTTCATCACTGGTGCGCGAATCGGACATGGCATACATGATGAAGGCCGGTGCAGAGATTGGCGTTGCCTCAACCAAAGCGTTTACCGTGCAACTTGCCGGTCTATTAATGCTCACGGCGGTGATCGGTCGCCACAATGGCATGTCCGAGCAAATGCAGGCCGAGATCACTCAAAGCCTCCAATCCATGCCCGCTAAAGTGGAGCAAGCTTTAGGCTTAGATGCTGCGATTGCCGAATTGGCTGAAGATTTTGCGGATAAACACCATGCCTTATTCCTTGGCCGTGGCGATCAATATCCTATCGCGATGGAAGGTGCGCTCAAACTTAAAGAGATCTCCTACATTCACGCCGAAGCTTATGCCTCCGGTGAGCTAAAACACGGCCCATTAGCCTTGATTGATGCCGATATGCCAGTGATTGTGGTGGCGCCTAACAACGAATTGCTCGAAAAACTGAAATCAAACGTTGAAGAAGTGCGCGCCCGTGGCGGTTTAATGTATGTGTTTGCTGATGTGGATGCCGAGTTTGAGTCGGACGACACCATGAAAGTGATCCCCGTACCCCACTGCGACATCTTTATGGCGCCGCTGATTTACACCATTCCGCTGCAGCTATTGTCCTACCATGTGGCATTGATCAAAGGTACCGACGTAGATCAACCGCGTAACCTCGCAAAATCGGTTACCGTTGAATAAGTGAGTTTGCGTTGCATATGTGCAGGAGAGTAATTACCTCTCCTGCCAAGCAATAAAGCACCATACTGAGCATTAAAGTATCAGACCAAAATGGCAGCGATATCTTCGGAGTTGAATTCGGGGGTACGCTGCCATTTTTACATCGAATATGCCCCGCACTGTGTTTTAAATGCTGGGCAAGCTTTTTGTGGAAACGTTCAAGAATGGCCGTTTCACAGTTAATGTGTACAACTCATTAATGTTCAGCATAGAGCTGATTAACCCGTTTGAGGGGTTCTTTAGATTGAGGGAGTTTTATGAATACAAGCAGCGAATGGACAATGCTGGAAATGACTCTGAAAAACGGTCTATTTGGACTGAAGGGGCTAAACTTGATTACCAACCTCTTGCCTACTCAGGATTGCTAAATTTACCATCCGGTGGAGCATATGCTGGTAACTTGGGCGGAGCATATATCAACGAAAGAGGCATCAAATTCTATGAGTATGTGGTCGTAGGACTAATTGACTAACTCGCCTAACAAACGTATCAAGTCGCCGCTACATTTTGCAGCCCTTATGCAGGCGTTAACCCATAGATATTTTATTCGAAACTGGAGAATTAAGATTTTAATTCTGAAGTATCCAGAATCTTTATTTCTGGTCAGGTTTAATCTGAAACGTTATTACCCTCCTACACATGACTTTTCTGTGCGGCAGGCATCAAGGTGATGTTAAGGTGCGTCGATGCATTAAATTAACCTGATGATAGTGGCAGTGCAGCTTGTGGGCGCGCTGCTTTTTTATTGGAGTGCCGCTCGATCATTTGAAATGCCGACAGTGGTACGCCAAGCCGTCCCACAGTGCTATGCGGCGATGCTGCTAAGTTTGTGCTGTTTTTTGGCTTCGATGCGTGTCCACACCTTATCGTGGAAGTAAAACACCACTGTGTTGATGGCGGGTTCAACTAAGGCCACGGCACCGCCGACCAGCACGCTGCCGGTTAATAGATAAGTGACAGTAAAAGCAACGCTAAAGTGCAGTGCCGCAAAAGTGAGTGTCTTGGTCATGAGTTTGTCCTCTTATCCGATCCCATCGGGAATGATTAGATGATAACAATTCTCATTAGATTTTAAAGTGGTGATTTCAGATTAGTGCAAACGCTTTTATCTATGTATTTGCCGTAAAAACGATCACGCCCTCGCAATGGAGGGCGTTGGGGGTTTTCTGGTGATTCAACGCGCGACTAAATTGGCGTTATCGTCTAACTAAAATTGCGCTAAGGGTTAGTAATGCCAAGGGAAGGCTGAAAAGTCTTGATCACGCTTTTCAAGGAAGGCATCGCGGCCTTCTTGCGCTTCGGCGCTGGCATAAGCTAAACGAGTGGCTTCACCGGCAAACAGTTGTTGGCCCACCATGCCATCGTCGGTCATGTTAAAGCCGTATTTCAGCATGCGCATGGCGGTTGGTGATTTAGAGTTGATCTCTTTAGCCCATCTTAAGGCTTCGACCTCTAGCTCGGCATGAGGCACAGATTTATTGACCATCCCCATGGCAAAGGCTTCATCGGCACTGTAATTAAAGCCACAGAAGAAGATTTCACGGGCACGTTTTTGGCCAATCATCTTGGCAAGATAAGCACTGCCATAGCCAGAATCGAAGCTTGCGACATCGGGATCGGTTTGTTTGAAGATGGCGTGTTCTTTGGAGGCTAAGGTTAAGTCACATACCACGTGTAAGCTGTGGCCGCCGCCGACAGCCCAGCCGGGAACAACGGCAATCACCACTTTAGGCATAAAGCGGATCAAGCGTTGCACTTCTAATATATGCAACCGTCCCATGCGGGCGATATCGGCTTTGCCTGCTTCGGCTCCTTCGTATTTATAGCCATCCTTGCCGCGAATGCGTTGATCGCCGCCGGATGAGAAGGAGTACTGACCTTTAGCCGAAGGGCCATTGCCCGTGAGCAATACGCAGCCAACATCGGACCATTGGCGAGCATGGTCAAGTGCAATGTAAAGTTCATCTACGGTTTTTGGGCGAAAGGCGTTGAGGCATTCTGGGCGGTTGATGGCAATACGCACTGTGCCATGGGCCTTGGCTCTGTGGTAGGTGATGTCATCAAATTGAAATCCGCTCACTTCATCCCACAGTGTGGGGTCAAAAATATCTGATACTGCTGGTGTCATGGTATTCAGCCTGTCTTTGTCTAGCCTCTGGGCTAGGTGAAATCATGGGTAAGATCGCTTTTGTAAGCCCTTAGCGTACGCCTCTATATGTCGCATTTGTAAGTATAGTGCTGCGACATATTGAGCTTATCAGCGTAGTGCCGCTGGTTTTTAGCTCGACGGTGCTTAGCGTTTTGCTGGCAATCTTAAAGGTTATCGCAAATATAAAGAAGATTATCCCGACTAAAAACAGGGTGCTTCGTTGCATTTGGCCCGCAATATTGCTCTTTAAAATCGGCAATGGCGTCTGTCGTGAGGGGGATTTTATTAAATTCAGCCAGTTCGGTGCTCGATAAGCGCTCTAGGATGTCCTGTCTGGCTTGGGCGACTTTTTTATCGATCTTGATGATTTGGGTGCCTGTCATCGAATCGAGCTTGTGCTGGATTTTATGCACGATGTCTTCGGCCGCCGCGATTGGCGCATCCAGTTTGTCGGTTTTAGTGTATAAGTAGTATAACGCGCCAGCAAGTAACGCTAATATGATCCAACCTTTCATCTTTTATTCCAACATAAGTGAATAACCATTAACAATGTGGGTATAATAAGCCCGTTTTTGTCCAATATTAAAGCAGTAAAAGGCTGTCACGATGAACCCAGAATCTAATAACAAGGACTATTCGACATCCACTCGAATTAAGATTCATCAGCCAGATGCGAGCAAGGCAGACCGCTTTAACCCTCGCAACCGGATATATGTACGAGCGATTGACGGCTTATGGAGCTCGTTACGCCGGCGCATGGGGTGGGTGGCCATGTTGCTCTTCCTGAGCCTGCCTTGGATCCCGTGGGGAAATCGTCAGGCCGTTTGGTTTCATCTCGCAGAGCAGAAATTTCACGTTTTTGGTCTAACGATTTGGCCGCAGGATCTCACCCTTCTTGCTGCTCTGTTTATGATAGCCGCTTTTGCGCTTTTTTTTATTACAACATACCTCGGTCGAGTTTGGTGTGGCTATACCTGCCCACAAACAGTTTGGACCTTTATGTTCATTTGGTTTGAAGAAAAGCTAGAAGGTGCCCGCAATAAGCGCATTAAGCTCGACCAAATGCCTTGGAGCTTTGATAAGGTTTGGCGAAAAACCGCCAAACACATTGCGTGGTTATCACTTTCGTTCCTTACCGCAATGACCTTTGTGTCCTATTTTGTTCCCAGCCGTGAAGTTTACATTGATGTCTTTACATTAAACGCCTCGGGAGGCGTGTACTTTTGGGTGATCTTTTTCACCTTAGCAACCTATGGCAATGCTGGCTGGATGCGCGAAATCATGTGCCTGCACATGTGTCCCTATGCGCGCTTTCAATCGGCAATGTTCGATAAAAACACTTTTATCGTGGGCTATGATAGTCAACGCGGTGAAAAGCGCGGCCCACGGGCCCGTAAAGCGGATAGCAAAGAGTTAGGTTTAGGTGACTGTATTGATTGCGATCTCTGCGTTCAGGTTTGCCCTACAGGGATTGATATCCGCAATGGCTTACAGTACGAATGCATTAACTGCGGCGCTTGCATCGATGCGTGCGATCAAACCATGGAGCGCATGGGGTATCCATTGGGCCTTATTAGCTATACCACTGAGAATAAGCTCGAGGGCATTAAACAAAAAGTGCTCAGGCCAAAACTGGTGGGCTATGGGGTAGTGCTCATCGTGATGATCTTGGTCTTCATCTACGCGAGCGCGACGATAGCGCCTGTTCGTATGGATATCATTCGCGATCGTAATCAGCTCTATCGCGAAAACAACCAAGGCTTGATTGAAAATACCTTCACCCTAAAGATTTTGAATAAAACCGAACAAGCCCACGAATACACGATGAGCGTCGAAGGTTTAAATAACTATAAATGGTATGGCCCTAACACTGTCACCATTATGGCGGGTGAAGTGTTAACGCTGCCGATCAGTGTTGGAGTGGATCCGGTAGAGCTTAGTCGCTCAGTGACTGATATCGAGATAAAAGTGAAAACCGTAATCGATGGTAAAGACATTGAAGTCGAGCAAGAATCCCGTTTCTTCGGCCCATAGCGCATAAATAACATGGTCCTGCATCTATTTACGCCATAAAAAGGTGGTGGATGACTGCGTAACTATCGTGTCTAATGGCGGGATGTGAGCGATAAAGGGGCGATTTAGCCCCTTTTTTATACGGATTGTTTGATAACTAAGCATCTAAACCGGTAAATGTCATTTTCTAACAAAAAGCCCTTGCACAAAAAGTTCAGCTGCCTATAATGCGCATCCACTGACACGGCAGGCAGCGAAACGCAGTTAGCCAGTGGCAGTCATCGGTGAGTAACCTACTAGATTACTGATTGATGAGCGTGAAGAAAGTTTAAAAAAAACACTTGACGCGAACCGGGAGATGCGTAAAATGCACCACCCTGAGTTGACGAAACGTCAACCAAAGCCCGCCGCAAGCGTTCAGCGCTCGGTGTGGTACTTCACTTCTCTTACGAAGTTGAGTTGCTCTTTAATAAGATAAAACAAGAAATCTGTGTGGACACTCACAGGTGTTGAGTTAATCGAAATTACTCTGCCGTTTGGCGAGTAATCAAAGAATTAAATCAATGAATGAGTGTTCATAGCAATATGTACATACAGTAATGTATGAATTGAAACGCGATGTTTCTTAGTGAGCAAAGCGAATCAAAACAGTAGAATTCATTGAGCCGTTTGACGTAAGTCAAACACCAAAACTTTAATTGAAGAGTTTGATCATGGCTCAGATTGAACGCTGGCGGCAGGCCTAACACATGCAAGTCGAGCGGCAGCACAAGTGAGTTTACTCATGAGGTGGCGAGCGGCGGACGGGTGAGTAATGCCTAGGGATCTGCCCAGTCG
>NZ_JBOFMC010000234.1:0-6129 GCF_051658185.1 Shewanella sp. | reverse complement strand
ATCGGCCTTTGGCAATCCACCTTACATTTGGTAATCCACCTGACATGTTGTGGCGTGGCAATAGCGATAAGTTATCGTTATTGCCCCATCGCTTTGGGAATGCTCTGATGGCAGGGTGTGAAGTGAGGAAGGCATTGTGGTGGTGCATCGCTGAATGTTATTGGTGCAACATTGGCGCTAACTGTGGATGATAAATCTCTATCTTATTGTTATTTAAAGCCATATATGAATGGCCCGAATAATGCTCAGCGATATGGCAAGCCTACGCTGTGTTGGACAGTCTAGGCTAGGTTGCAAACGGATTGCGCAATCACGCCATTTATTGGCATTGAAATAGAGGTGAGCACTATGAAATATTACAGCCGTCGTTTAGTTAAACCTGAACATTTAAATCCTGCTAATACCTTGTTTGGTGGCCAGTTATTAAGTTGGATTGACGAAGAGGCCGCCATTTTTGCTGGCTGTCAGATGAAGAGCACCAGTCATGTGACTAAATTAATCTCGGAGATCAATTTTATGACGCCTGCCCGCCAAGGCGATGTGCTTGAGTTTGGCTTAGCCTTAGTGAGTCTTGGCCAGAGTTCTATCACAGTGAGTTGTCAGGTGCGCAATAAAATCACCCAAGCCCCGGTGGTAAGTATTGATAAGATGGTGTTTGTCCATGTGAACGCCCAAGGTTTACCTGTGCCTCATGGCATTCGCGCGAATGCGGCTTAATTTGCAAAAGCCCGGCAGGCATGGCGGGCTTTACTCTCTCCTGTCACACCCGTCACGGCGTGTCTTGGGTTAATCCCTCTTTTATCGATTTGACCGAATACCGCATGGTTCATCGGCGCGGTTTTTTCTTGGTTATGGTTTACGCAGTGTCTGCGGACTTACCCTGTTATTGCACTATATCCCAAGCGTGCCTCTTGGCGGCGGTTACAGGATTGGTGTAGATGGCGGCGCTTATGTTGATGGCGGAGCTTAGTTTGGATTGATAGGGTCGGGAATAAATGATTTGGGTTAATGCCACTGTATTAGGCGGCGTAGGCTTAGTGAAGATCCACCGCGCATCATCGGCAAGAATTCGTTGCCAAAGATTTAGTTTTGAAGGATTTAGCTTTAAAGGAGTTAGCTGCTAAGGCATGAGCGGTCTAGGATTGGGCGGATTGGGCCAGATAGATGATATCCCGGGGGAGGACATTACAGCGAGCTTGCTATCCCCCCCGGCAAAGCAGCGGGGTTATGCCTGTTCGAGTTTGGCTAAACGCTGCTGATAATCCTCAATTAAATGCTGCATAATTTCTTCGGGCGCGGCATCGTCACAGCATTCATTTAAAAAGATTTTAAAGGTGACCAGCGCGTGGCCATCATTTTTCAGTCTATCGCTTTGCATCGAAAAATAAGCGTCTTCATTTTCCGCTTTACGCACGACAAACTTATGGGTTTCGAATGACTTATTGCCTGAAAGCTCATGCCATTTGGTGATACGATTGAGGGCAATTTCACAAGACTGGTTTAATTCGATATGGTTGAGCCAGGTAACGGGATGTTCAGGATCTTTGTAGTGTGGACATCTAACGGTGTAGTTATAAACGTGAGTGATTGCTGTCATAGCGTACCTACCTGTTCGAGGATATTGTTGCCATCATAGGCATCGTTTTTGAATTCGGTCAATCATTAATTGTGATGAAATTTAGTGCTTTTTCAAACGCCAAAACAGCACATTTTGACATACAAATTAATCTGTTACTTTGTGTTGCTCTGCGTCTATTAAGCATGAGTTTGTCAGTAATAACTTTGTGCTATCTCTCAGTTTTGTATCAAGTTGCGTATTCACTGAATTAGCGGCGAATAAAGCAACAATTGGGGGGCGTAGGGCACTCTACTGCATGATTGGGAGCATAGTTAGTTGGCTTGGTGCCATAGTCTTTTGGTGCCATAGTCTCTTGGCCCATCAAGGCTTGATGGTCTTAAGTGTAAACGATGGTGAGCGGCAATTTTTTAGTCTGCCATGTCAAAAGAATGAGGTGTCAAAGCATGGCGATTTGGCTAAATGTGAAGGCACGCTGTAAAGACAGAAGCCCATTCTTGCGAATGGGCTTCTTAGCTTGCCTTATCTTTTGCAGGGAAAAAGCCAACTGAGTGTAGTTTATCCTAGCCATAAGCCCAAATAATCCATTTAAATCACGTTTTCGGGCGCAACAAGGTTAATTTTTGTTCATCAACAACTCAACGCCTCAACGCGTAGAGTGCCAGCGGTGCTCTCACGAAATGGGGGGGTAAAAAGATAACGCGTCGCTATAAATTGGGCCGATGTCAGCATGGCTCGCTTGTTTGGGGGCAAACCACTGGCATCTATTAACGCGTTTACTGCAAGGGTAGGAATATCTTCGGCGTTAACTTACAGTAACGTGAGATTTTTAGGGATATTTCCCGCAATCCCCGCAATGCCCGCAATTGTTAATGCGTTAACCCGCCGCGATGGCGGCTTGCGTGCCCGCGGCGGGGATATTTTCGAGATAGACACCTATTGCGTTGGGCAGATTCGGCTCAACCCCATCATAGACTGTAGTGCTCATCTCCTATCGCGGCAGTTTTTTGATCTCACTCCCGACTAGGTCGATGTTGACTAAGGGGTTATTTGTTACGAGCAAGGCGTGCTCAAAGCCCAATGCCTTGACATGTCATTGCATCATCCACGGACCTTAATCTAAGAGGTTGATAATATGGAAATTTAGCTGCCATAAAGTTACTTCTACTATGTCACGATGTAAGTTGTCACGATTTAAGTTGTGTTCATTTTTGCCGCACAACCAACGTCACTGACGAAAGCGGTGATTTCCCCCTATTGTTACTGCATTTAACCCAGTTGGTGTCCTTGTTTTACGGTGACTTGTGGTTCTCCCTGTGCCTAAATGCTGCCTCGCAACGGTTTGCTGGGGCGATATACGGTTTTGTTTTGTAAAGGTTTATGGCTAAGATGGCATTTTGCCTATGGTTTGCAATGAATCCTGTTAAACTACTGCGTTATGATTGTTAAGCCTCTTGGCGGTTTTTTCATTTTTGGGAGTGTTTGACTCATCCATGGATACCAGCATTTTTTTACCACTTGTGCAAAATGCGGCATTACTGCTGGCGTTAGTGCTGCTATATGATGCGCTCTCCCATCGGCATCAACAGCAATACTTTTGGGTTTGGCGGGTGGGTATCGGGCTGTTTATCGGGGTCGTTGGGCTTGCGATAATGAGTACGCCTTGGATGTATCAGCCAGGGATATTTTTTGATACCCGCTCAGTGCTCCTATGTATTTCAGGGCTCTTTTTTGGCGCGCTGCCAACCTTTATTGCGGTGGTGATGACCGCCCTGTATCGGCTCAGTATCGGCGGTATGGCGATGTGGGTCGGTGTTGGCGTGATTGTCAGCTCAGGGCTGATTGGCGTGATATGGCGCCATTTTCGACGGGCTCACTTGGCAAATATTTCAGATAAAGAAATTTTTAGTTTTGCCTTTTTGGTTCATGGCGCGATGTTATTGTGGTTTTTTATCATGCCCCTTGAGAGCGCATTGCCCATCTTAAGTCACATTACCCTCCCTGTGTTAACGGTTCATCCGATAGCGACTTGGTTACTCTGTCGATTGCTATCAAGGCGCTTTGAGCTTGAACGTGATGAACAAATTCGTCTGCAGGATGACTTTTTATTTCGCAGCCAATTTAATGTGGGCAATATCGGGATTGCGATTGCCAGCGCCGATAAAAAGTGGATTAAGGTCAATCCGCGGTTGTGCCAAATATTGCAGTACTCCGAAGCCCAATTATTGCAGATGACTTGGTCGCAGTTGACCCACCCCGATGATCTTAAAGCGGAAATTAACAACTTTAAGCGTATGCTCTCGGGGCAGATTGATAATTATGAAATGGCTAAACGGTTTATCGCGAAAGACGGGGCGGTGGTGTACACCCATATGACCGTCGCCTGTAAACGGGGCAGCAATAATGAGTTACTGGTGATCGCCGGTTTTTTAGATATCACCGCACAAACCTTGGCCGATCGGGAGATGAAGGCCAGTCGTGAGCAACTTGAGCTCGTCCTAAGTAGCAGCGATTTAGGGGTATGGGATTGGGATATTCGCCGCGATACCATTTCGCGCAATGCCCGCAGCGCCGACATTCTGGGGGTCGATGTCACAGTGCTTAACGCCAATAGCCGCCTATGGATGGATGCGATTGTCCCAGAGGATCGCCCGAAAGTGTTGCACTCCATTGAAGCTCATATACGCGAAGAAACGCCGCAGCATAAAATGGAATATCGCCTCAATACCTTCAATCACCAAGTGCGCTGGATTTTAGATACCGCCAAAGTGGTGAGCCGCGATGCCGATCACCATGCCTTAAGAATGTGCGGCACCTACACCGATATTACCGAGGCCAAACTTATCGAGGAGTCGTTAAAACTTTCGGCACTGGTGTACGACAACAGTTCTGAGGCCATGAGTGTGCTCGATGAAAACGGCGTAATTATTACAGTTAACGCCGCGTTTCAGGAGATCACCGGTTACAGCGAGGCGGAAATTTGTCAGCGGCATATTCGGCATTTTTATTGCGATCTTAATAGTCGGGAGTTTTATCAACAATTCAATGAGGCGATCCGCGACAAGGGGCAATGGCAGGGCGAAATGTTGCAACGGCGCAAAAATGGCGAGGAATTGGTGATTTGGCTGACCATCAACACCATTAATGATAAGGAGGGTAAGCCCTATCGCCGCGTGGCACTGTTTTCTGACATTACCGATAAAAAACATAATGAACACTTAATCTGGAAGCAGGCCAATTACGATCCCTTAACGGGACTGCCCAATCGGCGAATGTTGCTTGAGTTTCTCGCCAGTGAAATCAAACAAGCTGACCGAAATCGTGACAGTTTTGCCTTGTTATTTTTAGATTTAGATTATTTTAAAGAGGTCAATGACACCCTCGGGCACGCCATGGGAGATCAGCTGCTTATTGACACCGCCAAGCGCATAAAATCCTGTGTGCGTGAGGCCGATGTGGTCGCGCGTTTAGGCGGCGATGAATTTACGGTGGTGCTCAGCGGTATGGAGGAGCACAAGGGGATTGAGCGGGTCGCCGAGCATATTTTACAGCGGATCTGTGAGCCCTATACCTTGGGGGATGAAACCGCCTATATCAGTGCCAGTATTGGGATCACCCTCTATCCTGATGATGCCAACACCATTGAAGGCTTACTTAAGCATGCGGATCAGGCGATGTATGCGGCCAAAGATCAGGGGCGTAACCGCTTTAATTATTTCACCCCCTCGATGCAAGAATCGGCAAAATACCGCATGCGGCTTATCCAAGATCTGCGTTTGGCGGTGATAAATAAAGAATTTGAACTGCATTATCAACCGATTGTCGCCCTTGCCAGCGGCGCGGTGACGAAGGCGGAGGCCCTCATCCGCTGGCATCATCGCGAGCGTGGCCAAGTCTCGCCCAGCGAATTTATCCCAGTGGCGGAAGATACCGGCTTGATCCTTGAGATTGGCAATTGGGTGTTTGAACAGGCCGCCCGTCAAAGTGCCAAGTGGCGGAGCGATTTTGGGGTGGATATACAGGTCAGCGTGAATAAATCTCCGGTGCAATTTCGTGACGAAGGGACCTTGCTCCATCATTGGTTGACCTTACTCCAAGAGCTTAATATCACTGGCACCGGCGTGTGCATCGAAATCACCGAAGGCTTATTGCTCGATGCCAGCATGGGCGTCACTGAAAAATTACTGGCCTATCGGGATGCGGGCGTGCAAGTGTCCTTGGATGATTTTGGGACGGGGTATTCGTCCCTTGCCTATTTGAAAAAGTTTGATATTGATTATCTTAAAATCGATCAATCATTTACCCGTAACATCGATACGGATAGCAATGATCAAATCCTCTGTGAGGCCATCATTGTGATGGCGCATAAATTAGGCATGAAAGTGATCGCCGAAGGGGTCGAAACCGAGGCGCAGCGGCAGGTGTTGCTTGCGGCTGGCTGTGATTATGGGCAGGGCTATTTGTTTTCAGCGCCAGTAAGCGCCTGCGAGTTTACCAAACAATACCTTAAGGCTGCGGCGCCGAACGCAGGCGCTCATGGATTAAATGCGGCG
>NZ_JBOFMC010000233.1:0-2457 GCF_051658185.1 Shewanella sp. | reverse complement strand
TGAGTACTGCGGCATCGGTCAACCAAGGCGCCAATGTGGCTTTATCTAACTGACTCATATCACAAAGTGCAGGAATGAGCCCTGCAAGCGCAACGGGCAGTTGATAACGCTCACCATTAATAAACACTGTGCCCTTTGCCACGGTTAAGTCAAAATACAGACAACGTAACCCGCCAAGGCGAATAAGCGGCTGCTCATCGAGCCAGAAGAGCACTTCATCG
This sequence comes from Shewanella sp., assembly GCF_051658185.1. Classification (GTDB taxonomy): domain Bacteria; phylum Pseudomonadota; class Gammaproteobacteria; order Enterobacterales; family Shewanellaceae; genus Shewanella. Next base: position 2,236 of record NZ_JBOFMC010000233.1, on the reverse strand, counting down.
CTGCTGATCTCAAGCGGTTCATCGGGTAAATCTAAGGCGCATTTTGATTGGGTTAAATAGCGGCCAGAAAATTCACTGACTAATTCATCATTCAGCATTGCCGTTAACTGCGTGCGCAGGCGCGTTAAATCGCGGTCATCCACACAGCCACTGCGCGTTGACACCGCGCGATCCGGATCCTCAATCTGCTGAGCGCCTAAATCGTGTTCAGCTAAATGATCCGCGAGTGCCCCCACCATATCTTTTGCCGATGCTGTACGGTAACCCACCGAGAAACTTAAGGATTCTTCAAGAGTAATGCCATCATGAGGGAAGCCGGGGGGAATATACAAAATATCGCCTGGCAGTAATTCAACATCGATGATCGGTTCAAAGGCCTCGGTATGCAGCAGCGCTGGGTGGGCGGCAAACTCCCGATGCGGACCACGATCGCCCACGCGCCAGCGGCGACGCCCTGAACCTTGGCAAATAAATACATCGTACAAGTCGATATGGGGCCCCACACCACCGCCGGGAGTCGCGTAGCTGACCATCACATCATCAAAGCGCCAACGGGGAATAAAATCAAAGCATTGAATTAACGCTTCGGCATCGGGTAGCCAATTATTCAAGGCCTGCACGATTAAGGTCCAATCGCGCTCTCCGAGTGTCTCGTAGGAATCAAAGGGGCCAAATTCGGCATGCCACTGTCCGGCTTGTTGGTAGACTCGGCGGGACTCGACGAGCTCATCCATTGCCAACCCCGCCAATTCTTCGGGGGTGACGAGATCTTGAAAATGCTTAAATCCTTGACGGATCACCAACGGTTTTTTTTGCCAATACTGGGCTAAAAACGCGGCGGGACTTAGCCCGTTGATATCGAGTTGCATGCTTGACTCTCTTTGCGCGGTTATGGATAAGGATTAGGGTTAGGCTTAAGGTTAGTGCAGCGGTGATGAATAACGCGGCGCTTATGGATAAAGGCAAATGCTAACAGGAAGCCTAGCGCAGAAATCGCGATGGGATCAACAAAGCGTCAATTTTTATCGGAAGGACACCACATTGCGGCCAAGTGAGCTCACACTTGGCCTGCCGTTGCCTCAAGCACTCAAGCACTCAAGCACTCGAACACTTAAGGACTCAAACACTTAAGTGCTTAAGGCGAGCGCACTATCATCTTAGGTTGGCCGCGAGATGCATTTAACCCTACCCTAGATCTGCTGAATATGATTTAAGATGCGTTTTTCTGAAATGGGGTAAGCCGTACCGAGCACCTGTGCAAAGCACGACACTCGGTATTCCTCAAGCATCCAACGCGCTTCAACTAATGCCGGCGGCGTGGGCTGCGAACGTGGCACCTTAGCTAACTGCGCCGCCAAGGCCTCCTGCACTTTGTTGATACTGTGCATATGTAAACGGTCGCGGGTCGGATCGACGGGTAATTTATCGAGACGCGTTTCAATCGCTTTTAAGTAACGCGCCACATCGGCTAAACGGTTCCAGCCACAGGCCTCGACAAATCCCTTAAACACCAATTTATCTAATTGGCTTTGAATATCGCTCATCGCAAAGGCAATATCTAAGCTCATTTTACCTTTGAGGCGTTTTTTAATGCCTTGATATAGCGTTAAAATTTGCTCCACCTTCAGGGCGATTTGCTCAGCGGTCGGGTTTAGCTCTTGGCGCACCCAATCCTTTGCCTGCTCAAACTGGTTTTTATCCCGTACATCTAAGCCCTTTTCATCCAGTAATTGCTGCACCGCTGCGGCAATAATATCGTCAATCAGGATTTGTACTTGGCCAAAAGGATTGAAATACATCGCTAATTTTGCCTTATTCGGCAAGGCTTGCTGTAAATGCTTCACCGGCGAAGGGATATTGAGTAGCAATAACCGTCTTAGGCCTTGGCGGTGCGCGGCCTGCGCCTCAAACTCATCATCAAATAATTTGATTGCAACGCTGGCTTGATTATCGATCAGTGCCGGAAACGCCCGCACCTGATAATTGCCCTTACGCTGCTCATACTGCTTTGGCAACTCGCCAAAGGACCACTCGGTCAGGGCCTGTTGCTCAATGCCCTTATCCGCCACCTGACGAATGGCTTTGGCCACCACGCCCTGCAACTCGGCTTTTAAACTGTCGAGCACACGCCCTTGGGCGATAAGTTTGTGTTTATCGTCTTCGATTTTAAAATTCATCTGCAAATGTGCAGGTAACTGCGTTAAATCGAAATCTTCTGGCGTGATGCGTGTACCAC
>NZ_JBOFMC010000232.1:0-8841 GCF_051658185.1 Shewanella sp. | reverse complement strand
TAACAAAAAGGAGGCCTGTGGCCTCCTTGGGTGGTTTAGGGGGGACATCGCAGGGATCAGGCTGCGCGTTCCTGTGACGCGGTGGCGACTACTTCTGGTCGCAGTTCGGCGGGGGCAAAGTCATCGACATTGATTGACTTCATTCGGCCGATTTCGGCACGTTCCAACAGTTGTACTTCGCTGTCGGTTAGTACGCCTAAGGCTTTACCTTCTGCGGCGGTTTTATCTAACCACATAAAGGGCAGACGTTTACCGCTGGCTTTACAGACTTTGTCGAATAACGGCTCGGCGGCGAGAATATCCTTAAGCGTTTGTTCTTGAATACCCACAGCATTGTGCTCAGAGTTAGTCCAGAACTGCCCTTTACCTAAACGGTCACGACTTTCACAGGGCGTTTGCATGATTTTGGCCACTTTATGGTCAAGCACATCGCTTGGGCGTTTTAGTGGGCGACCAAATGGGAAGATCACCGCGCGCAATATGCCGCCCAGACCCATCGGGAAGTTATCCAGTAAATCGTCTAATGACGCCTGTAACTTGTACAGAGCATCTTCAACCGCCCATTGTACCAATGGCAGATCGTCGGTTTGACGGCCTTCATCTTGGTAACGTTTCAAGGTCGCTGAGGCAAGGTAAAGCTGGCTTAATAAATCACCTAAACGGGCTGAAATACGCTCTTTACGTTTTAAGTTACCGCCTAACGTCGCCATCGCTAAGTCAGATAGCAGGGCAAGGTTGGCACTAAAACGGTTCATTTGTTGATAATAACGCTTGGTTTTATCTGAGTAGGGCGCATTCGAGAAACGGCTTGAGGTTAAGCCTAACCATAGACTACGGATAAAGTTACTGGTCGCAAAACCAATGTGGCCAAAAATTGCCGCATCGAAGTTGGCTAAGCCTTGGCCTGACTGAGTGTCAAAGGCTGATTCCATTTCGGCCAATACGTAAGGATGGCAGCGAATGGCACCTTGGCCGTAGATAATCATCGAACGGGTCAGGATGTTGGCACCTTCAACGGTAATCGCGATCGGCGCCGCTTGGTAACCTCGGCCTAAGTAGTTGTTAGGGCCTAAGCACACCCCTTTACCGCCGTGAATGTCCATGGCATCGATAACGCATTTTTGCATACGATCGGTCAGGTGATATTTCACGATAGCGGAGATAACCGAGGGTTTTTCACCTAAGTCGATACCCGTGGTGGTTAATGAGGTCACCGCGTCCATCAGGTAGGCGTTACCACCGATGCGGGCCATTGGCTCTTCAATCCCTTCTAACTTACCAATTGGCAGTTTGAATTGACGACGAATACGCGCATAGGCACCGGTTGCTAGCGCGGCGGTTTTTACGCCACCAGCGGAGTTGGATGGCAGAGTAATCCCACGGCCAACAGACAAACATTCCACCAGCATGCGCCAGCCTTGGCCGGCCATTTTCGGGCCACCGATGATAAAGCTTAAAGGAACGAATACCTCTTTACCGCGAGTTGGACCGTTTTGGAACATACAGTTTAGCGGGAAGTGGCGACGACCGGTTTCAACGCCTTTGACATCGGTTGGGATCAGGGCGCAGGTAATGCCTAGCTCTTCTTTATCACCTAATAAATGATCAGGATCGCGCAGTTTAAACGCCAGACCTAACACGGTCGCAACTGGGGCGAGGGTGATATAACGCTTGTTCCACGTTAATTTCATGCCCAGCACTTCTTCACCTTCCCATTGGCCTTTACACACGATACCAAAGTCAGGGATAGAACCCGCATCACTGCCAGCCTCTGGGCTAGTTAATGCGAAACAGGGGACTTCTAAGCCTTTGGCTAACCGTGGCAGGTAATAGTTTTGCTGCTCTGGCGTGCCATAGTGTTGTAACAGTTCGCCTGGGCCTAAAGAGTTAGGTACGCCGACAGTTGAGGCCAGTTCGCTGCTTAAGCCGGCAAGCTTTTGCAGCACGCGGGATTGGGCGTAGGCTGAATATTCTAAACCGCCGTACTTTTTCTTAATGATCATCGCGAAGAAGCCATGATCTTTCAGATATTGCCAAACTTCAGCAGGTAAATCAGCCAGTTGGTGTGACACTTGGTGTTGATTCACCATGCGGCACACTTCTTCAACCGGACCATCTAAGAAGGCTTGCTCATCGGCACTTAAGCGGGCTACGGGATAATTATGCAGTTTTTTCCAGTTGGGGTTACCGGCGAAGAGATCGGCTTCCCACCAGGTCGTGCCGGCCTCAATCGCTTCTTTTTCGGTGGAAGACATTTCGGGCATAATGCCGCGGTATACTTTCATCAGCGGGCGGCTGATTAGATGTTGTCTAACGGGTTTGATATTAAATGGCAGCGCGATCACGAGGAAAACGATCCAAGAGATAGGGCCAATAACATCGAGCATCCATCCGCCTGCCATTACAACAGCGGCGGCAATAGTGGCAGTGAGCAAAGATACCCGAAGGTAAGCTAGGGCTCCTAGCACTAAGATCATGGCGATGATCCAAAGTAGGGTAGTCACTATATTTCTCCTTAAGTATGACCGAGTTGCCAAGCACAGGTCACAGCGAGTTTTGTTGAGTACGATCACAATTATAGATTGTGGTCAGACCTGTGTGGCGTAAAAGTTAAACCTAAGGGAATTTTAATACAAGCATTTTTCAAACAATTGTTTAAAATTTTTGTCAATTTTGATCATTCCACAATGCGTGAGCTGCCGTTACAATGCAAAACCCTTGATAGTTAAGATAGAAAGGCAATAACTATGTGTGAATTACTGGCGATGAGCGCCAATGTGCCAACCGATATCGTGTTCAGTTTTACCGGATTAGCACAACGGGGCGGGGTAACAGGCCCCCATGTTGACGGTTGGGGGATCACGTTTTACGAAGGTAAGGGCAGCCGCACCTTTAAGGATGCGTGTCCGAGCAGTCAATCACATATTGCGCAGTTGATTAAATCCTATCCTATTAAGAGTGAGGTGGTGATAAGCCATATTCGCCAAGCCAATCGTGGCCGTGTCGCGCTTGAAAACACCCATCCTTTTACCCGTGAGTTGTGGGGCCGTTATTGGACCTATGCTCACAATGGCCAGCTGACTGACTATCAACATCTATTTCCGGTTTCACGCTATCAGAGCGTGGGGGATACCGACAGCGAACTGGCTTTTTGTTGGTTGTTAGAGCAGCTGGCGGCCAAGTTTGGTGATACTGCGCCGCCAGATATGCTGGCAGTATTTACGTTTGTGGCGAGCCTTGCTGAGCAGATCCGCGCTTTGGGGGTATTTAATATGTTGCTCAGTGACGGTGAATATCTCATGAGTTATTGCACCAATCATTTATGTTACATCACTCGGCGGGCCCCCTTTGGACAGGCCAAATTAATTGATACTGAGGTGGTGATTGATTTTGATAAAGAAACGACGCCCCATGATGTTGTGACGATTATTGCGACTCGGCCATTAACGGTGAACGAGGATTGGCAGCACATCGCGCCTGGGCAATGGCGGTTATTCCGTGCCGGTGAACTGGTACTTGCAGGTTAATTTCCCCTGTGACAGCTGAGCTAATGCGTCACAGTGGCATGAGTTATCTTAAGGTCATTGGCTAAGCGGCTGCGGATCCCCGTTATGGGAGGATCCGCTAAAGCCAAACCGCGTTAATGTTCACCAGTACCTAATAATTTCGGGGCTTTAACCGGGGCAATCACGGCTGGGGCGGGCTTGGCCACATGCTCCCTATCAAAATGATATTTAATGAGTTTGATATCCAGTTGCTTATCGCCCTTTTCAAAATGGCTTAAACGGACGGGTAAATAGGCTAACTCGGGCGCCATCCAAAAAAAGGTTTGCCGCTTATTATTTTTGCGCACAACCTCAATTTTGACCGTGTCGTAGCTCTCGCTGCCAAGCTTCATGCGTTCTTTGCCAATCACATGAAATTGATATTCATCGACCTTATTGTCTTTCACCATGCGGTAGTCCAGCACTTCTTTGCCAGTGCTGATATCTAGCCTGAATTGTAATTGCACCATCAACGGGTCAAAAATATCGCCCTCAAAGGCAAATTGCGCTTTTTTATCCTTGTAATGGGTCTGGATAACACCTTGGTCTTTGGTGAAGGCGGTTTGTTCAAGGTAGTTTGGGCCTACACCTTCCCGTAGATGATGGTAGCGTATTGGACTGAGCTGGTTGCCATTTAAGGTAAATTCACTGGAAATGCGGCGCACATCGGTTAACAGCAGCAGGCTTAAATCACTTTCAAAGCGATAGGTAAACACCCCGTTTGTCATTTTAGGCAGGTTATATTTGGCTTTACCTAATTCAATATCACCATAATTGACTTGATATTCAGCAGTTTGTGGCGTGAGGGGCGTCAATGGCGTAGGTGTTGCCATGGCAAACACACTCTGGCTCAGTGCTAAAAGCCCCATGCCCAAGGTAGAAATGATACGCACAGTATGCTCCTTATGTTTGAGATGGTTACTGGGTTGCACAGGGTTATATCGTCTCGCTCAATTTACCAGTGTGGTCATTTATGGTGTTGCCGCCGTTATCTGGGCGGCGTTGGTGTCACACTCGGCGCCCTGTACTTGCCTCTATTGCTTAACATAGTAATCTAAAATGGCAGTGCCAGCACTAGGGTGGGCATATCGGGGCGCCATTCAAATTGAGATAAATTGACTTTGCCCTGAACCACGATGACATGTTCATCACGCAATAATCTCTGTTGTTGCTGAAAGTGGACTGAATTTGCCTCAAAGGCAATACGTCCTTGATGATTAAGCACTCTATGCCAGGGCAGCGCTAACTGCTTCGGCGCAGATTTAAGCGCGGTAGCGACGTATCGCGCGCGGCCCGGGAGTCCGGCAAGATCGGCAAGTTTCCCGTAACTGCTGACTTTTCCTTCGGGGATCATGGCCACAACGTGCCAGATCCTTGCCATAGGGACTAGCGTTTTAGCATGTTGATGGAACTCCTCCATGTGCGGCGCCGCCTGGGCTTGAGTCGGCAGTTGAGGAGCAGACTGAACATCAGTACAACACTGAGCGTAAGACTGAGTAATATGGCGTTTTTGGCGATGCACCTTGCTCACATCCACGATTTAACCTCCCGTAACCCATAAATAAGCGCAGTGTAACCCTAAATTCTGACGGGGTGAATGTTGCGAATAAGCGGCGACTTGCAATAGATAAAAGCGATTGCACTTTGGTGACATAAACGCATTGCTCATGAATGTTGAGAAAACACAGGAATAGTTCATAATAGCGCCAATTTTTTTGATTCAATAAGAGATGATATAGGCATGGCTGTACTCGATATTCTGACTATTCCCGATGAGCGTCTAAAACGCAAAGCACAACCTGTAAAAGATATAGAAGCGATTCAGGGATTTATCGATGATTTAATCGAAACCATGTATCACACGGAAGATGGCATCGGGCTCGCGGCGACCCAAGTGGGCAGTACCGATGCGGTGATTGTCATCGACTTATCTGAAGATCGTAACGAGCCCATGGTGCTGATCAACCCTGAAATCGTTGAAAAATCAGGTGAATATGTGGGGGAAGAAGGTTGTCTTTCTATTCCGGGATATCGCGCCAAAGTGACCCGTTTTGAAAAAGTGAAGGTCACCGCTTTAGATAGACAAGGCAAACCGCTCGAAATTGAAACCGATGAGTTTTTAGCGATTGTGCTTCAGCATGAAATCGACCATTTAGATGGCAAAGTGTTTATTGAACATTTATCTATGTTAAAACAGCAAATTGCCCTTAAGAAGGTGCGTAAATACGCCTAACTTTGCCGTTAAGAGTCACAATCAAGCCCCAAAATATTGGGGCTTGATTGTTTAGCGGACTTGATTGTTTAGCGGACTTGATTGTTTAACTGACTTGGTTGTTTAGTCCACGGGGTGTTGCCAGTCATTCAAATCGAGCATGATGAACTGACGCCATCAGCAAGCTAAAACGACACTACTTGTAATAACACTTGCGGTAAGAACACTTCGTTGCTGTCATAACACTCGTTAGCTGTCTGTTGCCTTTTAGCGCGAGAGCTCAATAGCCGGTGTGGCGCCATCTTGAGCCTTAGCAGGCTGAGCCTCTAGACTCGCTTGGCTGCGAGCATCCAGTCGGCCACTTAAGCGGGTTAAGGCGAGGGCGATGAGTACAATCACTGCGCCTATCCAGGGCGTGTGCATCAAGCCTGCATTGGCCACAATCAAGCCGCCGCCCCAAGAACCTAACGCAATCCCCACGTTAAAGGCTGCAATATTGAAACCGGAGGCAACATCGACGGCATCCGGTGCGTACTTTTCTGCCAGTTTTACCACATACACTTGCAATCCCGGAACGTTACCAAAAGCAAAGGCTCCCCAGACTAAAATGGTCGCCACCGCCGCGATAGGGTGAATGGCGGTGAGGTTAAATGTCACTAAAATCACCGCAAGGCCAGAGAAAATGATGGTCAAGGCTTTGATTGGTCCCATCTTATCGGCCATTTTTCCGCCCCAAATATTGCCAATCGCCACTGACACACCATACACCAGCATGATCAGGCTGATAGCGTTGGCACTAAAGCCACTTTCTTGCTGTAAAATTGGCGCAAGATAAGTAAAGGCGGTAAAGGTGCCGCCATAACCTAAGGCGGTAATCGCGTAGATGAGTAGCAGGCGAGGCTGGGTTAATACCTGCAGTTGTGAAGATAATTTAGCCGCGGGCGGCTGCTTAAGGTTGCTCGGCACTAACAGAGCGCTACCGATTAAGGCGAGTAAACCTAATAGTGCCACAATCAAAAAAGTGGCTTGCCAACCAAAGGTTTGGCCAATATAGGTCCCTAAGGGGACGCCAGTCACTAAGGCTACGGTTAAGCCTGTAAACATAACGGCAATTGCGCTAGCGGCTTTGTCCTTTGCGACAAGGCCCGTGGCAATGGTCGAACCTATTGAAAAAAACACGCCGTGGGCAAGGCCCGTTAAAATGCGCGCCACAATCAAGGTCTGATAGCCGGGCGCTTGCCATGCCAGCAGGTTACCGATGACGAACAGCGACATCAGGGTTAATAACACATGTTTACGATTCCACTTGCCGGTAAGCGCGGTTAATACGGGCGCACCAATGGCGACGCCTAAAGCATACAGACTGACGAGCAGTCCTGCTGAGGGTAATGAGACGTTGAGATCGGCGGCCATGGTTGGCAGGAGTCCAACGATCACAAACTCGGTCGTGCCGATAGCAAAGGCGCTGAGCGTCAATGCTAGAAGAGCTAATGGCATAATATTACTCGCTTATTGATAGATTAATGACATTTCATCCCGCGAAATTTGCCGCGGCGATTGGCTGGATGATTTGGATTGGGCGAATTATGCGGTAGCGTTTATTTGTTAAAAATAGCGATTTTGACAAATAATATTTGCTATAAATGCAAATATGTAGCGCGCAGGGCGGACTTTACACCTAATATCATGATGGTGCGCCCAGAAGATGATGGTGAGGCAAGAACATGAAGACCCGTTCCGATGAGTTAATGATGTTGCTGGCTGTGGTCGACACTGGTGGATTTTCTGCCGCGGCAGAGGTGCTTGATTTGCAGATCTCCCGTGTATCACGGGCGGTGACTAAGATTGAAAGCCAGCTGGGGGTGTCTATCCTCAACCGGACGACAAGGCGGCTTGAGCTCACCGACGAGGGGCGGCAATTTGTGGAAGCCGTGCGCCTTGGATTGCAGCAAATTGGGCAGGCAGAAGAAGATATTATCACTCGGGGAGAGTTGCCAAAGGGGCGATTAAGGGTTGATGCTGCCAGTCCCTTTGTGTTTCATCAGTTGGTGCCCTTGATCCAGCCTTTTCATCAGGCTTATCCCGATATTGAACTGGAGCTGACATCCAATGAAGGCTTGGTGGATTTACTCGAAAAGAAAACCGATTTAGCTTTTCGCATCGGCCCATTAACGGACTCGACATTACACGCTCGGCCGCTGGGCAGAAGTCGGCTCTACATTGTGGCTTCGCCGGATTACTTAGCTAGGCGGGGAATACCCCATAAACCGAGCGATCTTGCCCACCATGACACCATCGGTTTTTTGAGCCCGAAAAGCTTGAATGACTGGCCGCTCAGAGGTTTTAGCCACCTGCAAGCCAATATGCATGCAAGCAATGGTGAAACGGTTCGGCAACTCGCCCTCACGGGCAATGGTATTGCGTGCTTGTCGGGATTTATGGTCAAGGAGGATCTGGCAATGGGGCGGTTAATTTCGCTTCTAGAAGATGACAAGCTGAGCCATGGCGCAAGGGAGCAAATTAATGCCGTGTACTATAAATCCTCCGCAGTGGCTAAGCGTATTTCAGTTTTTATTGATTTTATCCAGCCTAAATTAACGCTCTAATCGAGCAATGACGGCAAGTTTCGCCAATATTTGCGTTTTTATCGAACGGCCCAAGCTTGTCGGCCCTGCCTTAAGGCTGTGCATCAGTGCTTAGCGTTTGATTAAGCGCTCGGCTAGCCTTGTTCAGGTGTGAGTCAAAGCGATTTTATAATATTGATTTATCAATTTTATAAAAATTCATTATTTCAAATGCTGTTTGCTCACATATAGAGTACCTATATTCGAACACTGATATTTAAGTACCTATGTTCGAGCAATTATGTTCGAGCACTTATGTTCACGGCAAACAAAGCGTTAGGGCGATGGAAGCAACACGTTGTTCACCTAAGCAGGATTGTCGTGTGAACGCTATTTAGCCGCGTCGCATGCTCATTCGGTGACACGCAATAAACTTAGGTGAATACGCCCTAAGCTTTAGGGGGCACGCAATAAATACAATGTTTCCCGTGTCTCGTTCAACACTCAACACTCAACACTC
>NZ_JBOFMC010000231.1:0-2107 GCF_051658185.1 Shewanella sp. | reverse complement strand
ATGCCGAGATTGATACTCTCGATGCCGACCAGACTCGGTTGGTCAACGCACTCGCCCCAGCACTGCGTCAAGATTTAACGACGCTCGGCCTGCAGTGGGAGTTAGGTTTATTGGCTGAGCCCATTGCGCGGAATAATGGCCGACACCTTGTTACTGATCTAGGGCTAACCGCGGGAGATGAAGCCCATTTTAGCGCCCATATCAAGGGCCGGAAATGGCAACAGATCAGCGCATTTGTGCGTCATTTACCCAAACTTGATTTGCCGGTACTCGAGTGGTGTGCTGGCAAAGGGCATTTAGGTCGGCTATTGGCAAAGACCCGACAGGTGGATGTCGTGAGCCTAGAGTGGCAGGCCACGCTTTGCCAAGAAGGTCAGGCATTTGCTGATAAATGGCAATTATCCCAACAGTTTATTTGCGCTGATGCCTTTGAGATGCAAGTCAGTCGCTCAAACCCTGCTACGCATAAACTGGGTATCGTTTCGCAGATTAAGCCGTCCCCCCAAACCGCAACATCGATGGCGATACCGTGCCCGTTAGTAGCACAGCAGCAAGCTGTCGCACTCCATGCCTGTGGCGATCTTCATGTGCGTTTGCTGACTTTGGCCGCACAAGTGGGGACTCAGGCATTGGCAATTTCGCCCTGTTGTTATCATTTGATCCAAGCGGAGCATTATCAAAGCCTATCCAGTCTTGGTAAAAGCAGCGCGTTAACGTTAAGCCGACACGATTTACAGTTACCGCTGCAACAAAGCGTGATAGCCAGCCCCAAGCAACAGGCGCTGCGCCACCAAGAAATTGCTTGGCGCCTTGGTTTTGATGCCTTGCAAAGGCAATGCCGTGGCCGAGATCACTATCTGCCGATCCCCTCGATAAAACAGAGTCAACTGAGTGGCAGTTTTAAGGATTTTTGCCTATGGGCGGGCGCGCAAAAATCGGTGGATTTGCCGCATCAGCTCGATTGGGATGCGTGGTTGGCGTTAGGATTGCAACGACAGCGGCTCACGCGGCGCATTGATTTAGTCGCCCATTTATTTCGCCGTGTGTTAGAGCAGTGGTTAATCTTAGATCGCGTATGTTTTTTACAGGAGCAAGGATATCTCGTTGAGGTGGTTGAATTTTGCGCAAACAGTGTCACCCCCAGAAATGCGCTCATTTTGGCAATTCAGTCTGTTGATTAAGCTTTAATTGTTAAAAATATTTTCTACCTTAATGTTTTTTATGAAGTATTTTAGCGTCTGCCGATTTAATGCTGCGGCAGATTTCGCCCTCATGCCGGTGATTCGCCTTAGGGTTAAGCCATAAGCCCGTAAACGAGAATGGTTTTTTATTGAATCATCTGGCTTTTCTTGTTCAAATGTCCGCCTAATAGCGAATAACAACCCAACGCTGGCGTTAGGCCAGCCATGCCTGTGAGCGAATAAAACAGTTCCATGAAATATTCCCGTGTATTTATTAATAGCCTGGCTTATGAACTGGCACCTGTGGTGGTTTCCAGTAGTGAGCTTGAATCTCGGCTTGCGCCTTTGTATCAAAAGTTCCGCATACCGATGGGGCAGCTGGCGGCATTGACGGGCATCACTGAACGCCGTTGGTGGCCGAAGGGGCATCAATTATCCGATGGTGCCATTAAGGCGGCACATAAGGCCATGGTTGAAACTGGAATAAATGTCGCCGATCTGGGCGCGGTGGTGTACACCGGCGTGTGCCGCGATCAACATGAGCCAGCGACAGCCTGCCGCATTGCAGCCGAGCTTGGGGTCTCTAAGGATACGGCGATTTATGATATCAGTAACGCTTGCCTAGGGGTGTTATCGGGTATGTTAGATATCGCCAATCGCATCGAACTGGGGCAAATCAAAGCGGGGATGGTGGTGTCCTGTGAATCGGCGCGAGACATCGTCGATGTCACGATAGAGAACATGCTGGCGGATCCGACGATGCAAAATTTTGCCCAGTCCCTTGCGACCTTAACCGGCGGTTCTGGCGCGGTAGCGGTGATCTTAACCGATGGCAGTTTGCCCCTTGCCAATCAGCGCCAGCATCAACTGCTCGGCGCCTCTCACCTATCGGCTCCTCAACATCACCAACTGTGCCAATGGGGATT
>NZ_JBOFMC010000230.1:0-2427 GCF_051658185.1 Shewanella sp. | reverse complement strand
TCGCGGCGGCATCATGCACCATCATGTAATCAATTTGACGTTTATTTTCACTCTGCAAGGCAAAGTTAAACATATCGCGGCTAGAGCAGAACTTGGGCACGGTGTTTTCCGCTTTGAGGTGAACTTGCCCTTTGGGGCCGGGGTATTTAGTGATCACCATGCCGCATAAATGGCAGCGGTCATGCTCGTGGATCATCTCGGCTTGGCGCACCTCAACATTTGCCTCGGTTTGATTGCAGCCCAACAACAAGGGCGCTAGCAGTAATAACGCATAATACTTCTTCACCTTACATTTCCCCCTAAAAAATTATCAACACCTCGCCAGGGCACCTTGCAGGGACAGACCGTTGACGAGGGTTGATAAAAAATGGTTCAACAAAGACCTATGGTCTTATTGTATTGCTAAATCGCGTAGTTTTGGCCCGCTAACAGGATGAAGAGTCGTAAACACATCATCCCGACTACCGCGCACATACCTGACATATAAAATGCCTTGGCTGAATGGCTAAAGTGCTTACCGGTCGCAAAGTTAAGCAGTAAAGGCCCGGCAAAACCAATGCCCACTACCCCAATCCAGAAAACGCTGGCCCACACACCTTCATGGAAGGCGGCAAAGGCAAATTGCCCACCGGCGTTACCGGTTAATAATGCTGTCGCAATCATGAAGATAAACATGGCTTCGGCGAACATAATTGGCCACTCGGCGCCGTGGAGGATCTTCATTTCGCCGCTGTGCAGGGGCTCTTTAAATAACCATACCGCCAGCATTTTGGCTGAAGCGCCACCCGCAGACAGACCCGACGCGATAAACAGCGCCGGTAAAACGGAGGTGTTGATCAGCGGGAAGCGGATCAGCGCCGAAATCAAGAAGCCTGTGTAAGCACACACAGATAACGCCAGCACTAACGCGAGCGCTTCCATTGGGCGTCTAAAGCCCTTGAGCTTGGCAATAATCGGGCCTAAGAACTGCAATTGTGGGATGGCCATCAGCTCTTTTTCAAGGGCTAACAGGGCGACCACTGCCACTAACGGGATATACACCGACAGCGCAATCACCCCAATCGACATCACCGAATTTAAGTTATAGAACACCAAAATTCGCCAGAAGAATAAGGGGTTGGTTAAGTCCAGTACCAGACACAACATCCCTAAACTAATGGTGATAAAAGACAGCAAGGTCGCCGCTTTTAAGAAGGCGGTATTCTCCACCTGACCGAGATAAAAACGCAGCGCCAGTGCAATCGTTAACGCCCCGCCCGAAATACCGGCAAAAAATAAATACACGGCAATCGGCCATGGCCAAGCCACACCTTGGGATAGGCCTAGGGTAAATTCCATACTGGTATCCATCTTTACACTCCCAGTTTCACGATTGGTATGTAACGTAAGCTCGGCTCAGTACCAAACTGCGGCTTGATGCGCACGGAGTCTTTCACCGCTAATAACTTACTGACATAGGACTGAGGATCGTTGGCATCACCAAAGATCAGGGCATCGTATTTACAGCTCTGTACACAGGCCGGTAATTCACCTTTGGCAAGCTTAGAGTGCAAACAGAAGTCGCAGTTGTCGGCCACATCGGTGTTGTCGTTGATCAAACGCGCATTGTATGGGCAAGCGCCGATACAGTACTTACAGCCGGCGCACTTGCTGGCATCCATGGTGACAATCCCGGTTTTAGGATCGCGGTGGGCTGCGCCCGTTGGGCACACAGTCACGCAAGGCGCATTCTTACATTGCTGGCAAGACACCCGCACAAATTTACGCTCGCAATGACAATCCATCTTGCCACAGTGTGGACACGCTTGACCTTCAACGCGGCCACTTTGTTGCTCAAGGATCACCCGTGACACGCCTGCGGGTAAATTGTTGGCTTGATTACAGGCGGTTTTACAATCGCCACAACCCACACATTTGTTTTGGTCAAACACCATGACGTAATGGGGCTTAGCAGCGCTATCGGCATCGTCTTTGACCGAGCAACCTGCTAAAGGCGTCAAGATCAAACTGCACATTCCTGCGCTTTTAAGGAACCTCCGTCTCTCTATATTTTCACTCACAACATCCTCCATCTATCGGTTTTTACCGATGTTTTTATTTATATCGTTTTTGACTTACGTTGCCTGAAAATGGCTAGCGACTTGATGTATTTCCATTTTCATTCAATTTCATTTGCGCTTTTTGGATCGCGTTATGCAACGCATCGCGATTCGCGCCGCTTGGCTGGGCCAAGAGTGCTTGCCAGTGGTCAATGGCCTCTGGGTAGCGCGCATGCAGATAAGCATCGGTCGCCAGTAACATCCGGGTTTGCACCTCAAAGGGCGCCAGGGCTAAGGCTTGGTGGATCACCGCCTCGATGTCGGCGCTCATGTGCCGCCGCTCGCGGTAATACATCGCGTTGGCCTTCGCGCCTAACACCTGTGCCAG
>NZ_JBOFMC010000229.1:0-6645 GCF_051658185.1 Shewanella sp. | reverse complement strand
CAGCGGCAATGACATGCGACAGGGCAAGCTCTACCACAGTTCTACCACAGCGCCACCACGAAGCTACACCGTAAAATACAGTTAAAATATAAAGAGTTAGACAGTTAATCGGATAGGTAATGACACCCGCAGTTATCGATAACATAACCTAAAAAAATAACCGCGACACAATTTGAGGCAAAGGAATGATGATTATGGGATTGATTGGGATCGCACTGCTGATCGTATTGATCGGCGTTATCTACCTATTGCTCGCCAAATATCAGGCGTTAGCTAAGCAACAACGCTTTTTAAGCCAATTATGTACCCAGCTTGATCAGCAAAAATCCGCGCGCCAACCGCTCAATATTGCTGTGGTCCCCCAAGAGTTTGCCCCCTTATACCACTCCATTAATCAACTGCTGTCCGCCCTGCCGGCAAACACTGGTAAAGACAAGCTCACGGGGTTAAGTAACCGTGTCGGCCTCAAGCGTACATTGGCGTCAATGATGCCCCTCACTCAGGGGAGCTTTGTGCTAATCGATATCTACCGTTTTCGTTATGTTAATGATCTCTTTGGTTTTGTATTTGGTGATATTTTACTGAGCCAATTTGCTGAACGTTTAGGGCAACTCAGCTTGGCCCCCAAACTCATGGCGAGGTTAAATGGGGATGAGTTTTTCCTGTATTTTGATAAGCCCTTAACCGAGACGCAACTGCTGCAGCTACGCGGCCAATTACAGTCTCCCTTTACGATTAATGGCACTCCAATCAGCGTGACGCTACAGGTAGGCTGTTTACAACTGACACAGCATCATGCAGATGTCAGCATGATGCTCAAGCGGCTCGATCTTGCCCTCAAAAAGGCCCGCATTACCCGCAGCGCTATCGCCTATTACCACGACAATGACGATATTCGCCAGCTACGCGAACTAAAAATCATTGATAGCCTGCCCAAAGGCCTCAAACGCAACCATGTCTATATGGTGTATCAACCCAAGCAAGATGTAAAAACCGGCCGCTGCACCCAAGTCGAGGCATTGATGCGTTGGGAACACGAAGAATTAGGCTTTATCTCGCCCGCAGAATTTATTCCATTGGCAGAATATGCCGGGATGATTGATTTAATTAGCCAGTGGGCATTAGAGCAAGTCCTCGCCCAGCAAGCCAGATGGCGCGCAGCGGGCATAGAGCTGTGCGTCGCAGTCAATTTATCCACCCGCGATCTTGATAGCGATACTTTACCTGCCGAGATTGCGGCCCACCTTGCCCATTATCAATTACCACCAGAGTGCTTAATGATTGAAATTACTGAGAGCAGCCTGATGGCCGATCTCAATAAGGCGGTAGATACCTTAGATAAAATTCGTCAGCTCGGGGTCAAACTCGCCATCGATGATTTTGGCACAGGGCATTCGTCACTGGCGTATTTAAAGCACTTGCCCGCCAATGAGGTCAAAATCGATAAGGTCTTTTTACGGGGGCTGGAGCAGGACCGGTCGGCGGCGTTCATTTTAGAGGCAAGTATCAACATCGCCAAAAAATTGGGCTATGAGGTAACGGTAGAAGGCGTCGAAACCCCCGAGATCCGTGAGATCTTAGTGCAAATGGGGGCGGATACACTCCAAGGCATGCACTATGCCAAACCTATGCGCGCCGCAGAACTGGAGATGAACTGGGCCCAATTGCAATCGGGCCACTAGGCTAAGTTATTACCAGCATTTGTTGCCAGCATTGATGGCTAAGGCATTGCTGTTACACGGGTGACTCAGAGAGTGACTAAACCAGTTGCTCAAGGTGGGGCTAAACCGGTCACTCAGTGTGTGACTAAACGGGTAGCTCTGGGGGCTAAACGGCTGGCCAATCGGCCTTCAGGGCGACAATCAACTCCGCGGGCATCATTGCCAAGCGCCGCGCGCCATCCATACACACCATCTCAATCGTCGCGGTCACGGCGGGCTTATTTCCCTGCGGTCGCCAAATTTCCTGTTGCCACACGGTGCGGTACTTACTTTCAAAATAAAACCGCGTGCGCACATCAATAATATCAGCAAATTCAACGCCCTCATGGCAGAACATCTCGGTACGATATACCGCGAAGCCCAGTTGCTGCTGTTGCCATAATTGCCGCAAACGCTGGGCGCCAATCACCTGCTCCCGGGCGCGCTCAAAGTATTTTAAAAAATTAGGATGATAAACCACACCCGAAAAATCCGTATCTTCATAATAAATTTGCACGGGAAAAGAATACGTTGGGCTAAATACTGGCATATAACTACAAGGCTAGAAGGATCTTAAGCCCAGTCTAGCGGCTAATGGGGGAAAACAACACCCCCACCATTCCCCAAAAAAATGGCGGGAATCGCAATCCGCCACGTCGCCCTCATGGATGCCCCCATGGATGCACCCCATGGACGCTCCTCAATCAGCCAAAAGATGCCCATGCTAACGACACCCGTGCGAACGACAAATGTTGACGCCTTGGGAGTCGGCGACGCGATAACGCCAATCGCGTCCCTAAAACAACAAAAAGCCATAATCACAGCTGCGATTATGGCTTTAGCTTACATCCCAATTGGTTTTGGGATACTCAATTAGCGAATGATCATTTGATCGCGCTCAGGTCCCACTGACACCATGCTCACGCGGACACCCATCAGGGCTTCGATACGCTCCACATAGTGCTGCGCTGCCACTGGTAAGCTTTCAAAGGTGCGACACCCGGTAATGTCTTCACTCCAGCTTGGCATTTGCTCATACACTGGGCTTAACGCGGCCGTTTGTGGCCAAATCGGGTTTTCGCTGTGCTCACCGTCATAGGCTACGCAGATTTTCAGATCCTGCATGCCCGTTAAACAGTCAATTTTCGTCAGCGCAATTTCGGTCGCAGCTTGTAGCTCAACACCATTGCGGGTCGCCACGGCATCAAAGTAGCCCATATCGCGAGGACGGCCGGTGGTCGCGCCAAACTCATTGGCATTTTCACGGAACGCATCTTGCTCGGCCATCGCGGTCACTAAAGTGCCCGTGCCCACCGATGAGCTAAAGGCTTTCGCCACGGCAATCACCCGTTCTGGGCGTAGCGCAGGCAAACCACTGCCGATACCAGCGTAAGCTGAGGTCACGTTTGATGAGGTTGTATAGGGATATTCGCCATAAACCAGATCGCGACCCGCCCCCAGTTGCGCTTCAAGCAGCAGGTTAGCATTCTGCTGTTGCAAGGCTTTCAGCGGCTCGGTCACATTACAAATAAACGGACGCCAAGGGGCAGTCACCTCTAATAACCATGCAGTCATTTCGGCGGCGGTTTGGTTAAAATCGCAGCTTGGATAAAGCGCTTTTAACTGCGGCAATTTCCAATCGAGCATAAATTGAATGCGTTCTTGCAACACTTCAGGCTGGTTTAACCAACCGACTAAAATGCCCTTTTTCATCACGCGATCGCCATAAGCTGGCGCGATGCCTTGACGGGTTGAGCCGTAAGCTAAATCGCCAAGACGTTGTTCTTCTAGGGTATCTTCCAATGCGTGTAGCGGTAAGCACAGGGTCGCACGATCAGAAATACATAAGTTAACTTCAACCCCAGTCGCTTGGACTTCGGCAATTTCTTTGCTCAGGGCTTCAGGGCTAATCACCATGCCTGGACCGAGAACTGCAATGCAGTTAGGGTTGAAAATGCCACTGGGTAATTGGTGTAATTTAAAGGTGCCATAGTCATTGACCACGGTATGGCCAGCGTTATTGCCACCTTGAAAGCGAATACTCGCCGCAGCATCCGCCGCTAAATAATCCACGATGCGGCCTTTGCCTTCATCACCCCAATTTGCACCCACAACCACGATAGACGGCATAACATCATCTCCACATTGATTAAGCCGATATGCTAAAGCCCCCCAATGAATAAGAGAAATTAATAATAGTTATCGCGCCAATAAGAATTTCATATATCATAAGCCCCATAAACCCTGTTTGTTATTGTCTATGGTGGCGCCATGCTTGATCTTCATTGGTTAAAAACCTTTGTCACACTCGCGGAGTATAAACACTTTGGTAGAGCGGCAGCCGCGCTGCATATGACACAACCCAACGTGAGTTTACACCTGAAGCAATTAGAACAAACGACGAGGGTTAAGCTAATTGAGCGCAATCCTTTTCGGTTAACCCAAGCCGGTATGCGGTTATTAGACACAAGCCAAAAAACCCTGCAGGAGTTACAGATCTGTCAGGCAGATTTAAATGCGATGAACGATCTCTGCCAAGGTACCTTAACCATTGCCGCCAGTGATATCATCTCACGCCTTTTATTAATCCAGCCTTTTCAGTTATTTAAAAAAGAATTTCCGGGGATCGATTTTTCGCTACTCAATACCACTTCCTACCAAGCGTCAGAATTGGTCATTAGCGCCCAAGCCGATCTCGGTTTTGTGATTGCCCAAAAAGAGAGCCAACCACTGCACTTTACTGAACTACAGCAAATAAATTGGTGTGCGCTAGGGGATAACCTTGAGCTTTGGCAACAAGCCAGCTTGCCTGCCGATACGCCCTTGGCCGAGCAGCCAACATTGATCCTCTTGGGGCATGACACCCGCACCCGAGAACTGCTTGAACCGGCGCTGCCATCACTTAACTTACCGCGCTATCGGATCATGGAGGTGGGCAGTGTGGATGCGCAAATTGACTGGGCAGAGGCAGGGTTTGGCGTGGCGATTGTGCCTGAGTTTTCGATTTACACTAAGGCGGGGTTAAGAAGCAAAATCACCCCGCTGCCGCAATTTCCCAGCACCAGTTTGGGGTATATCGTCCGGCAGAATCAAATCCTCTCTAAGGCAATCAAGCAGCTATTACACTGGGTGAATCAAGAGATTATTCGTTCAGCTCGGCCCTAAGGGACTAGCGGATCGCTGAGGGCGCCGTTGACAACAAGGCTTGATATTGGCCACTGTTTTTTAAGTGTAATAAGCCCTGATCAAGGGCGGTGGCCAGGAGAGTCGCACGCGGATTTTTCTTAGAAAACGCCAAGTAAATATCGCTGGTATGATTATAAAAGGCGGGCACTATCTCACCCTTGATGCCCATTTGCTGCAAATGTTCATTCGCAACCGCATCAAACATCAACGCCATATCAATACGTCCTAGCAGCAATAAATTAATGAGCTGTTGATCGCTCGATACCGTCACTAAATTAAGCTCTCGCTCCTGTACGAGCTTGGGGTATTCATCGCCATACTCGTAGCTCTTTATCACTCCCACTACCGTGCCCTTAGGCAGTTGCCATTTATTATCGGCATCAAGCGGCCGCTGTTTGGCTTGATAAAATGAGGCCGTTGCGGCAAATAACGGCACTTGCCCAAACACAAAGCGGCCTTCCGTACTCGCCTCACGGGTGACATTAAACACCCCATCGACCCAACCTTTTTCCGCCATCATCAAGGCGCGGGCATAGGGCACCACTAAGCTACTGACTTCAATGTTAGATTGGCGAAATGCCGCCTTAATTAACCGATGGGAAATACCTTGGCCGAGGTGGTTAGCAAAGGGAGGCCAACTGTCCTCCGCTGCGAGGGTAATAAGTTGATGGGAGGATACCTTGGAACTGCCATAGCTTTCCTCGGCCCATACTGAAGGGGCCACCA
Organism: Shewanella sp.; assembly: GCF_051658185.1. Lineage (GTDB taxonomy): Bacteria > Pseudomonadota > Gammaproteobacteria > Enterobacterales > Shewanellaceae > Shewanella. Next base: position 1,033 of record NZ_JBOFMC010000229.1, on the reverse strand, counting down.
CAGCAACGATGAGTAGCAAGATAGCCCGCAAATGAGCCTGTAACAATGACAGAAAACCACCTAATTGACGCATGTTTTATTAACTTTGATCCCGCCCCTAGATTGGGCGCAGCTTAAATTGCATCTTTATCCAGCGTTTATAGCATAAACGCCTAATTTTATGCCAATGATTTTACTGAACATGAGTGCGGCAACACCGGCTGCCGCCATATCAAAATGAGATAACACTCGCGTTAGCGACAAGTGAGATAAACCACAATAGATAAGTTAACAGCGATCAATGAATGAGCGACACTACGTTAGCAACAACAGCGACACCGCCATAACAAGGCGCCTCCCCCAAAAAAGGGCGAGCTAAAAAGGTTAAGCAAAAAATAGCCTGACACCGAATTTTGCCCCCCCTTAATAGCCATACTACTCACCACGCGCTAAATGAATGCCATTTTTAGCACGATTTCCGATTTTTTAGTCACAACAACATTGCCGCGCCATTATTGGTCCGCTACCCCAGCACCGTCATATCGCCTCGGCAATCACCAGCTTAATTTGCATAAAGATGCCAAAACCCACGGCGTTATCGCGTACTTAGCTTGAGATGATGCGCGAGTTCCCTCAAAAACCGAAGCTTGATCACATTACCCGCGCTTAGCCCACTAAAACACGACAAGTATCGGTGAATAATCATTCAATATTCCATAGTAAACTGCATTGAAGATGTTTTTTTAAACACGCAAAGATTCACTCATCGCCGCTTGCTATGAGCAGTAACCTCAAGGTTGAAGCTTTCCCGCAATACACTTAAATACATGATTAATAATCACAAAATAAAAACCCCTAAGTGTGCGTATCGATAATTCACTTTGGGGCATGCTAAAAATAACTATGCGAATTTGCTGCTTAGCTCAAACAAATTCGCGAATCGTTTTACATCGCTCAGCTAAGCGAGTAATCTTGCGCCTTTCTCGTGTTGAATTGAATTTAAATGCAGCTGCAACCGGCTTAAATGCCCTTCGCGTAGATGCTTAACTTCATG
>NZ_JBOFMC010000228.1:0-3352 GCF_051658185.1 Shewanella sp. | reverse complement strand
ACAAGTTGACTATGTTGGCCAGTTTGGACCACCTTGCCGTCTTCAAGCACATAGATGATATCGGCGTCTTGAATGGCCGAAAACCTGTGTGCCACGATTAATGTCGTGCGGCCTGTTAGAAAGTGGCTCATCGCTTGCTGCAATCTCGATTCGGTTAGGGTATCAAGTGCCGAGGTTGCTTCATCCATAATCACCAATTTAGGATCGGTCAACATCATCCTTGCTATCGCCAGTCGTTGTCGCTGCCCGCCAGACAGTTTCAGTCCCTGACGCCCAAGCTCGGTGTCTAGACCTTTATCCAGTTTTTTTACCACATCATCTAATTGCGCAACGCTTAAGGCATCCCACAGTTGTTGATCGGTGAGGGTTGAGTCTCCCAACGTAAGGTTCGCGCGCAATGTATCGTTGAATAGTGTCGGTTGTTGCAACACCACCGCCGTTTGCTGGCGCAGCGCTTCATAGCCAATCTCGTCAATGCTGGTGCCATTAATACGGATATCCCCTTCATTTTTACGGTAAAGCCCCAACAACAACTGGATCAGTGTGGATTTTCCCCCGCCTGATGCCCCCACCAAAGCGACTTTTTTACCCGCGGGGATCTGCAGGCTGGCGTTATCCAGCACTTGTTTTTCATCGTGATAGCGAAAACGAATATGCTCAAACTCGATGGCCAACGTTGGGAGCGCAAGCGCTGGATGGGCAGGATTGCTATATTGTTGCTCTTCTTCAAGTGCAAATAAGCGGTTGAGTCGCCCCATGGCGGCCTTGGCGCTGAACCACGAATATTGCATGCTGAGCAGATCTTGAATTGGCGTCAGCATAAACCACAGGTAACCAAACACCGCAAAAATCTCGCCAATCGTCAGGTTACTCACGGCCACCATGACCATGGCCACGGCGCGAAATACTTCAAATCCCAGCAAAAACATCAAGAATGATAACCGACTAGCGGCATCGGCTTGCCAAGCGTAGCTATCTGCATCCTGGCGAATACTGTTAGCATCGGTTTTTAGACGTTCAAGAAACTGTCTGTCTCGATTGGCGGCGCGCAATTGATACAGCCCATCCAAGGTCTCGACCAAACGCTGCTGAAAACGTTCAAATGATTGATTTTCTGCTTTTTTTAAATGTTGTACCCGTTGCCCCATTTTGCGTGATAACCAGATAATCACAGGATTAAGCAGAAGAATAAACAGGCCAAGACGCCAGTCCAGCCACAGCAATACGAGGGCAATCCCCACGACCGTTAGCAGACTGACGAGAAATCGGCTTAGACTGCTGCCAAGAAAGCTATCTATCGTCTCAATATCCGTCACCATATGGGCGGTGACGCTACCACTGCCATGGGACTCAAATGCCTTAAAACTAATGCGCCCAAGTTTATCGAGTAGGCTTTGGCGGATCTGACAGGTAATGGTTTTAGACACTAATGTGAACTGACGCGTTTGCCAAATATTCAGTGCTTGACTGAGGATCCGCATCAAAATAATTAACAGCAACATGGCGCTGATATAGCCGGTCGCACTATGCCATGACACCGGCAAAAACCCCTGGAGCAACGCCACCCCTTTAGCAGGTTGGTGCAGCAGGACCTCATCGACCATCAAGGGCAAGAGCAGGGGAATTGGCACTGCAATTAACGTGGCAATAATCGCCAAAGCATTGCCGCAGAGTAATCGGGTTCGGTATTGTTGGATCTGTTGCCATAACCAAGATGGCGATAACTGCAACACCGTCTGTTTGCTCGCTAAACTAGGCGTCCCGAGGTTCGCCGTCGACGCCTTATCTGCGGGCTCTGGAACCGTGGGCTGATGGTATGTAGGACTGTGTGTCTTATGATGTGTCGTATGGTGTGACGGACGGTGGGTTTTCACTTAACTTCCTCGCGCGACATGGCGTAAAATCCTATGACAAAAAGGAATACAACAAGAGATAACAACGGGATTATCCCACAAAGGGAGCCCCCATTGGGCGTCCCTTTGTGGTGAGTTATCATGATTAAGTTATTGGCTTTAAACTGTTATTTAAAAAGTGTAGCTTAAGTCAATACTCCAGTTACGTCCGGGCTGACTGCGACGATCCAAACCAATATCGTCATTACCAATACCAGCCAAATCCATATAATCCCAGTATTTGACATCCGTTACGTTAAATAAGCCAGCGCGTATCATCACGTTATTCATTGGCTGATAGTAAGCCGTAATATCGGCTTTAACGTATCCTTTAGCGTCAACATTATCCACATTATTAGCATTGCTCCAGTCGCTTCCCGTTTTACCGGCCACTGCCGTAATACTCAGCTGACCACCATATAACTCATCTGCGGCGTCATAGCCAAGGCTAGCGACACTGCTTAACGGCGCGACACTATCAATCGCCTCACCGGTTTGCCGATCTTCCCCTTGGCTGTAATTTAAGCTAAAGCCTGCTTTAACGCCCTGTGGCGCACTTAACAATTGAGCTAAATCCCAGTTAGCCTTGAATTCCGCACCGTAAATTTTGGCTTTGGCGAGGTTCACTTTTGTCCAAACCTCTTTGCCATTATGATTAGGATCAGCGGGATTGATCATCTTATCCTCAATGAAATTGGTATAGTCATTGTAATAAGTCGCAAAGGTGAGCTTGCTGGCTGCGGTGTTATATCTCAGACCCACTTCATAGGCCATATTTTCCTCTGCTTTAAGATCGGGATTAGGCTCAAGTACGGCGCCCATTTCATAGGAGTAGTATAAGTCTTGCACCGTCGGTGCTTTGAAGCCTTGGCTGACTTGAGCATAAGTACTCAATGCATTGCTCCAGTGATATACCGCGCCTAGGCGAGCCGTTAAGGCATCATTTTCTGCGGTGGCGTAATCACTGGTCGCATCCGGTTCAGCCTTAAATTTGTCATAGCGCAGGCCACCATTAATCACCAATTTATCTTCGGCTAGGAACATCTGATCTTGAATAAAAACTCCCCACTTATCTGAGGTAGCACTAGGCACTTCGGGGGATTTATGGGTAACAGTGCCAGTATCCATGTTGATATCTTGATAAGCTAACGTGAAGTCATTACGGATAAAACTGGCACCATAGACAAGTTCATGAGACCCATGCTCGAAGCTTAATCCTTTGAGCATTTGCACATCTGCCTGCCAAGATTGGTCTTCGCCCATCCGATAACGGTTGCGGTTTTGTTGACTTAATGGCTGACCATTCATTTCTTTAGCCAAATGATCATAATTATTGTGGTTAGACTCGCTCTGCAAATAACCTAGCTGCCACTGCAATTGGTCAAACAGGCTAAGATTAGCTTGCCAGTCATGCTCTAAACTGACGCGGGTGCGATTATCTTCATCATTACCGCGGACAT
>NZ_JBOFMC010000227.1:0-6383 GCF_051658185.1 Shewanella sp. | reverse complement strand
AAAAAGCCATTTGAGTCGAGGAAACGACGCACAGCACTGGTCACCTTCGCGCGGAACATTAACCGCTGGGCCATTTCGGGGCGACGTAAGTCTAAATAGCGGTATTTAAGACGCTGTTCTTCACTGTTGTTCTGGTAATTATCCAGACTTAATGGCAAAGGATCGGCGCTGTTGATAATGGTTAACGCCTTACCTAAAACTTCAATTTCACCGGTTTTCATTTGACCGTTGACTTGGCTATCAGGGCGAGCGCGAACCACGCCTTTCACCTGAACACAAAACTCGGCGCGCAGCGTGCTGGCCACAGCAAACACCTCAGGCAAGTCTGGATCATAAACCACTTGGACGAGACCTTCTCTGTCTCTTAAATCTAAAAAGACCACGCCACCCAAATCACGGCTACGATTAACCCAACCAACCAAGGTAACTTCTTGTCCAACGTGAGACTTATTGACGTCTCCACAATAATGACTGCGCATCTAACTCTATCCTTTATCCGAAACCGGTGCTTTGGAAATAATCAAAACGAGATAAAAGCGGCATTATAGTCAAATAATGCCGATTACCAAAGTACTTCACTTTTAGGCGGTGAAGTATCAAACAGTTTTACGCCCTTGACTAGGGGCGATCGCACTATCTGCGCATAAGTGTTCAAAATATCAGCAAGATACCCGGTAGCAACGCCCACCTGCGGCTTTTGCAAGATACATCTGCTTATCAGCCTTTTTTAGCAACTCAATCGCCGAATCACCATCCCGAGGATAAATGGCAATACCGATACTCAAGGCTATCATCACCTGAGTATTGTCTATCTCAAGCGGGCTGAGCAGTGACCGTAGAATATTATCAGCAACTTGAGTCACGGCATCGAGATCTTGCACACGATTTAACAGGATCACCCATTCATCTCCCCCAAAACGAGCAACCGTATCAGAATTACGCACCGCCTTAGTCAGAATGTTGGCCACATTGATCAGTAATGCATCCCCCGCTGCATGACCATAATGATCATTAATTTGTTTAAAACCATCCAGATCAATAAACAACACCGCAAACTGGGCCTGTTCCCGATAATGCACCAATAAGGTCTGGCGGAGACGATCATCGAGTAATGCTCGATTAGGTAATTGGGTCAGGGCATCGTGGTTGGCCACATATTGCAACTGTTTTTCGGCCGACTGACGCCGACGGATCTCTTGATTCAACCGCCGGTTCATCAACAACACCGCGATGACGACGATGGATAAGACTAAGACACTTAAAAATAGGTAGCGGATCCATTGACGATATTGCTGATTATCGGTGGCGATACTCGCAGACACCCAACGAGCATAGATTTGCTGTTGTTGCTGGCTATCAAGCGTCGCGAGCACTTTATCGATAAGGGGCACGAGGGCAGATAATTGCGGGTGCACACCAATATGGCTTTGCTGATCGGCTAATTCACTCAGTAACGACATTGTTAAGGCAGGATATTGGCCACCATGTAATTCAGCGGCCAGCGTCAACACTTTATCAATAAACATATCCGCATGGCCCTGAGATACGGCAGCCAAACCGGCTTTGGTATCCGCCACCAACACCAATTTAAGAGAAGGCTGCAGCGCCATTAGCTGGGCAACCAAATGGTATCCTTCCACTACCGCAACCCGCTGCCCTGCCAACTGGCTGATATTAAACACCGACACTTGATCCAGTTTTGACGCAAGTCCCCAAGGCGATGGCCAGTAGGCTTGGCTAAAAGCCAATTGTTGCTGTCGGTCAGGTGTTTTTGCAACGCTGCCAGCCATGCTGATGTCACCCTGTTGCAGCGCCTTGATTAATGTCTGCCAATCTTTAAAAGCCACAGGAGTGAGTTTAATCTGTAACTGCGCGGCTATCATTGCGGCAATCTCGCTGTTGATCCCAGCAAATTGCCCTTGATTATCGGTAAATTCCATCGGTGACCATTGGGTCAAGTAGCCCATTTTCACTTCTCCTAGCTGCTTAAGATAAGCACGTTCTTTGTCAGTCAACGATATCGCTAGCTTCTCACCCGTGAAAATATGATCCTTAGGATTGAGCATCCATTTATGTTCTATCTGTGAAAATTCTTGCTGACTGATACTCCTAAAACCATTGGCGATCCGCTCTGTTAGCCCAGGATCATCACTGCGGGTTAAGACATAAATAGGTGTAGAGAACTCAAGCTCACTATATTGGTTAAAATCCCCCCAGCTGTTATTGAGTAATAAAAAGTGCGCAGTCCAAGCGCCTGAGGCAACAAAGCCGCTAATATCCCCCGCCTTGGCGCCAGCGATCATCGCTTCGATAGAATCGTAATACCGCAAAGACACCTCAGGCAAGGCTTGCCTTAAAGCAGCTAAATAAGGTGCCGTTGGGACGACGCCGATTCTTTTACCTGTTAACTCCGCGAGGCTATGGATCTGCTGCTGATATAAAAATAAGCGACTTTTAACGGTATATAGCGGCCATGCGCGAGTGAGACCAGTTTTTAACTCATCATTCTCAGGATACCCAATATGCGCATCCGCGCGTCCCTGACGCACATCGTCAATGGTGTTGCGTGCTTCTCCTGAAATAAAATCGATCGCAATCCCGGTTTTTTCTGACCAGCGTTGCCACATATCCACATATAAACCGTGAGGTAAACCGTCCACACCTAAATTCACATAAGGATCAAACCCCAAATGCATCGCAATGACGAGCCCGTTTTTTTGGCGATGATAACCCAACCAGCGGCGCTCAGTTTGCTTAATAAAATCAGGTGAGAGGGCTTGAAATCCGGTATTAATCTTATCGAGTAATTGCCGATCGCCCAGCTGTACCGCTGGGTAAAATTGCATGGTTTGTATTTGGATCCGCGCGCTTATTGGGAAATTCGTGGCAATTTCAAGGGATGATGCGGGATCCTTCAAATAACCTTCTAATCCTGCGAACACAACTATCTCACCGGCGGATACCGCCTTGAGTAAGGCTTCACGACTCACATACCGTTTAAAGACCAGCTTAGGTTCAAGGCGGAGCAATTCAAACTCATGGGATGAACCCGTCACGATACCAATTTGATAAGGAACCAAATCATGAATGGTTTTTTTGCCCTGAAGAGATTGATGTAAATAGAGGAAGGTTCCCACCTCGGCAATGGGCTTGGCAAACTCAAAACGCTGTTGTCGTTCCGCGGTTTTGGCCATCCCTAAATGAACCTGTGCTTTACCTTCCTGTAATTTGATAAGGGAATCGTTCCAATGCTGCGGCACGAATATCAGTTCCGTCTGGGTCTGTCTGCCCCATTCTTTCCACAACTCCACTAATAATCCGGTAGGTTCGCCGTCCTTATCCACATATTGATAAGGAAAGGTGTCCTCCCCCATTACCACGATTAGATGCTCAGCTGAATTGTTAGGTGGTGTAACACTGTGATCCGTAACCATATGGGGGCTAACATTATCAATGGTTTTTGGGATATGAGCAGGGTTTGCTGCGAGTTCCTCTACGCCCCAAGCAAAACAACATAACCACAGTAACAAATGTATCACTAACTTCAAGTTAAGCCCCTAATGCCTGATATAAATGTAACAATTCAGTTATCCAGTGCGTATTAGACAAAAAATAATGGCAAATTACTAGCCTAAGACTTGCTGCTAATTAATCAGATTCGTTAAAATGCCCAACTGAATTTCCGAGATAACCCTAGATGAACGCTTCTCAAGATAAAATCTACGCTCAACCGAGCGAGCACATTAGCGATTTCCAATTTGATCATCGAGTGGCCGGCGTCTTTAACGATATGATCCGCCGCTCAGTCCCTGGATACACCCAAATCATTAATACTATTGGTGATTTTGCAGACCGTTTTGTTCAACCTAACACACAAATCTATGATTTAGGCTGCTCCTTAGGCGCAGCAACCTTGAGCATTCGTCGCCAAATCACAGGTCGGCAATGTCGGATTATTGCCGTGGATAACAGTGAATCAATGGTTGCACGCTGCCAGGAAAATCTCAGTGCCTATGTCAGCGATACTGAGGTTGACCTTATCTGTGGTGATATTCGCGATATTAAGATCCACAACGCCTCTTTAGTGGTACTTAACTTTACCCTTCAATTTTTACCGCCAGAGGATAGAGACGCGCTGATTGCAAATATTTATCAAGGGCTTAATCCGGGTGGGATGCTAGTGCTCTCGGAGAAAATTTGTTTTGAAGATGCACCTATCCAAACGTTACTCGAAGAATTGCATCTCGATTTTAAACGGGCTAACGGTTATAGCGAGCTCGAAATCAGCCAAAAACGCAGTGCACTTGAAAATGTCATGAAACCCGATACGTTAGCCACCCATCAACAACGGCTGACTCGTCAAGGTTTTCGTCACTTTAGCCTGTGGTTCCAATGTTTTAATTTTACTTCTATGGTGGCCATCAAGTGATCAGCTTCAGCTCGTTTTACCAACAAATTGCCGATTCCAATCTGCAGCACTGGCTCGAAACCCTCCCCAGTATTTTAGGTAAATGGCAACGGGAACATAAACACGGTAACCTGCCTAAGTGGGAAAAAGTACTGAACAAACTGCACTACCCTGTCCCCGATCAAATCGATTTACAGAATAGTGTCACCCTAGGCACTGGCAAGCAGCTCAGCCCCGGTGAAACAGAAAAGCTTGAGAATTTATTGCGGTTGTTTATGCCCTGGCGTAAAGGCCCATATCATATTCACGGTATTCATATCGATACCGAGTGGCGCAGTGATTGGAAATGGGAACGGGTTAAACCGCATATTTCTTCACTGAACAATCGCACCGTACTCGATGTAGGCTGTGGCAGTGGGTACCACATGTGGCGTATGTTAGGGGCAGGCGCCAAGCGAGTGGTCGGTATCGATCCCTCGCCACTGTTTTTATGTCAGTTTGAGGCCGTTAAGCGCCTCAGCGGTAAAGATCATCCCGTGCATCTGTTACCCTTAGGGATTGAAGAACTCCCGCCCTTGGATGCTTTTGATACCGTGTTCTCTATGGGAGTCTTGTACCACAGACGCTCCCCGATTGATCATCTGCTCCAACTGCGCGATCAATTGCGCACCGGGGGCGAACTGGTCTTAGAAACCTTAGTGATCGACGGGGATGAAAACGCGGTACTCGTTCCTGAGGACCGCTACGGCAAAATGAACAATGTTTGGTTTATTCCCTCGGTGGCCGCATTGATGCTGTGGCTAAAAAAATGCGACTTTACGGATATCCGTTGCGTCGATATCGATGTCACCACCCTCGATGAGCAGCGCCGCACGGAGTGGATGCCCAACGAGTCACTGGCGGAATACTTAGATCCTGTCGATCAGGCCAAAACCATTGAAGGTTACCCTGCGCCGAAGCGCGCAACCATTATTGCGATTAAAAACCAACCCAATCACGATCTCAGCTAAGCTCGTGCTCTCAAGAGCGTCGCTACCTAGGACAGCCCGCGCGTGGGCTGTCAACGCCTATGCTCACCAGCCATAAATTGGGTATGTTAGCGTCCTTGCGCTCTGTTATCATCACCGTTCTAGAGTATGGACACAGGCCTAGCAGCGATTACCTATGTTAAAAACCCGCTTATCTATCGTAAAAACCAGCTTCGCTATCTGCAAAGCGTGCAGACCGAGATTCGCCGCCCCGCCATTAACAGTGAGGTTAACAATCACCTTGCTGATACCGCTACTGGGTCTGAACCTATCTGTTAGCCATATCGCCCATGGTTCCCAAAGTCCGGTAGCCCTCTTAATTGAGCAGTGTTTACGCCTGCCTGAGATTCAGCTTGCCACCGCCTTTATCAACGAAAATGCCACTACAAATGCTGCAAATACTCATAGTGCTTCCACTGCAGGGCAAGATGGGCTTGTGTCTGCGCCAGCAATACTGCCTGTCGAGATTAGGGCACTCATCTTAGAGCGCCAAACCATAGGGTTAAATAATATCAATGACAGATTGGATTATTACCGTCGCTATTCTCTCAATCAGCTGGAGCGGCAAGGTCTATTACAATGCCAATTACGCCTTGCCGACAATCTGGGGCAACTGGTGACTCAAGCCGAATTTAAAAAGCTCGCCCAAGCGTTAAACCAAGGCGATCCTGAGCACGTGATGTTAGCGGCGCACCTTAATACCTTGTTAGAAAACCATCTGGCACAGGACGACAAAGCCAAATTACACATGGCACAGGCCAATATTGGTCAAGCACTCAGTGACCAAGAGCTCAACCTGACGATCGCCCAAGGCAAATGCCAGCTCCCAAGCGCCCCGCCTGTGCCAACGGCAGATCTTTCGCCCGCGGCGGTAAATCTTCCGCTAACAGGTGCTTCACAGCATCACAATCAGCGCAATCAGCACAATGACGATAACCATTATAAGG
>NZ_JBOFMC010000226.1:0-3884 GCF_051658185.1 Shewanella sp. | reverse complement strand
ATGTAGCAGTAAGGGTTGTGCCAACTGCCGTTGCGCTAGATGGCGCTGCGACACTTTGGCTGAGATTGGGCTTTGCGGTGTCCTGTGAGGAGCTTGTCGTTTGGGCTTTAGGCTGCTCGGTTGGCGCGCTGAGCACAGGAGTATTTACCGGGGCGGTTGCAACAGTGTTGGCACTGTTATTAGCAAGCTGAGTGCTCGGCGGATTGGGGGTCATTGGCTTAGCCGTCGAGGGCTTAACCACCGGACTTGCCACGCTCGGCTTAGCCACCGCTTTAGCAGTCGTGCGGACCTGTTTATCCACGCGCTTGGCGCGGGCGATGGCCACACTGTTGGGGATCGCCTGCATCACCTCCTTTGAGGGGATCAGCAAAATCATACCCCGTTCAAGGCTGTTATAACTGTCGGAGTAAAAAGCATGAGGATTGGCGTCAAACAAGGCGGCCATCACTTGATACACGCTGACGCTGGCATCTGGACGCACCTTTTGCGCTATGCTCCAAAAGGTGTCTTTTGCCGTCGTTGGACCATATTGGTGATTCACCTGACGGATCTGACCATCTGGCCCCATAATTTTTAAGGGTTTTATTTGGGGAGCATCAGCAGCAACAGCGGGATAAATAAAATAAGTCGTAGAAGAAACAGCTAAAACACTGGCCATGAGGCCAACAAGATACGAAGTGCGAAATTTCATCAATCCTTCCCTTTGAAGCGCTGTAAAGTGATCCCGCTAATAATAGGCTTTAGGCAATTGTATTTATTCGGATTACTATAAACCAGAAATTGCGATGGGGCTACTGTTCGGCAGGCTAAAACCAAAAAAGCCTGCTAAATTGCAGGCTTTTTTTAAACGCATGAAAAACAAGACTTAGTAATAATCGCGCACGAGGATCTCGGCAATTTGCACACTGTTTAAAGCGGCACCTTTACGGATATTGTCAGAGACCACCCAAAGGTTAATGCCATTGGGGTGAGAGAGATCTTTACGCACGCGGCCAACATACACAGGATCGGTGCCTGCCGCATGAGTGACGGCGGTAGGATATTCGTCATCTGACTCAAACAATACCACGCCTTGGGCATCGCGCAGTAATGCTTTAATGTCCTGCGCATCCGCAGTTTGACGCGTTTCAATGTGCACCGCTTCCGAATGACCATAGAAAACGGGGACCCGAACCGCGGTAGCATTCACCAAAATATCGTCATCACCAAAAATCTTCTGGGTTTCCCAGACCATTTTCATTTCTTCTTTGGTATAGCCGTTATCCATAAATTTATCGATTTGTGGCAATACGTTGAAAGCTATTTGCTTAGGATACACTTCAGCCTCTGCTGGTAAACCTTGCAGCAGTTTAGTGCATTGTCTTGCCAGTTCTTCAATGGCCTTTTTACCCGTGCCAGATACCGATTGATAGGTCGCTACGTTAATCCGGCTGATGCCGTAGGTATCGTAAATCGGCTTGAGGGCCACCAACATTTGAATAGTGGAACAGTTGGGGTTGGCAATGATGTTACGATTGCGGAAATCGGCAATCGCATGGGGATTGACTTCAGGTACAACTAAAGGAATATCAATGTCATATCTAAAATGAGAAGTATTGTCTATGACCACACAGCCCGCTTCTGCCGCAATCGGGGCCCATTTTGCAGAAACATCACCACCCGCGGAAAAGAAACCAATTTGCGCCTGAGTCCAATCGAAGGTTTCGACGTCTAAAATAGTAATTTGTTTGCCATGGAAACTCACCGTTTCACCAGCGCTGCGGCTACTGGCTAAAGGATACAAATTCGCCACCGGGAAATTACGCTCCTCGAGGATCTCAATCATAGTTTGACCCACTGCGCCCGATGCACCTAAAACGACAACATTAAATTCCTGTGACATAGCTACTGATCGACTCCTGAAAAACCTAAATTGGATAACCAATCTACCTCAAGTGGGCTGTCATAAGCCAGCGCCAATGCACTAAATTCGCGTCGATGTCGGTGATTTTTTCTCATATTGTCAAAGCCATTGGCCGTAAAACCGCAATTGCGAAACGCCCTATCATCATCGCGCAAATCATACACAAACCGTGTTAATTGCAAGAGAGCATGTTCATCGGGCATGGCGCGTAATGCCATGGCTTTAACATTAAAGGCAGGTAAGAGTGCGCTTAAGCTTTTATTGGCGGGAATATTCAAATGCTGGCATAGGGCTTGGTACAGCATAAATGTGCCACGGGCCTTACCTTCTAAACTGTAGCCTGCAATATGGGGGGTGGCCAAGTCGACTACATCGACCAACTCAGGCAGCGGGTGCGGCTCCCCCTCCCAGACATCGAGCACCAATTTAAGATCTTCCCTCTGGGATTTGACCTTGATAAGCGCTTTATTATCAATCACATCGCCACGACAGCAATTGATTAGCCAGCTATTAGGTTTAAGCGCCAGTAAACGAGACTCATCAAATAGGTGCAGTGTTTTATGCTCGCCTGTGCGGGTGATGGGCACATGTAAACAGATAATATCGGCCTGCTGCATAAGAGTATCTAAGCTGACAAACGTCCGGCTATCCCCCGCTGCCGCTTTAAGCGGATCATTCAGTAAAACCGTCACGCCATAGGCTTCAAGGCACTTGGCCGTCGCCGAACCGGTGTTACCCGCACCAACGATCCCCACCACTTTGCCTTTCAATGGCGAATGATATCGCTGCGCCAATTCGAGCATCGCCATAAAGGCGAACTCACCCACCGCGATGGCATTACAGCCCGGCGCGTTGGCAAAGGGAATATTACGCTCAGCCAGATACGCTAAATCCACATGATCGGTACCAATCGTGGCGCTACCAACAAATTTGAGCCGCGCGTTATCCGCGAGCAAGGCGGCGTTAACCTGAGTGACCGAGCGCACTAGCAAGACATCGGCATCACGCACTTGCTCTGGGGTTAATCTGCGGCCATTAACCGGAATAATGGTCCCTAAATCGCCAAATAACGGTTCAACATAGGGCATATTTTCATCGACAAGAATCTTCATGGGCACCTGTTCGGATAAAAAGAAATGAGATAAAGCTGCAAAATCATGACATTCTAACAAGAGTTATCGGATAAATCCCCGCCGATACTGGGCTGATGACACGCAATGATGCTATCTCGGTTCTCTCCACTCAGGGGCAAGTATGCAAGGCGTGGCGATGCAGTCGTAGCCAACTCAAGCTGATCGCGCCATAAAAAAGGGGAAGCCTAAGCTTCCCCTTTGATGATGTTAGCGACAACATCAGCTTATCTTTTTGATAAACTTAGTTATTAATATTTGCGCATCACGAGCGTTGCGTTCGTACCACCAAAACCAAAGCTGTTACTCATCACAGTCTTAAGTTCGGCATCACGATATTCACGCACGATAGGCATATCTTTAGCCGCGTCATCAATATTATCGATATTGATGCTAGGAGCGATAAAATGATGCTCCATCATGATCAAGCTATAAATCGCCTCATGCACGCCGGCGGCGCCGAGGGCATGGCCAGTCAACGATTTAGTCGAGGCGATGGGTGGGCATTTATCTTTAAATACTTCACGTAGCGCTTCAAGCTCGCGCACATCACCGACCGGTGTTGAGGTGCCATGGGTGTTGACATAGTCGATTGGCGTATCGACATCGGCTAAAGCCATTTGCATACAACGCACAGCACCTTCTCCCGATGGTGCTACCATGTCATAACCATCTGATGAAGCGCCATAACCAACCACTTCAGCGTATATTTTGGCACCGCGAGCCAGCGCATGCTCTAACTCTTCAACCACTAAAATCCCACCACCACCGGAGATCACAAAACCATCACGGTCAGCATCATAAGTGCGCGAAGCTTTTTCTGGGGTGGCATTGTATTTAGTAGACAATGC
>NZ_JBOFMC010000225.1:0-19628 GCF_051658185.1 Shewanella sp. | reverse complement strand
GCCAAATTTTGTTGACCACTACACTACGGCTTATCTGCGGGCTTCGTGGTGCGGATTTTGGTGTCGGTTAGGGGCGTGGCTGCGGGTATCAGGTAATCGATACCCGCAATTTTACCGGATTACAATGGATAATGCTGGTAGTTGATAACCTTCAAATCGCCACCATTGCTGGCTTTCTGCTTTAGCATCGGACTAACATGGACTGCACTGGATGCTAATGATAGTTATCGATCATCAGCAGCATAGAACATCCAAGAACGAAATCTAACAAAATCATTGGCGCGCCAATGCTATCACACCATGACAGCCACACCATAGCCACAGCAGCATCGCGACCAGAAAATACTGGGATAAAAAAGCCAGTCACTCGACTGGCTTAATGTTAACGGATGGAAAAGTCAGCGGACCGCTGCTATTTAACGACCGTTAAATGACTGCGCCGCTTAGCTAGCTCATCTTTTGGCGCCACAGGCGGTGAAACGGTATCTACCACCGACAGACCGGGCTCTGGCTCATCTTCAATCAGATAGGCGTCTTCCATATCAAACACGGTACCAGCGCCATTTTCACGGGCATAAATGGCCACAATGGATGCCATTGGCAGCAATACCTGCTGGGGTACGCCACCAAAACGCGCATTGAACTCCACAAACTCATTGCTAATTTGCAAATTGCCCACTGCACCAGCGGCGATATTCAGCACGATCTGGCCATCCTTCACATACTGCTGCGGTACTTGGGTTCCTTTAACAAAGGCGTCCACCACTACGTGAGGAGTTAATTGGTTATCCATCAACCAATCGTAGTAAGCCCTTAGTAAATAAGGACGATTTGGAGTCAACGGCTTCATTACATTCCCATGCGCATTTCACGTTCTGCTTCAGTTAATGAAGCTTTGAACGAGTCACGCTCAAAAATGCGTGTCATATACGCTTTGATATCTTTTGCTACGCGACTATCTAATTCAATGCCCAATACCGGCAAGCGCCACAATAATGGACCAAGATAGCAATCGGCAAGACCAAATTCCTCACTCATGAAGTAAGGCACTTCACCGAACACCGGAGCAATTGCAATCAAGCTTTCGGTCAACTCTTTACGAGCAGCCTCTGCACGATCACCTTTGCGAATGCGATCAACTAGCGAATACCAATCGGTATCGATGCGGTGCATCATCAAACGGCTTTGACCGCGTGAAACCGGATAGACTGGCATTAGCGGTGGATGAGGGAAACGCTCATCCAAATATTCCATGATAATACGTGATTCATATAAAACGAGTTCACGGTCTACCAGCGTTGGCACTGAGTTATAAGGATTTACCTCAAGCAAATCCTCAGGCATGTCATTAGGGTCGACCTGTAAAACATCAACAGTAACCCCTTTTTCAGCTAACACGATACGTACTTGATGGCTATACAGATCATCAGCACCTGAAAACAGTGTCATGATAGAGCGTTTGTTGGCAGCAACAGCCATTGATACCCTCCAGAGTCGAAATAAAACAAAAATAAACGAGGGGCAAAGCCCCCCGTTTACACTATGCGGATACTATATTTTACCCGTTATTGATGCCTAGTGTACATCTTTCCAATACTCTTTCTTCAAGAGATAGGCCACAATAAAGAATATAAACAGGAATCCAAGCACCCAGCCACCGAGCGCTTCACGCTCTAACTTCACCGGCTCAGCCGAATAGACTAAAAAGCCAGTAATATCGCGTACGGCCTGGTCGTATTCCTCAGCATTTAATTTGCCGCCAGTAACCACAATACTGCCATCTTCTTGTTTAACTGGCATGCCTTGAAGCTGTTCAAGCACATGAGGCATACCTACCGATGGGAATACGCTGTTATTGACGCCAAATGGACGACTCGGATCTTTATAAAAACCCTTTAGATAAGAATAGACCCAATCTTCGCCACGCACGCGAGCCACTAAAGTTAAGTCAGGAGGCGTGGCACCAAACCATTTAGCCGCATCCTTTGCGGGGATCGCATTTTGCATCAGTTCACCAATTTTAGCATCGGTAAACATATACTTACTGCGCATCTCATCTGCAGAGATCCCGAGGTCTGCTGCCACACGCTCGTACCGTTGATATTGCGTGCTATGGCAACCTGAGCAGTAATGCTGGAACAAGTCCACACCACGTACTAGGGAGGCTTTATCATGCAAATCAATATTAGCGTCTTCTAGGTGTACTTTATGCCCACTCGCGGCCATGGCCAACGTTGGCAACAAGGTAACTAATGCAATCCATAATTTTTTCATTAGTGTGTCAACCTCGCTGGAACAGGTTTAGTCTTTTCATTCTTGCTGTATAACCAAAGCGCCAAGAAGAAACCAAAATATGTAGTGGTAAAGATCTGCGCGACTATCGTCAGCGTTGGGGTAGCAGGTACCACACCTAAATAACCTAATACGATGAACGAAACCGCAAACTGGGCAATATTTAATTTGTGGATAGTGCTGCGGTAACGAATCGACTTCACCTTACAACGGTCAAGCCAAGGCAACACAAACAACACCGCAATTGACAGCCCCATCATCAGTACACCACCCAATTTATCAGGTACGGCACGTAAAATGGCGTAGAACGGTGTGAAGTACCATACCGGTGCAATATGCTCTGGGGTTTTCATTGAGTTAGCCGCTTCGAAGTTTGGCTTTTCAAGGAAGTAACCGCCGCCCTCAGGCATAAAGAACAACACATAACAGAACACAATCAAGAAGCCAGCAACGCCCATAATATCTTTCACTGTGTAATATGGGTGGAATGGAATGCCATCGACCGGCCAGCCATTCTCGTCTTTGTTTTTCTTGATTTCGATACCGTCAGGGTTGTTTGACCCCACTTCATGCAGCGCAATTAAGTGTAAGAACACCAATACGACTAACACTAGCGGCAGAGCAATCACATGCAGTGCAAAGAAACGGTTGAGCGTCGCGCCAGAGATCACGTAGTCACCACGGATCCACAGGGTTAAATCATCACCAATAACAGGGATAGCACCAAACAGAGAAATAATAACCTGCGCGCCCCAGTATGACATTTGTCCCCATGGCAACAGATAACCCATAAAGGCTTCGGCCATTAACACGAGGAAAATCAACATACCGAATAGCCACAACAGTTCTCTAGGCTTTTGATATGAACCGTAAAGCAGACCACGGAACATATGCAAGTAAATCACCACGAAGAAAGCTGAAGCACCGGTTGAATGCATGTACCGCAATAACCAACCGTATTCAACGTCACGCATGATGTATTCCACGGAGGCAAATGCGCCTTCTGCCGTGGGCACATAGTTCATCGTCAACCAGATACCTGTCAGTAATTGGTTAACCAATACCAACATCGCCAGCGAGCCGAAAAAATACCAAAAGTTAAAGTTAGTTGGCGTAGCATATTGGCCCACATGACGGTTATAGGTCGCCGTCATCGGGATGCGCTCATCAATCCAATTAATTAAATTCTTCATCATTATGCCTCTCCTTTATCTACACCAATGATTACGGTGCCATCATCAACATATTGATGTGGAGGGATAACTAGGTTCAAGGGCGCGGGAACGCCTTGGAATACGCGGCCCGCCATATCGAACTTAGAACCATGGCATGGACAGAAGAAACCAGAAGTCACCCCCTCAACTTGTTCACCAAATGAATCCGGTAAATAAGTCGGTGAGCAACCGAGGTGAGTACAAATACCGACGGCAATAAAATACTCAGGCTTAATTGAACGCAAAGGATTTGTTGCATATTCAGGCTGCTGCATTTCTACAGAAGCGGGATCTCTTAACTTATCATCATGTGTTGGCAGTTCATTGATCACCGCTTCAGTGCGACGGACAACCCAAACAGGCTTTCCACGCCACTCAACCCGGATCAGCTGACCTGGCTCTACTTTACTGATATTAACTTCGACCGGCGCGCCTGCGGCTTTCGCCTTGGCGCTCGGATTCCACGACTTGATGAAAGGAACCGCTACAGCGACGGCACCAGCACCACCAACTACGGCGGTTGCGGCTGTCAGGAATCTGCGACGTCCGGTATCGACTGGCGCATTGCTCATCCACTTATCTCCCAGAGGGTGTTGGAATTTTTGTTTTTCAGAGACTTTCGTCCAAGAATCATCTAGGACAAAAATCGAAGTTTGAAGCGGGGCCCATTATAGCCAAAAATTAGAAGCAGATCATAGTGAAAAGACACAACTAAGTTAAGGAGATTGCATGTTTTTTTACATTAAGATTAAAATCGAATGAAATTTAACCACCTTTAATCATTGTGAACAGAATGTTAATTTTAGCCACACTAATCGTCTGATAATACTGACATTCTTTCATTGCTTAGCTTGCTTACTGTCATCCCCTCTGCGTTTAACCCAAAAAAATAGGCCCTGTAAACAGGGCCTATTTAGAAGGGAGCGACAACCGTTTTACTTTTTCGGTGCAGCGCTCTTCATATATTTGAAGAACTCACTATCAGGCTCTAACACCATAATGTCCGAGTTACCCGAAAAACTCGCGCGGTATGCTTCTAAGCTACGAATAAAACTGAAAAATTCTGGATCTTTGTTATAAGCATCCGAGTAAATTTTTGCAGCTAATGCATCACCTTCACCACGAATGGTTAAAGCTTTACGCTCAGCTTCAGCGATTTTCATCGTCACGTTAGCATCAATCGTCGCCCGAATAATTTCTGACTGCTCTTTACCTTGAGCACGGTGCTCTTTAGCCACCGCTTGACGCTCAGCACGCATACGTTGATAAATACTGTTACTCACGTTTGCGGGCAGATTAATTTGCTTAACTCGGACATCCACAACTTCAATGCCCAAATCTTTTGCACTCTCCGCCGCATTCGCTAACGCATTATTTTGTAGCTCATCGCGTTGACCAGAAACAATCTCTCTAATCGTGCGGCGACCAAACTCCGTGCGCAAATCGTTGTTTATCTTACGTTGTAATAAAGACTCCGCATTCGCTTTAATACCACCGTTTGTGGACAAGTAATATTTTTCAAAATCGAGAATGCGCCATTTAACGTAGGAATCAACCATCAAATCCTTTTTCTCAGACGTGACAAAGCGATCCGCCGCCCCATCTAAGGTCTGAATCCGAGCATCCAGCAGCTTGACCTTATCGATCACAGGCACTTTAAAATGCAATCCGGGACCAAAAACGCGAGTGACAGGGTTACCGTCAACATTATCCTTCACGATTTCACCGAAACGCGCCACAATCGCCCGTTCACCCTCATTGACCACCATGACAGAGGATAAACCTATGCCAAAAATGATAGCGACCAGAATAATACCTAATCTACCCATGAATTAATCCCTCCCTTGGCGAGTACGATCATCGCGGGACGGGCGTCCACTCAAAGGCTCACCAATGCGAGTCGTTGATACAGATGAAGAATTGACGTTTTGCTGAGGTTTAGGCTCAACTTCAGGCGTCACAGGCTTCTCTTTCATTAACTTGTCTAACGGCAAATACATCAGGTTGCCATTGTTTTTGGCATCGATCAGTACTTTGTTGGTATCGGTCATCACCTGCTGCATTGTATCAAGATACAAGCGCTTACGAGTGACTTCAGGCGCCGCTTGGTATTCAGGTAAGAGCAACTCAAAACGAGCGACCTTACCACGGGCTTCTAAAATTTCACGCTCTTTATAAGCATTCGCTTGTTGCGCCATGCGTTCCACTTCACCACGTGCTTTAGGTTCAATTTCACGAGCATAGGCTTCAGCTTCGCGGATAAAGCGTTGCTCATCTTCTTGCGCAGAAATCGCATCATCGAAAGCATCTTTCACTTCTTCTGGCGGACGCGCGGGCAAGAAGTTGACATCCACAATCACTAAGCCCAATTTGTACGGCTCAAGAATGCGTTCTAATTCTTTCCAAGTGTCACGACGAATGGCATCGCGCCCTGTAGTCAGAATGTCATCCATCTTGTTGTGACCAATCACATAACGCAATGCGCTATCGGTGGCCTCACGCAAGCTAGCATTGGCATCTACCGCACTGAAAAGATAGGCATGCGCATCGGAAATACGATATTGCACATCTAACTCAACCTTCACCACGTTTTCATCGGAAGTTAACATACTGCCAGAAGATGGCACAGAGCGAACTGATTGCACATCAACAGGATAAATTTCATCGATAAAGGTTGGTTTCCAGTGCAGACCCGGCCCCACTTCGTCAACGTACTGACCAAATCGCAGCGCCACACCACGCTCTGCCTCTTTAATTGTATAAAAACCCGAAAGTCCCCAAACAGCTAAAGCAATGGCAAGAATGATGATTAAGCTGAACGAACTAAAGCCTTGGCCTGAAGAGCCATTACCTTTGCCGCCAAAGCGCTTTGAAAGATTACGAAAAACCTCATCAAGGTCCGGTGGTCCTTTGTCGTTACCACCTTTATTTCCCCAAGGATCATTACCCTTGTTACCGGGCTCGTTCCAAGCCATTTAACACTCCATAAGTGGATGAAATAAATTAGATTATTAACAAGCAGCCTTTTCTATCGACGCATCGAAGATAAAGGTTTCTAACTCACCCTGACTCTGTTTAGCTAATCGGCGCCAATCGGCGTCCGACAGACGAACAGACAAAATACAGTTCCCCAGATCGTCATACTCTTTCTGCTGTATTGCATCCAGTCGATAAAACTGGCCAAGATAATGTCCAGCAGTTGCCGGAATTCTTAGTGTCAGCTCCCTAATCACCTCACCGATCAATTCAGTGATGGCTTTGAGCAGCAAATCAAACCCTAAACGCTTCTGCGCTGACACCCACACTTTCACGGGTTTACCGACATCGTTATACTCGATCTTCGGTTGCACATCGTCGAGCAAATCAATCTTATTGCACACTATCAATTGCATGACATCATCAGCATCGATATCAGCGAGCACAGATTGGACTTGCTCAAAGTTATCAGCCATGTTTTCATCAGCACAATCAACAACATGCAGTAGCAATTCCGCCTGCCGCGTTTCTTGCAGGGTCGCTTTAAAAGCCGCAACCAGATCATGGGGTAAATGACGGATAAACCCAACGGTATCCGCTAAAATCACCGCGCCATCTGGCAGTGCTAACTTTCTTAATGTGGGATCTAAGGTGGCAAACAACTGATCTGCCGCATAAACATCTGATGAGGTTAAGGCATTAAATAACGTTGATTTACCAGCGTTAGTATAACCCACTAATGAAACTGTAGGCATGTCACTGCGCTTACGGGCACGGCGACTTTGCTCCCGTTGTTTATCAACCCGCTCCAAGCGCTTATTGATATTCTTAATTCGACCTCGAAGCAAACGCCTATCGGTTTCAAGCTGAGTTTCCCCAGGTCCTCGCAAACCAATCCCACCTTTTTGGCGTTCAAGGTGAGTCCAACCACGAATAAGGCGAGTCGACATGTGGCGCAATTGCGCTAGCTCCACTTGCAACTTACCTTCATGGGTGCGCGCTCGTTGAGCGAAAATATCCAGAATAAGCGTAGTACGGTCGAGTACTCGACACTGACAGACTTGTTCAAGATTACGCTCTTGAGCCGGACTCAAGGCATGGTTGAAAATCACGACATTCGCCTCAGTCGCGGCCACCAAAGCGGCCAGCTCCTCGGCTTTACCCGAACCCACGAAAAACTTACGATCTGGCGAGCGTCGACTTCCAGTAATGACTCCAACAGAGCGAGCACCAGCGGATTCCACCAATAACTGGAGCTCGACTAAGTCCTCCCGACGTTCCTCATCCGAAAAGTCGATATGGACAAGAACGGCTGTTTCTCCCGCCTCATAACGATCAAACAAGAAGCAAACTCCTCAAATAGCACTTACTCGCCACTGGGCGCATCATCCTGTGGACCATAACCGCCCTGGGCATTTTGATGGCCAGTCACGTTGAAGGGACGAGCAGGTACAACGGTTGAAATCGCATGTTTGTAAACCATCTGGCTCACAGTGTTTTTCAACAGGATCACAAATTGATCAAAAGATTCAACCTGCCCTTGCAGTTTAATGCCGTTGACTAGGTAGATGGATACAGGAACGCGCTCGCGGCGTAGTGCGTTCAAAAATGGGTCTTGTAACGATTGCCCCTTAGCCATGTTATTATTTCCTTTTTAATTTATATAAAAATAAACTGATATAAGTGAAGTTTTTTGTTTAGTTTTAGTATTATACAGCAAGGGCTAATAAGCTAGCGGCATTGACGCATAAGTGTAACTAAATTTCCCTCAGCACCACTTTCAAGCCAATTTAACTCTGGCCAACTGCGTAACCATGTTAATTGACGCTTAGCTAATTGCCTAGTAGCTGCTACCGCTTTTTCAACCATAGTATCATAGTCAAACTCACCATCGAGATATTGCCAGCATTGTCGATAACCGACACAGCGCATTGAAGGTAAGTCTAAATGCAAGTCTCCCCTCGCTTTTAACTGGCGAACTTCATCGATAAATCCCTGCTGCAGCATCAGCTCAAACCGTTGTGCGATTAAGTTATGCAACACACTTCGTTCACGCGGGGCAATGGCAAACTGCACCACGTTATAGGGTAAAGGGGCCGACTTAGTTTGCGTCAGCTCAGTCAAACTCTTGCCACTTATTCTATAGACTTCCAACGCTCTTGAAAGCCTTTGTGGATCATTAGGATGAATTCTTATTGCCGACACGGGATCGATCTCCCGCAATTGCTCGTGCAATGTTTCCCAGCCATAAGCCTCGGCCTCGGCTTGGATTTGCGAGCGTATCGCCTCATCTGCCGCGGGTAGTGGCGATAACCCCTCTAGCAATGCTTTAAAATACATCATAGTGCCACCGACGAGCAGTGGCGTTTTACCCATGCTGATGATCTGCTCGATATCAGCCAGCGCGTCTTTCCTAAAATCGGCGGCAGAATAACTCTCACTGGGATCGCGAATGTCGAGTAATCGATGCGGCCCACGAGCTAACTCGGCGGCGGAGGGTTTAGCGCTGCCAATATCCATACCGCGATAAATCAATGCCGAATCGACGGAAATGATTTCGCACTGGTGTTTTTCGGCTAATTCGATGGCTAACGCCGTTTTTCCGGAAGCCGTCGGCCCCATCAGAAATAGCACTTTTGGCAATTGTTCTTTATTCACTTGCTTGCTCTTCTAGCCACGATTGCCAAGGTAACAATAGCGCCTGCTTGGCAATGTGCTCTCGCTGCTCTTGGGTTAATTGGGAAAATGCAGACCACACCGTTGGTGCCGACATAAAACCCGATAAACTGTGTTTTGCTAGCCACATCGCCAAGGCGTTGGGCGCAGGGGGGGCAAAACGCAGCGACTGCAGCCACTCAGGGATCACTGTGGCTAACTGGCACTGCCTCAGATATGGGGGCACTTTTTTGATTATCAACTGCTGATAGCGAATTGTTAGCTCTAAACCAATTTGCCGCAATAAGGTCGCGTGTTCATCAAGCAATAATTGCCAATCCGGATCGGCTGCAACCGACACTGGCATCAGTAAGGGCTGGCTAATCAATCCCGTCTCGATTTTAGCGGTTATTTCGGCCAGCCTGGTTGCTAAGGCCACGGTTTTTATCGGCAATAATTTTAATTTGTCTCCTTCAACCATCACCCAATATTGCTCATCTAACACCAGAGGCATGGCCGGCTCAAGCGATGCTTGTGGTTGCTCATCAACGCGATAGCTAGGCGTTTGCATTAACGCAGCATAACTGGCTATGGCGGTTTTGCTCGGCAGCGTAGTCGATTGGCGCGTAACGCTATCATGCTGTTGAGTCGCTCTGGGTGCCTGCATGCGGCCAAACTGATTCGATTGGATGGCTTGATGACGTGATGGAGAAGTGTGTATTGCGGGTGAAAACGCTACCGAACGAGACATATCGGTGTCACGCCCTTGAATATCTTCAAAGCCTGATCCAGATTGGTCGCTAACAGCGCCAGCATCCGCAGCGGCGGCATTATTGAGATCATGCGCTATCGTTGCCAAACTGGCTCGATTCAATGTCGCTTGCGCATCATCCTGCGTGTCCGCATCCATCAGCTCAGCCGCAGGATGCAACATCCCGCGAGATCCCAGCGTGCCATAGTGTGAATTGGCTTCTTCGAGGGCCGATTGCAACGCTTGCAAAATATAATCATGCACATAGCGGCTTTGATGAAAGCGCACCTCATGTTTGGCTGGATGGACGTTAACATCCACCTGATGAGGATCGATATCCAGCATCAACACATAGCCCGGCTGCTCAATTTCGGCTTTTTGTGCAAACGCTTGGCGCACGGCATGATTGACGAGGCGATCACGAATTAGCCGGCCGTTGACATAAAAATAATGGGTATCGGTGAGCGCTGCCGACCAGGGCGATTGCAAATAGCCCCTTAACCGTAAATCATCATGCTCACATTCAATCTTCAGCGCCTGCTCAGCAAACGTCCTCCCGGCAACCTGAGTAAGACGCTGTAAATACTGGGCCTCATTCATCGCAGGCCGATAATTACGCACGGTTTTACCGTTATGAGTTAGCGTGAAATGAATATCGCCCCTCACCAAGGCAATACGTTTTAGCCATTCATCAATATGGGTAAATTCAGTTTTATCACTCTTTAAAAAGCGACGGCGAGCGGGCGTATTAAAAAATAAATCGACCACCTCGATCGTTGAGCCCACAGGATGGGCCGCGGGGATCACCTTAACGGCCATGTCGGCGCCCTCAGCGTAGGCCTGCCACGCCTCGGTTTGAGCCACAGTACGCGAGGTTAAGGTGAGCCGTGAAACTGAGCTGATACTGGCAAGGGCCTCACCGCGAAATCCAAAACTTAAAATCGCCTCAAGATCATCTAACGTGTGCAACTTGGAAGTGGCATGGCGTGACAACGCCAGCGCCAACTCATCCTTAGGGATCCCCGAACCATTGTCACGGATTTTAATGAGCTTGCTGCCGCCCCTGTCGATCTCAATATCCACCCGCGTGGCGCCCGCATCGAGGCTGTTTTCAACCAACTCTTTGACCACCGAAGCGGGTCGCTCGACCACTTCACCCGCAGCTATCTGGTTTGCCAATTGTGGAGGTAAAATCTGAATACCCATCGATTTTTCCATGTTAACTTTCTGGGATCAAAAGAGTTTGCCCTAACTGCACCACATCGCTTGTCATATTATTTACGCGTTTAATGCTCGCCATAGGGACTCGATATTGCCGAGCAATGCCAGATAACGATTCGCCGCGACTCACTTTATGCTTTACCTTTGTCGACGATTTCGCCGTCACGGCAGGGCTTTTAACCGTCGATTTGCCACTGGATTTTGCGGAGGTTGTGGCATTCGATGTGGCACTGGATTTTGCCGAAGATGTGGCACTGGCGCTCGCACCAGATTGCAGCCCATTTTGTTTCGCGATCAGCGTATCGGCTGGCGGGTTACGATGAAAATAACGACTCACACCTTTATAGATGGCTGCCGCAATATTTTCCTGGTGACTGCTACTGGCCAGCAAGCGCTCTTCCTTCGGGTTAGAGATAAACCCGGTTTCAACCAAAATCGAGGGAATATCGGGCGATTTTAGCACGGCAAAACTCGCCGACTCCGGCCGATTTTTATGCAATTGTGTTGTTGCGCCTAAATCCTTCAAGATATCGGTGGCCACAGAATGGCCAATGGCCATCGAGCTGTTCATCGACATATCGAGTAATGTCATTGCAAGATACTGTTCATTATCAGTATTTTGGATAATCTCCCCGGCACCGCCGAGTAATTCTGAGTGTTTTTCTTTTTGCTCTAACCAACGACCAATCTCACTATTGGCACGGCGCATCGACAACACCCACACCGAAGCCCCGCGGGGGGTTGGCGAGGTAAACGCATCGGCGTGAATTGAAATCAACAAATCAGCTTTGCTGTTACGCGCCAGTTCTGAGCGCTTGTTTAAATTGACAAAATAATCACCGCTACGGATCATCACCGCCCGCATCCCTGGTGTGGCATTGATTTTATTGGCCAAGCGCCGAGAAATTTCGAGCACCACTTTCTTTTCATAGAGTCCTGAGGGGCCTATCGAACCGGGGTCATCACCGCCGTGTCCAGCATCAATCGCCACCACAATATCTCGGGATGACTGAGCCGTTTTGGTCACGGATTTTACCGGTTCGGCATTGACAACAGCAGCGGTATCACTTTCTCTTTTATCTTCTAAATCAACCACTAAACGGTTGCCGTAAGGTGCCGTCTTCGGCAAAGAAAACAGGTTCGCCGTTAACGGTTTGGCCAGATCGATCACTAAACGCAAATCCCCCTTGGTAGGGGATTTACTGATCCGCACATTTTTAACTAATTTACTGTTATTTTGCAGATTTTTAAGAGAAATCTTGGTCGATGCCTTTTTAAGATCGACCACTAAGCGGCTAGGCCCCTCAATGGCAAAATAACTGTAGTTAGGCGCCTCAGTTAAATCGAATACGATACGGGTCGATTCAGGGGCAGCCCAAATACGCACCCCTTCTAACTGGTTGGCACCATAGACAAAGCCCGTAAAAATGAGGCATGAAAATAAAGCGAATATTTGAAAATAATGTGTATTTATAATCATTGTTATCGTTATTTTATCGCGGTCAATAAGCGGTTGCCGGCGGCAGAGAGGGCGTGTAAATGGATTTCACGTCCGCTGCCTTGATAGCTCAAATGGATATGGACATCCGCGGCTGGCAGCAGGCCCTGCCCCTTATCGGGCCATTCGACGATACACAGGCTGGTGTCTGAAAAATAATCACGTATCCCCATAAACTCTAATTCTTCTGGATCATTTAAACGATAGAGATCAAAGTGATAAACTTCGACACCCTTTAGCTCATAAGGTTCAACTAGCGTATAGGTTGGACTTTTTACTGCGCCTTGATGGCCTAATGCTTGAATTAAACCACGACTCAAGGTGGTTTTACCGGCCCCTAAATCCCCCGTTAAATACAGCGTGAAAGGCGCTTGAATATGGCGGGCCAGGGTTTGCCCTACCGCAACGGTGTCGTCTTCATTTTCCAACAAAAAAGTTAACTCTGTCATGTCCACTTATTTCACTGCTGTTATTGATGGAGAGATCACTCAAACAGGAAGCACTAAGATGCGATACTTAAGCACTAAGGCACGATACTTAAGCGCCATACGTTAAAATCGCACACTTAGTCCTAAGCCTGAGTGCTCGGTTTGAGCTCTGTCATTACGCCTAGAGTAAATCACTATTCACTAATTGACGAATAAACGGCATTAAATCACTGGCAAGCATACCACGCTCCCCTTGGCGCGCCGCCAAATCCGCTGCGCAGCCATGGACCACCACGGCCACTATCGTGGCTTGCATATTATCCATGCCTTGTGCCATAAGCGCGCCTATAATACCAGATAAAACATCGCCACACCCACCACTTGCAAGCCCGGGATTACCAACTGGTGCAACAATCATGCGCTGACCATCATAGATCACAGTACCAGCGCCTTTGAGTAACACCACGCCACCGTATTTTTGCTGCATGCTACGTACCGCCGCAAATCGGTCACGCTCAATGTCCGCCACTGAACAATCAAGCAAACGTGCAGCCTCTCCCGGATGTGGCGTCAATACCCAATTGGGTTGCTTGCGGGGTTCTTGGCTAAGCAAGTTCAAGGCATCGGCATCGAGCACGCAAGGTTTATCGCTCAGGCCTGCCGCCTTAAACAAGTTATATCCCCAATCCTGCCTGCCTAATCCGGGACCAAGGACAATAACCTGCGCCCAACCTAGGCGTAAATACACTTCCATGTCGACGAGATCACAGCCCCAAAACATCAATTCTGGCCGGGAAACATTCACCGTTAACTGATGCTCAGGACGACTAATCACTGTCACTAAGCCTGCGCCAGCTCTGAGGCAAGCCTCACTCGCCAAACGAATCGCGCCCGCTAATCCATAATCGCCACCGATCACTGTCACTTTACCCGATTGCCCCTTATGGCTATCGCGTGCCCGAGCGGCAAAATAACTCTGAAGAATTTCACCGCCCACCCGTTGCACTGAGCTAGGAGAAAAATAACGGCTCAATCCTAGATCGGCAAATTCAAGCAAACCACAATGATGGCGTGCTTTACTCGTCAGCAGCCCTTGTTTTACCCCGGCAAAACATAAAGTGACATCGGCCATTATCGCTGGCACGGGCGCGAGAGGCTCCGCCCCGACCACCGCCCCGGTGTCGGCAATGATGCCCGATGGCACATCAAGACTCAGCACCCACGCCGCGCTCTGATTAACGCCGTCAATGATGGCGGCCGTGCTCTGGCGTACTTTGCCAGTCAGCCCCGTGCCAAGCAACCCATCAACAATCACCTCTGCGGATAAAATCAACTCAATATCAATATCTTGAACAACACCCCCTGCCGCGCGATAAGCGCATAAGGCTTGCTCAAACTCCGCAGAACCTGTGGTACTTTGCAACCCTGCGGTAACGGCCATTCCCGCCTCAAGCATCAGGCGCGCGCACACTAAGGCATCCGCCCCATTATTGCCACTCCCCGCCAGCACCAGCATCCTTGTAGAGTTAGGCGCCGTGGCCACATTGTTCTGGCTTCCTTGACGCCGCGCCAGATGACGCGTTAAACACTCAAATGCAGCAGTTCCCGCACGCTCTACCAAACCATAAAGTGTTGACTCACCTTGGCTGACAGCGAGCAATTCAGCCTGCTTAACCTGCTCTTGGGTATAAAGCGCCGTGGGTAGTTGTGATAAATCTTGTGCCATAAAGAAGCTCCTGCGCTATTGAAAGATCGATTTAAAAAGTCACCCTGCCTCGGTTGACTGCGCACATTGGCAGCCACACTCCAAGGCTAATCGCCCCAAAGCTCCCCTACAGGGCCCCCACATCGACCGCCGTCAACCATAACAAAAAGTATCAAGTCACATCATGACGTAAATCAGAACAGCGGCGAAATCCCCTAATACTCTGCCGCCGTGGGCAATTTAAAACAACAAAGCCAGCAAGATGCTGGCTTTGTTCGGCAACACATTCGAATATTAAATATCGTCCATTCGGATGGTGCTGTGCACTAAACGCTGCTGCTGGATCTTCTCCACCCGAATTAAATCCTCAAGTGCACTGCGCGCATCCGCTGCGGTGGTCGAATCCACCGTCTTTTCTAATAAACCAATCAGGCGATTTTCTAAATCGAGATGCAAACTGAGCACATCTTCTTCTGTCATGTTCGCTGGCAACATCACCTCTTGGCAGCGTTTGGTAAAATCTTCAAAAACAAAATCTTTATACCAGGTATCGAGAATGCGCTGTGGGGCGTCATCGATATAATCGCGTAATTTTTCAGCCACATGCTTTTGATGAGACTCAAAGTACTCCAACATCATTTTTACGCGGGTAGAATCGGCTTGATTGAACAACCTGCCGTAGAGCTGCGCCATATCTAAGCGGCAAATTGCCACATACTCAAATAAATCCCGTAATTGTTGAATACGCATGTTTTGCACTCCACTGTCAGGCCAACAACTTGGCGCTATATGATTTATCCTAAATTCATTATGTAAGTAAAAGCATTACGAATAGTTGAGCAAGGTCAAAGTTTAACTTTTACAAAGTCATCTAATTTAGTAAAACTTAAAAAAATACACCATAGGTCACGCCAAAAATCCTCTCATACTGTTTTACCTAATGGATATGTATCAGCCTGCCCCACCCCATCTTCCAGCGAGGTAAGCCACAAATGCACTATCTCAATCAGCCCCCTACACGCATCACTACCTTAATAGGGAATGCATTGAGAAAAATCAAGCCTACATTCACTTAATATATTGATTTTAAACAAAATAATTTCCGCGCTCGAATAAAAATCGCGCAATGGACGCTATGAGTAGGATAAGGGATAAGTGATAGGGCAAAAGAAAAAAGAGACGCGGCGCGAGCACGCCAATCCCCCATAACCAGGTGATCACTGGCGCAGTCATCAATTGGGAGGCACACAGAGAGACAGGTAACGACAAGGCCACAGCCCTCACGTCAAAGCACCAAAGATACGATAACGAAAGCGACTTAACAGATTGAGTTATTTATATAAAATGACACTGATGTGAAAAGACTGATATGGAAAACCAAGGTTGACACACAGAGGAGGCTAAGCAGCAATTGGAGCGACATATCGGGTTCGAACCGATGACCTATACCTTGGCAAGGTATCGCTCTACCAACTGAGCTAATGTCGCATAATCTTGCATTTAATGACTTGGTATATCACTAAATTGATATTTGGAGCGACATATCGGGTTCGAACCGATGACCTATACCTTGGCAAGGTATCGCTCTACCAACTGAGCTAATGTCGCATAATCTTGCATTTAATGACTTGGTGTATCACTAAATTGATATTTGGAGCGACATATCGGGTTCGAACCGATGACCTATACCTTGGCAAGGTATCGCTCTACCAACTGAGCTAATGTCGCCTTCAAACTTTCTTGACCGCACGCTTGCGTGTTCGCATCAAAAAGTTGAGGCCGCATTATATGAAAAATTCATGCGGCTGCAACCCCTTCTTGCAGATTTATCTGCTGATTGGTCAAATTTTAAATACTTTACTGCGATAATACTGCAATTCGGCGATCGATTCTTGGATATCCTGCAGGGCCTGATGGGTATTTTGCTTCTTAAAACCGGCCATGGTTTCAGGGCTCCAACGTTTCACCAGCTCCTTAACGGTACTCACGTCAAGATTACGGTAATGGAAGTAATCCTCAAGTTCGCGCATGTAGCGATTTAAAAAGCGCCGATCTTGGCCAATACTGTTACCGCACATAGGTGAAGCCCCTTTGGGCACGTATTGGGCTAAAAACTCAATCGTCTTCGCAATCGCCTTAGCTTCGTCATCTTGGCTAGCGCGAACGCGTTCAATCAAGCCGGACTCACCGTGGTGTTTTTGATTCCAATCATCCATGGCAGCCAACACCTCGTCGGACTGATGGATAGCAATAACCGGGCCTTGGCCGATGATATTGAGCTCTTGGTCTGTTACTAATGTGGCTATTTCAAGGATCCTATCCACCTCGGGCTCAAGCCCGGTCATTTCAAGATCAATCCAAATGAGATTATTTGCATCCGCCGCCATAAATCTGCCTTATTGTGTCGGTTAGCCTAAATTCAGGCATTTTTATTCAAGAGCGTGTATCATACTGCTTTTTTCGAACACAAAAAATCACCTAATTGACGAAGACAAATCCGTGAGTAAAAAGAAACCCCTAAGCCAAGGCCAATTACGCCGTATGCGCGCCAATCACGAGAAACGCCTCAATCGTGACACTGACGCTAAACAGACGCCGGAATTACAAGATAGCTCACTCGGCCCAGAGCAGAGTGGTACTGTGATCTCCCGCTTTGGTCAGCATGCCGATATCGAAACCGCAGACGGCCAAGTGGTGCGGTGCAATATTCGCAGAACGATCAAAAGTTTAGTCACGGGCGATAGGGTCATCGTGCGCTTAGCCATAGAAAGCCAAGCCAACAGCGGGATAGCAGGGATCGTAGAGGCCGTGCATCCAAGGCGTTCGTCACTTACCCGCCCCGATTTATACGATGGCGTGAAAATTATCGCCTCCAATATTGATCAAATCCTGATTGTCTCCTCGGTGCTCCCAAGTTTTACCACCCAAATCATCGATCGTTACCTCGTCGCCGCCGAAGACACCGACATTCCGCCGATTATTATTTTGAATAAAATCGATCTATTAACGCCCGAGGAAGCCCCGGCTATTGAAGAAGCCTTGCAACGTTATCAAGCGATTGGCTACCCGGTATATAAAGTCAGCAGTATATTAGGCGAAGGCCTCGATACCATCAAAGCCTTACTAAAAGACAAAGTGAGCGTGTTTGCCGGCCAGTCAGGAGTGGGTAAATCTTCTCTGATCAATGCCTTGCTGCCCGAAGCTGAACTGTTGGTCGGCGATGTGTCCGATAACTCAGGCCTTGGCCAACACACCACCACCACCGCCAAGTTGCTGCATCTTCCCAGTGGTGGCGATTTAATTGACTCCCCTGGAGTGCGTGAATTTGCCCTATGGCATTTACCTGCCCAGCGAGTGGGTTGGTGTTTTGTTGAGTTTCGCGACTTTTTAGGGGGCTGTAAATTCCGCGATTGCAAACACGGCGACGATCCAGGCTGCGCCCTACAAGCCGCCGTCAACGCCGGAAAAATCAGTGAAGATCGCTTCAATAATTACCACCGGATTATTGCGAGCCTTGATGAGCAGCGCCATGCGCGCCACTTTCGCGCCGCAACGGACGAATAACCTTGCCAATCAACTGATGGTTCGACAAGTCAATCCGAATAGCAACTGTCTCATAAATAACAACAGTCTCATAAATAACAACAGTCTCAGCAAAGATTGAGCAGCAAGAGAAGGAAGTAAAATTGGATAAAGTCAAAATTGCCCTGCAGTATATGCTGCCAAAGCATTGGTTATCACGCTTAGTCGGGAAATTTGCCGCCGCCGAAGCCGGCGCGCTGACCACCGCCGCAATCAAGTGGTTTATCAAACAATATCATATTGATATGAGCGAGGCGGCCGAAAGCAAGCCCGAAGCCTATCGCAGCTTTAATGCGTTTTTTACCCGCGCCCTCAAACCCGGCATTCGGCCAGTTAACCCCGCCGCCAACATAATGGTGCATCCGGTTGACGGCGCAGTCAGTCAACTCGGGCCGATAAAAGCTGGACGTATTTTCCAAGCCAAAGGCCATGACTACTCAGCACTCACCCTGCTTGGTGATCAAGCCGACGATGCAAACCGCTTTGAAGGCGGTGATTTTGCGACCATTTATTTAGCACCTAAAGACTACCACCGTATCCACATGCCGATTAAAGGCACCTTATCTAAAATGACCTATGTGCCCGGTGAATTATTTTCGGTCAATCCATTAACGGCACGCCATGTACCCGGCCTCTTCGCCCGCAATGAGCGCGTCGTCGCAATTTTTGAAACCGAGCACGGTCCATTAGCCATGGTACTCGTCGGTGCCACCATTGTTGCCAGCATCGAAACCGTCTGGGCAGGCACTATTACACCGCCCACCGGTAAGCAAGTATTCACATGGGAATACCCAACAACGGGCCCCGATGCTATCACGCTAGAGAAAGGTGCCGAGATGGGCCGCTTTAAACTCGGCAGCACTGTGGTGATGCTATTTGCAAAAGATGCGATTGCCACCTTTGCTGAGGGGGTCGAGCCTATGGCAGTCACCCGCATGGGCCAGCCCTTTGCGACGCTTAACGCGCTTAACAACAGCAACGCTGCCGATTAACGCTAGCCTGCGTAGCCAGAGCCTGAGCACCTCAGGCTCTGAACTATAAGGCTCTGGCGGTGCCGGCTCAGGGCTATTCCGCTCTGGTGCCATAACCCATTAATCGACTTAACAAAACCAGATAAGAACAAAAGTTAAACAACCCCAGCGCGGAACACACCGACACAGTGCTCACATCCTGAGCCTACCTCAGCCTCACGCCAAAAAAAATGCCCGTGCACATACCAATTATCGCCTAAGTTGGCTAATATGAGTGCGTCATTTTCCCCGAGTTATTGTTAGTCAATATGCCACGTATTTTATTGTTCATCCTT
>NZ_JBOFMC010000224.1:0-2713 GCF_051658185.1 Shewanella sp. | reverse complement strand
GTCGTGCCGAGTATTGCCGCAACAAACTGGGCATTTTCATCTTGCGCGGCGGTATTACTCGCCGACGGTGACTGACTAAACCCCGCTTGATTACTCGGCTCTAGGGATAATCCGCCGGTAAAGTATTGAAACGCAAAATACAATCCGCCCAGTAACAATATCACTCGGCCCAACTTGGTTTTTAATAACCATGGCAATAACCGCAGCAGCAAGGCGCTAGGAACCCCCGCAGATGCCGCCATTGGCTGGCCACGCCGATCCTCAATATTGGAACTTTTATTGCTATCACGCCAACGCATCATTTCACCTCTCACCGAAGGGCGGCTCACTTAGCATACAGTGTAGACGCGATCCGGGTTAAACGTCAGCAAGCGATAATCACAAGATAACAACTTGTTACCAAACATAAATTGGGTCCTAAGCCGCCCAGCAAACAAATGTCATCACGTTGTTGACAGATCTGCCACTAAGACCAACAATCTATGAGGGATTTTGATACCCACACCATGATCCAAAGACCGTTGCGCTAGCTAATAGCCATTCCCCAAAAATAAGGACTGCGTGTGAATACTCTACTTGTCGGTAAAGGTGAGCAGCAGGTTCACCTCAATCTTAAATATGCCAACCGCCATGGACTTATCGCTGGCGCCACGGGCACAGGAAAAACAGTCTCTCTCATGAGCATTGCCGAAGGCTTTTCACGCCAAGGCGTGCCGGTTTTTATCACCGATGTCAAAGGCGATATTTCTGGCCTCGCGCTGGCGGGCACCCCCAACGACAAGCTGCTACAAAGAGCAAAAGATATCGGCATTGAAGATTATCAAAACGAAGCCAATCCAGTGGTGATTTGGGATCTCGCCGGCGAACAAGGTCATCCACTGCGAACCACCATCAGTGAAATGGGGCCAACCCTCCTAGGCAGAATTCTCGAGCTCAATGACACACAAAGCGGCATTTTAGATATTGTCTTTCAGCTGGCCGATGACCAAGGATTATTACTGCTTGATATCGATGACCTGCGCGCCATGCTGACCTTTGTCGCCGAACAGCGCCAAGAAGTGTCGGCCAAATATGGGTTGATCAGCGCCCAATCCCTCGCGGCCATTCAGCGGGCGCTATTAGGATTAACACGCGACGGTGGCCAAGACTTTTTCGGTGAACCGGCCCTCGCCCTCGATGATCTCATGCGCAGCCAACAAGGGCGCGGAGTCATTAGCTTACTCGCCGCCAACAAACTGATTTTAACCCCAAAACTATATTCTAGTTTTTTACTGTGGCTGCTTTCGGAGTTATTTGAAAATCTGCCCGAAGTGGGCGATCTGGATAAACCTAAACTGGTGTTTTTTATCGATGAAGCCCATCTGCTCTTTGAGGGGTGCCCACCGAGTTTATTAAAGCGGATTGAACAAATTATTCGGCTTATCCGCTCCAAGGGCGTCGGCGTCTATTTTTGCTCGCAATTCCCTGATGATATCCCTAATGAAATCCTAGGGCAGCTTGGCAATCGTATTCAACACGCGCTCCGAGCCTATACCCCAAGGGATCAAAAGGCGGTCAAAACCGCGGCAGAAACCTTTGTGACCAACCCCAAGCTCAACGTCACTGAGGTGATCTCCCAACTGGCCGTCGGTGAAGCCTTAGTCTCGATGCTTGCCGATAAGGGGGTGCCAACTATGGTAGAACGCGCCCTCATTGCACCGCCGCGGTGTCGTATGGGGCCAGCGTTGCCTAACGAATTACAACAAATTCGCGCCCAAAGTCCCATTGGCACGCAATATGACAACACCATCAACCGCGAATCCGCCCATGAATTGCTTCATAAAAGACATTCCAAGGACGAAACAGCACTCCCCACCTCAGCCCAAACTTCCGGCGCCAGTGCCAAAGATGAGGCACAAGGTTGGTTTAGCGAACTTATTTTTGGTAATAAACGCCGCCAAGGTTTAGCTGAAACGTTATCCAAGCAGGCCGCTCGCACTGTAGGGAGCCAATTAGGAAAACAAATTATTCGGGGCATCTTAGGTGGAATATTAGGCAAGTCATCGCGCAGATAATCACTATCCACCATGGCGAACTACTGCGCGGTTATGCGCCTGTGAGCTTATGCGTTAGTGCGCTTATACGTTAGTGCATTAGTGCGTTAGTACGTTAATGCGTTAATGGTTAGCGCGTTGCCCATTTGCTCACGAAAACTCAATAACGGCAGGAGAGATGATGCGATATTGCCGTTTGACTGTCATAGCAAAAACCGTGGCCGTTATCGCATGTTTTATAGATTACTTAATACTAGCATTAGTATGAATTATTCTAAGGTACGGGTAGATCCTAATGCGAACTTCAGTGATAAGATTATTCCGACAGCAACGCTTAGAGAGGTAAGCAAATTCAAGTAAATTACCAATGATTTTAGATAGTTGTGATTTAAAAATGTTGTAATTTAAAATGGCACATTTCGCTTCAATCAGAACATCATGCTACTGGTTTTACCCCTAAGGTTTACATGATTAACCTGATGAACGACCACAAGGTACATGGAGTTAGCTATGAGTAAAGAGCAAAAAAATCGCAAAGAAACCAAGAAAAAACCGTTAATGTCTGCCAAAGAAAAAAGAGCAGCCAAGCACGCTAAAAAAGCGTCTAAGGGTTTCTTAGAAAATACTAAATAAAGTTAATGGTTAATTTAAGGTGCGCATTAAGATTTAACGGATCGAAT
>NZ_JBOFMC010000223.1:0-6381 GCF_051658185.1 Shewanella sp. | reverse complement strand
ATTTTAAAATGTTGCCCTGTGTCGGTTGGTGAGTGGTCGGCTGTTGGGATGTGAGGTTATTGCGGGCGGCATCGATCATCTCGGGCAGTTTGACGTTTGCGCTGGGTGAAAAGAAACTATAACCGATATCAAGTTTAAGGTATTGATTGTGTTGCTCTAATAATTTTTCCGTCCGTTTGATGATTTGCAAAATATCCCGCTCATTATCGATAAAAGCTAACACGACAAATTGTGTGTCATGTTAATGGGCCGCGATATCGGCGGTGCGGATAGTATTTTGCAATAGCTTGGCAAGCCATCGATGGTGTTTTTCTGCGGGTGGCTCATTGATTGATGAAGACGCTATGGGAGGCGTTTTTTGCGTCGTGTTGGGGGTGAGTTCAAAAAAAATAATGCCGGCATGGGCGCCAAAGCGTCGGCTTAAATTGAGTTGTCTTGGGGCCATCAGCAAAAAGCCATAGCGATTGAGCAGGCCGGTTTCTTGGTCGCGCATTGAAAGAGAGTCAATCCGGCTGTTTTGGCATAGTAAAGTGAGATCCTGTTGTAACAGAATTTGAAAGGGTTCTAGCATCGCTTCATGCTGTGCATTTTGCGGGAGATGTGGGTTGATCACACATAATCCACCAAATACGCTGCCATCTGGCCAGTAAATGGGGCGGGAAAGGATATGCTGTATGCCATCAAACTCCCTCGGTAATTCATCAAGCATAAAGCTTGCGAGGTTTTGATTGCGCCCCTCAACGGGGCTGTTGATCACTTGCTTAAATAGAATAAAATCAGCAGGATAAGTTGCGCCTGCACTAAAAATCGGGTGCTCGTTTGTAGAACTGACCGTCACCTCAAACCCCAAGGCAATACGTTGGATGATAAAGGCACAGGTTCCATGGTAATAGCTTTTGATTAACTCACATTGGTGCATCCAACGGCCTAAATTCACCTGTGGCTGGGCGCTATCGAGTAGGCTGGCAGTAGGATTAATGGTATCGGGTAGCATAGGGATACTTAATGTTCAAAGGCGGTTGGCATTAAGTGTGGGAAAGAAAATAATATTAAGCAAATCAATAGCAAAAAATAACCTCGTGCGGGCCAAACGTTAGGCTAGCGGGTGCGTTATACTCCTGAGCGCAACGGGTTAACTCCTAATATTGACGAAGAGAATGGTAGTGAAAATACGCTTAGCTGGTACTCAAGATATTGATTTGTTAGTCATCCTTGAGCAAAAACACCTTAATGATGAGTTAGCCTCTGCCACTATGGGGCTCGCGGGGCAGGCATTTTCTGCAGCAGAACTGACGCAATTGGTTTGCCAGCATTGGGTGGTGGTGGCCGAGGTTGATGGCAATATTATTGGTTACGTGATTGCAGGGCGTTGGGACTTTTTTAACACTTGGCCCATTTATCGGCATTTATTGCGGCACTTAGGGCTGCTTCAATGGGACGGACCTCGGTTGACTCCCACAAATAGCTGCCAATATGGCCCGATTTGGATCCATCAAGCGTATCGCGGTAACGGTATTTTTGAATTATTGGTCAATCACCTCAAGACGGTCGTTGCGCCAAATTTTAGCTATATGCTCACTTTTATTGCTGAGGAAAATGAGCGCTCCTTTGCGGCGCATACCGCCAAGGCGAATATGCAAGTTGTCGATTTTTTTGATTATGAATCCCGCGGATACTATCTGCTCGCCAGTAAAACGGCATAACAAAAGCCGTGAGTGGCTGACGTCGCTTACGTCATAGTGTCCTGCATTATAGTCACTTACGAAATAGCGGTGTACATCATAGTGGCTAACGGAAGAGTAGCTTACGAAATAGTAGCTTATGAAATAGTGACGTAGGAAATAGCGGCTTACGTTATAGCTGAGACCTTAACGTGACTGAGCCGGTCCCACACTCTCGTGGGGCACCGCCTCATATTCTTGTTCACCAGGCTGTTATTTATTCAAATGCCGAGGTTAGCCAAAGAGCGCGTTGGCGAGGACAAAAACGCAGCCCGATAACAACATGGTTATTGGCAGGGTGAGTGCCCATGCCAGCAATATTTGTTTTACGGTTTGGCTTTGTAAGCCAGAGCGATTGGCCACCATAGTGCCGGCAACGGCGGAAGACAAAATATGGGTGGTCGATACCGGCATGCCTGTGACACTGGCCACCCCGATTGAAACGGCTGCGGTCGCTTGGGCGGCAATTCCTTGGCCGTAGGTCATGCTAGAGGAGCCAATTTTTTCTCCCACGGTATACACAATGCGGCGCCAGCCAACTAAAGTGCCACAGCCCAGAGCGGTCGCCACGGCAATAATCACCCATAGCGGGGCATATTCGGTGGTTTTGACTAAGTCTTTACGCCATTTGGCGAGGGACTCTCGCTCTTTTTTCGGCAGATCTAATTTAGCGACTTTGCGGGCGGTATCATCGATACACAAGAGTAACCGCCGAATTTCCCGGCGCTCGGCCACGCTCATGTCTTTATAGGATGTGACGTTGGTTAAACGCTTATCGAGTAATGCCATGCTCGGTAATACCGTGTTAGCCGAACAATGGCTGAACAAATCTTCGCTGCTAATCACGTCGGACTTAAAGTCGACCAAGTCGCCAATCAGTGCTTGGTTACGATCATAAATCGCCATAATACGGCGGTTGGCATCTTGGGTTCTTTGCAGATCATAGGACTGACTGTTCATGTCTAAGGCAAAGTAGGCGGGTGCCATACAGATAAGCGCTAGCATCACCAGGCCGATGCCCTTTTGACCATCGTTGGAACCGTGAGTAAAACTCACCCCCATGGCGGAAGCGATAAGGCCAACTCTTGCCCAAAATGGTGGATGTTTTTTACTGTTAATGGCGACTTGTTCGGTCGGGGTGCGATGGATTTTATGTTTAGGCCATATCCATTTGAGCACTAACAGAAACAGCCCGGCGATCACAAAGCCAATGGTGGGCGATATAATAAGCGACAACATGATCTGCGTGGCTTTACCAACATTAATCCCCTGTAGTATCGGGTTACCATGGACCCAAGCAAAGGCGCCGCCGACCCCTAAAATCGAGCCAATGAGGGTGTGAGAACTCGAGGCGGGGATGCCAAAATACCAAGTGCCGAGATTCCAGACAATGGCCGAGAATAACAGCGAAAACACCATTAATAAGCCCTGAGTCGAATCCATGCCTAATAGGGAGTCAACCGGTAATAAATGCACAATGGCGTAGGCAACCCCGAGGCCACCTATAAATACCCCGGCAAAGTTAAAGATGGCAGAGGACACCACCGCGAGATTCGCCGGCATGGCATTGGTATAAATCACCGTCGCCACAGCGTTGGCCGTATCATGAAATCCATTAATAAACTCGTAAGCTAAGACAAACAGCACCGCCAGCACTAAGCCGACTGACCAACCGAACCCTAATGTGGAAAATATTTCAAACATACATCGTTAACCTATGCCAAGGACTGCGCAGATTTAATCCTAAATAGGGCGTAAGTAATAGTTAAATAATGTTTAGAATATGAAACAAAGAATTAGCAAATGATTACCATCTGCGGCAGTGTTTGCTGATGCCATTATGCGAGGGTTGTGAGAGGCAATATGGCCAGCGGATTTGGCCTGCCAAGGAAGGCTGATGGGCTGAGAGACATGCGCTCAGTCGGCAAAGATCCCCGCGCCTAAGCGGCAAACTTAGCAAATAAAAACGCCAGCGATGTCGCTGGCGTTGATTGGGTCATGCTTAAGGTAACTTATTGCAGATGACCTGCGTTGTAGAGCTCACGCTCAGCCATTGGCGGTGGTGTCCATTGGTACATCCAAGTTTCCGACAGTGGCTGGCCGTCGACTTCCAGATAAACCCGCAGATTAATGGGGTCTAGGCTGTCTTCGGGTGGCACTATATCAAACATCGCTCGATAGCCGTTAATTGCATGCTGTGGACGAGCCGATTCAATTTCGACGCGGCCTTGAGAGGTGCTGATCACGGCTTTGACTTGGGTATCTTTACCGAGCATAGGTAAGGTGCCGCCAGCAAAATCAATCACAAAACGCTTGCTGTAGTATTTACGCTTTTGGCCAACCACGCCGCCAAGGCCAGTAAAGGTATCGACAACGCGGGCGCGGGGAGATTGCACCGGTGGAATGCCGCCCCAGTACATGTTGTAGCTATAGAGTAATTCCTGCCCGGGTAAAATCGGCTCGGCAGGATTCCAGAATGCCACGATATTATCGAAGGTTTCATCCAGCGTTGGGATTTCAACTAATTGCACCGAACCTTTGCCCCAATTACCGGTAGGCTCAATCCATAGGCTTGGGCGTTTTTCATAGAACACCCCATCATCCTGATAATGATCGAAATTACGGTCACGCTGCAGTAATCCAAAACCTCTTGGATTTTCATCGCTATAGGCATTAAAACGTAAATTATGCGGATTGGCTAATGGGCGCCAGATCCACTCACCGTTGCCCGTGTGCATGGCAAGGCCATCTGAATCGTGGATCTCTTGCCGCCAGTCATAACCCGTGCGGCGATCATTCTCACCGACCATATACATACTGGTTAATGGTGCGACCCCTAAACGTTCGATGGCTTTGCGGGGGTAAATAGCCGCATCCACCTTCATTTTTAAGCGCTCGCCCGGTTCAATGTCAAAGCGATACGCCCCTGTGACGCTTGGCGAATCCAGCAACGCGTACACGGTGGCGATGTTCGATCCCGGTTTGGGCTTCTCTAGCCAGAAATGGGTAAACATGGGGAACTCTTCCGGCTTAGGTAGCGCGGTATCTACCGCTAAGCCCCTTGCCGATAAGCCGTATTGCATTTCTTGGCCCACGGCGCGGAAATAACTGGCCCCAAGGAAGGCCACCACATCCCGTTGCCAGTCGGTGTTAAACTGCATTCTAAAGCCAGCAAATCCCAGATCCTTTGGCAGTTGGCTGCCTTTGATTTTCAATTTGCCGTATTCAAATAGGGAAGGTGAATATTCGATGAGCTCAGCCTTGCCGCCATCAAGCTCATAAATATGCACTGGCGTATCAAAGTAGAGACCGAGGTGAAACAGTTCTGCACGAAATTCTGAATTTTGCTCGCGCCAGAGCGCCGCTTTTTTCTTAAAGTGGAATTGCTGGTAATCGTCCCAGCTCATTCCTTG
Source organism: Shewanella sp. (assembly GCF_051658185.1). Lineage (GTDB taxonomy): Bacteria > Pseudomonadota > Gammaproteobacteria > Enterobacterales > Shewanellaceae > Shewanella. The sequence continues at coordinate 1,247 of NZ_JBOFMC010000223.1, read as the reverse complement.
TAGGCTTTTAGGCAATTCGCCCTTGTGGCTCACATAAGGCTGGGTTGCTAAAGTGTGCGCCTGCCCTTTAAGCCAAGCATAACTAAATGCCTCACTCTCTTGGGTGTCGGTCTTGTTAGCGGCGCAGGCGCAAAGGCTTAGCAGCAGACTGCAGGTGAGTAATGCGCCGCCCATCATCCGTTGTAAACGGTTACGGGAGGCATGAATGCCATTCAAGGATGTTGCCAACCCTGAACGTTGATGAATAGATTTTTGTTCGAGAAATAAATTGGATTGCATAAGCAGACTCTACATTGGTGTAACTTCATAGCATTGAATTACAAGGACTTAATTTTGCAATCATCCTGCCCTGTGGAGAACGGCTGGCGATAAGCGTTAACCAGAATATCAACTTTATCACTAGCAGCCGGCCAGAATTTAACATAATTTGCCAAAAATGGCACATAACTAGGCCGTGATTTTCAATACTGACGCGAGTTTATGAAAATAGCATTAAAAATGTTACGTTTTTGTGGGCTAGATGAGGCAGTGACTTAGGCTACTTAGGTTTAAGCGACTTAGGTTTAAGTGACTTAGGTTTAAGTGACTTAGGTTTAGGTGACTTAGGTTTAGGTGACTTTGGTTTAAGTGACTTAGGTTTAGGCTACTTAGCTTTAAGTGACTTAGGTTTAGTGGACTTAGACTTAACTCACTATGCGGGGAAACAGTGGTGCACCTAAGCCCATAGCGATGTCTGGCAATAGGCCTGTCAGTGCGCCTAAACGGAGAGTGAGTGGATACTGACGGATTCACTGGCGCTCGCGATAAATGACGAGAGCAACGGCCATCGTCGCTGGCGCCCACATGGCCACTCGCTACTTGATCAGGTGTCGGCATGCTCCCTAAGGGGGGCGCTTAACCGCTTGGCAGTGCAGTCATTCGCACTATCCTTAAGTTCCTCGCCATTTATTAGCCTAGTCATTGACTCTATGAGAGATTGGCAATGTTAACTCTCTACCAAGGCACGATTAAACTTAAGCGCAGCAGAGTATCATCATTCCACGGTAAAATCGGCTCAGTAGGGGAGCCTACTTCGGTCTTAGTGTAGTGATCCAAATGGTATTGAGTGTGCTCTGCAGTTAATGCCCACTGACTGCCTTTAACCCAGAAATCGCTCTGATATGTTAATTCAAATCGATATTGGTGTTCGAGCCATACGTTGCCATCATGCCAAGTTTGGATGGCACCATGCAGGGATAATGTCGGGG
>NZ_JBOFMC010000222.1:0-6045 GCF_051658185.1 Shewanella sp. | reverse complement strand
TTATCCTGTTTAAATTGCGCTACGTTGAAATATCCAATCAAATCCACTGGTGGATTAAGGCAATAATCAACATAGCGACTCATATCTTTGCGCATCACCGCCATTGGCGACATCGCCACAACATCAAAGCACCAATGTAGAAATGTCGTTAACTCACTGCGGTAGGTTTTATAGTTATTTTCACTCTGCTTTTGTTCAAATAACCAATCCGTTGCATGTTCCATGACCAAACCGGCATCGGCAACATTTTGTAGACTTATTTGGGTAATATATTGATTAACAATACTATTGCCCTCATGTATGAATTCAATTGAATCAAATAAAGGAATAACGGGTGGTAATTGCATATAGCCTATGAATTATAAGAGTTTCTTATATGATAATACTTAAACGCAAATGCCGATAATGGTATTTATCGGCAATAAAATCAGCGACGATTTGGGTTATATGAGATGACATAAACTTGCCCATTATCTAGGCGTGTTTGACGGCCGCTTAACCCCTGTTGCCACTCGATTCACATGACGAGCGTTGTAAACCCTAGGGAAATCACCGTTCCACTGCGCTTGCCCTTTTATCGACCATCTCGGCTCTGCAATTCATCTTGGTTCAGGTGTTTGGCCTAGTTGTTGACTCAATCAATCCCGAATATCTCTCCCCTTCTTCTTTAAACCGTCAAACCGTCGCGATGACCTATCGTAGTATGTCGTAGTATGCTCCGCCCTCGCCCACAACGCTTCGCGTGATTAACCCATTAATTTGAAGATGATTCGATTCCAAGATGACGGCTGAGGACGTTCACAAGGTGAATTGGGTGTGAAAATGGTTGCTCTACTACACCACTACTGCGCTATAGGTTGCAGTGCCCTTTTGGTGCAGCGCCAATGCAAAAAGGCCGCTAATTGCTTAGCGGCCTTTTTGACTGAATATGGCGGAGGAGCAGGGATTTGAACCCTGGGTGGGCTATAAACCCACGCCGGTTTTCAAGACCGGTGCATTAAACCACTCTGCCACCCCTCCGAACGAGGCGCATAATATAAGTTAGTATGCTCCCTGTAAAGCATTAACTTGCAATTCAGTGTTAAGTGCTTGTATTGTCGTCAATCTGATGAATTTTGCTTCACTTGCTTGATTGTGCCCGGCTTTTGATGAGGTAACCTAAAACGACCATGATCGCACAGCACAGAATGCCCCAACCTATCGCCACTTCCCCAGCGCTTGCCCATAAGGCCACGACACTTGAGGCGCCAAAGGCAATGCTTATCTGTAAAAAGTTTTGTAAGCCGGCGGCTTTCGCTGCATTTTGGCTAAATTGCTGCAATGCGCCATTCACGACAATCGGGTAAATTGCCCCATTGGCTGCCGCTAAAATTGAAAACGAAATCAACAATGGGAAAATGGTATCCGCGTTAAATACCAAGGTCGCCAAAACGATAGATGTTACGCAAAGAGTAAAAATCGTTAGTAATACATTTAACGTGATATCGGCACCGAGGCGTTTAATCAATAACTTACTTGCATATCCCCCCACAATAAACATGATAGTTTGGGGAATGAAGCTCAGTCCGATCTCAGTGGCTTGATAACCATGTTGTTCCATCACGATAGGCCAAACCGTCAAATAAGCAAAAAATGCTCCTGAGCAGGCACCAAAAATGATCACGTTGCCTAAGTAACGGGTATTTTTCAATATTTGAAAATAGGATACCGAAGACTGCTCACTGTGTTGCTGTTGAGCTTTGCTGGGCACAAAATACAGTGTCATTAAGATCAGTAAAAATGCAATCACACATAACGTGATAAAAATGGCACGCCAACCAAAGCCATTGAGAATATAAGCACCAAGGATCGGAGCCAATGCCGGTGACAGAGCGACCAGCGGCATAATATTGCTAAAAATGCCTTGAGCTTTATCAGCATCGTATTGTTCGACCACAATGGCTTGCCAGATAACCCCAGCACTACAAGCGCCAATCGCTTGGAAGAATCGCGCCGTATTGAGCATGAGGATCGAGTCGCTATTGGCAATAAATAGACTCGCCAAGGCAAAAATAATCAGCCCTACGATCAATGCGTAGCGCTTGCCGATCTTATTCACTAATGGACCATAGAGCAGTTGCCCAAGTGCAAGCCCGGCTAAAAAACAGGTTAATGACATTGCAACCTGTGAGGGCGAGCTTGAAAATGAACCTTCAATCGCTTTGAAGGCAGGCAAATACATGTCGGTAGCAATAAAGCCCAACATGCTTAGCATCGCTAAATAAAACAAAAATACAAAGAATTTGATATTTACAGCGGTATTACTAGTCGTTTTCATAAATTTTTCATGTCAGAAGAGCTAGGGGGCGCAGTCTAAACACTTGTGAATATGATTGGAAACGTTTATTTTTGATATGTGTCATCAATATTTTTCATATGAATGGATATCAACAACTATGCTCTCGGAACAAGCGTTAGAACTCATTGATATTGTCGCCCGCGTCGGTAGCTTCACCGCTGCGGCAAATCGCCTACACAAAGTGCCTTCGGCGGTCAGTTATGCCGTTAAACAAATAGAAGAAGAGCTAGGGGTGATTTTATTTGAACGGCACCATCGAAGTGTAACCTTAACCGCTGCGGGAGCACATTTTGTCAAACAAGCCCGCAGCTTACTCACACAAATGGATGACATGAAGCGTGAAACGCAACGGGTCGCGAATGGTTGGCAACCCACCTTGTCGATAGCCTTAGATAACATCGTCAGAGCCGATAGGATCAGTGTGTTGATTGCCGATTTTTATCGCCATTTTCAAGATATTGAATTGATTATCCGTATCGAAGTTTTTAACGGTGTATGGGAAGCGCTCGCCACAGGCCGGAGCGACATTGCCATTGGGGCGACCACGGCAATTCCCGTCGGGGGCGTTTATCACTTTAAAGATATGGGGGATATTGAATGGGCATTTTTAGTCAGTAAGCATCATCCCCTAGCGCACATTGATCGGCCATTAACCGACGATGAACTACGGCCTTTTCCATCGATTTGTTTAGAGGACACTTCGAGGGAAATCCCCAAACGCATGACATGGTTACTTGAAAATCAGCGCCGCTTGGTCGTTCCCGATTGGATCCGCGCCATCAATTGTTTTAGAGAAGGCTTAGGTGTCGGCTATATGCCCGTCCATTTAGCCAGCGTTTTTATTAAATCGGGCGCCTTAGTGGAAAAACAACTTGAAAATCCAAAGCCAATCAGCCCCTGTTGTTTAGCCTGGAATGCCGACAAAATGTCACCTGCCCTCACCTGGGTATTGGATTATTTGGGGGATACCGACAAACTCCACCGAGAATGGTTGGCTTAAAGGAGTTCAGCTGAGTATGCCATCGTGGAGGCCGAGCTAAGCCTCCCTGAGTTATCGGCACGCCCAAAAACGGTGACTATGATGCAAGGTTATCGTGCCATGATGAGCGATACCATTATTGGAAGCAAAAAACAGGATTTATCCTATTGAATGATTTTGTTAAAACACCCGATTACCCGTTGATGACCCCAATAGCGATGCGCTTTTCCCCTTGCGGGAACTCGCGTATGATTAACTCAGTTATATTATTAATTTTGTCGCCGCTGCAGGAACTAATGTTTCTGTCAAAAATCCAAATGTTAGGTTAAGACATGTGTCAATGGAGAACAACATGACTCAGCAAACACTCTACTCAACGAGCGCTTCGACACTTGAAGTGAACAAGCTTCTTAAAAATACCTATTTACTCTTAGCCATGACATTAGGCTTTTCTGCGTTGTGTGCAGGCTTGGCTATGGCGCTAAATATCAGTCCGTTAATGTCATTAGGGTTGTCAATTGGGGGCTTAGTCTTACTGTTTGTTACCTTACGTAAAGCCGACTCTGCCGCGGGGATCTTCTGGGTGTTTGCCTTTACCGGAATGGAGGGCGCATCTCTTGGCTATATTCTCAACCATTACGCGGGTATGACCAATGGCTCAGAACTTATCATGCAGGCCTTGGGATTAACCTCTGTGATTTTTATTGCACTGTCAGCCTATGCCCTCACCACTAAAAAAGACTTTTCATTTCTTCGTGGTTTCTTGTTTGCGGGCTTGATCGTAGTGATCGCCGCTGCCGTCATTAACATCTTTGTAGGTAATAGCGTTGCCTTTATGGCGATTAATGCGGGCCTAGCCTTACTGATGACCGGATTTATTCTGTTTGATACTAGCCGTATCGTGAATGGCGGGGAAACCAATTATATCCGCGCCACGATTGCACTGTACTTGGATTTTCTAAACCTATTTATCGCCATCTTGCATTTACTGGGCATCGGCAACGATGACTGATCCCATTTTAGGGAAACTTACGCTAAAATGGCCCTACTTTTAGGGCCATTTTTATTATAATGAGCAAATTTATTATTCAAGTCAGCGGACCCGCCTATGGCACATCGGCATCGGTTAGTGCTCTGCGTTTCACAAAGGCCGCCCTCAACGGTGGCCATCAAGTGGTCTGCGTGTTTTTTTATCAAGATGGCGTGTATAACACTAGCGAGTTTGCGTTACCCGCATCCGATGAATTTGACGTGATCCAACAATGGAAGCTATTGGCCGAACAATATCAAATTCCGTTGGTCAATTGTGTCTCCGCCGCCCTGCGCCGCGGGATCATTAGTGAGCATGAAGCCCGGGAGCACGCCCTGCATCACTGGAATGTGAGCAACGCCTTTACCATGGGTGGTTTAGGGGAATTTGTGACAGGGATGGAAAGCGCAGATCGCACCATCTGTTTTTAATCTTCGGAAATCTTATGAAAAAAATCTGTATATTGTTCCGAAGCGCACCCCATGGAACAACCAAAGGCCGCGAAGGCTTAGATTTAGCCCTGCTGAGCGCCAGTTTTGAACAAGAGGTCAGTTTACTCTTTGTAGACGAGGGCATCTTGCACTTAGTGAAGGATCAGCAACCAGAACTTATCGGAGCGAAGGATTACATCGCCACGTTTAAGGCATTGCCACTTTACGACATTGATGTCGTATTGGTATGCAAGCAATCTCTTGCCGACTATGGCTTAACCCCAGGATTGCTGACCATCCCAGTGACGGCGGTAAATGATGACAGCATTGCTGCCCATATCAAGTCTGTCGATGAGGTCATCGTATTTTAATGATTTTACACCACATTCATATATCTCCCGCGCGAGATAATGCCCTAAAATTGTGCCTACGTTATGCCTGTAAGGATGATGGCATCGTATTATCCAGCGATGGGGTAAACGCCCTACTTCTGCGGCAATGGGCCATGGCTTTAGCCCCCTTTAAGTTGATGGTATTAAAGGATGATGTGCTTGCACGAGGTCTGAGCGAGCGTTTAGCTCACATCCATCAAATTGATGATCAAGAGTTTGTGGCGCAAACGTTGGCCTATGACAAGGTGATAACATGGTGAATAGGTTACATTTTAATGGCATCGACATCGAGCGAGACCATCAAGGTTACTTAAAAAACATTGCCGATTGGCAACCGTCCCTAGCCCCCTTGTTGGCCGAAGAAGAACACATTGAACTCACGCCAGCCCATTGGGAAGTGATACATTTTGTGCGCGATTTTTATTTAGAATACAAAACCAGCCCCGCGATCCGGGTTTTGGTAAAAGCCATCGGTCAACGCTTAGGGCCTGATAAAGGCAATTCTAAATATCTTTACACCCTCTTCCCGAACGGCCCAGCGAAACAAGCCACTAAAATTGCGGGTTTACCCAAACCCGCAAAGTGTATTTAGGCTATCGAATCAATCGCAATCGGGTGGCGGTTTGGATATTTGCTTTGGCATTGGTCAACTAGGCGATGCCAAAGCAAAGTTGCTGAAACATACTGCAAGACAATCTTGCCCGCCAAGGCGACCATCACGGCACTTGTCAGTGCATATCAAACCTCTTATAAAACAAAAAAGGCATATCGTTTAACGATATGCCTTTTTCAAGAGTGTGGAAGCATCCTGTAATTTGATCTCTGGTTGATCTCTGGTTGATCTTAGGATCTCGGTAGCGTTTTAAGCTGGCGAA
>NZ_JBOFMC010000221.1:0-16680 GCF_051658185.1 Shewanella sp. | reverse complement strand
TGGAGCGGTAGTTCAGTTGGTTAGAATACCGGCCTGTCACGCCGGGGGTCGCGGGTTCGAGTCCCGTCCGCTCCGCCAACATTCATGAAGCCCAAGCTAATAAATAGCTTGGGCTTTTTGTTTTTTTATTATCATTATTTCCTTGTCTCTTGTAACCGCGACCAGTAATTGATGCCAATTTATATCAAGATTGATTCAGATTAAGCCATATTCTTGAGCGGATGGTTTGTAGTCTTTGACAGGCTGCGCTCGCCTTGCATTTTGGTTATATCGAACGCTGAATTGCGCTGGCCAAGACTGGACGTTTATTCTTAGGTGATGATCCAGTGCTGACGTTGTTGCATCGAGTATTGCACCGTTGGCTGGAAAATGGGTTATGCCGCTCAGAGGTTGGCTGTGAGGATACTGTTTATGGTGAGGTACGGTGACAGTTAATGTTATGGTAAACAGGCATTTATACAAAAGAGTTTATCACCCTCAGCCCTGTGGCGTAGAATTGTTATAAAATGTGCCATCTATCAATATTATTATTACAATCATATTGTTACAATCAGTCTCTAAATCATCATGCTAGTTGACTCGATGCGCCGATGCCCTCTTTGTCTTAATCATCAAACTTTTCTATTGCTTCAAGATAAAAAGCGGAGTTTTTATGCCTGTCGGCTATGTGGATTAACTTTTGCTGATGCCAATAGTCATCTTCCTCCTGCAGCTGAAAAACAGCGTTATGGTCGTGCTAGGATCGCATCCAAGCAGCGGCAGTTGTCACAATTTATACTACCGCTGTTAGAGCAGTTGCAGTATCAACAGCCCGGTCAGTTATTGGGGTTAAATTTTGGTCGCATAGTCGATGCTGAGTGTCTTAGGGTTGTTAATGCTGCTGGGCATCAACTCAACCAATATGATCCATTCTTGGCTCCTGATCATGAGGCGCTTAAGCTGCAATACGATTTTATCTGCTGCTATCGGGTTTTTGAGCATTTTCAGTACCCAAGTAAAGAGTGGAATCTGTTCGCACATTTGCTGCGCCCTGGAGGGTGGTTGGCAATTAGTACGCCGTTACTGATTGATTTAGATGGCTTTGCAAAGTGGCATTATAAGAACAATCTGACACATGTTAGTTTTTATCAAAAGCAAACCTTTGAGTACCTGGCAAAAAATAGCAATTTTGCGCTATTATTTGCCGCGAAAGACCTCGTTTTGATGCAAAAAACATCATAATCTGGTATAACAGCCGACCTAATTTAGTCCCCGGTGGATAGGATGATTTCCTGCCTGCGGGGCCACATGTTGCAAACAATTGAGAAAATCATGTCTCGTAGCAAGAAAACACGCAAGGGCGGCGAGAACAGCCCTAAGTTACAGCCAAGAGTGAAAAAGCAGGACCGTGCTGTAGCGACTGGCAAACGTAAAGAAACCGGTAATAAATCCGGCAGTCGCCATAATGAAGCGCTGATCCAGGCCCAAGCTCCTCAGCAAAAAGCCGCTCAGAAGAAAGACCCCCGCCATGGCAGCAAAAAGCCGGTGGTTTTGGTGACGAGCATTGCTCCAGCCGAAGTGAAGGCGCCTAAAGTTAAGCAGCCTAAATTAACCGATGAGCAAAAGTTGCTCAAGCTTGAAGATGACCCAAGATTAAATCAACTGCTTGATATGTTAGAAGAAGGGCGCGATTTGAGTGATGCCGATCAGCAATGGCTCGATCAGCAACTTAATAAGATTGAGGCGCTGATGATCAAGCTTGGGATCACTGATGATGTCGATGAATCGACCCCTGCGCAAGCTAAAGTGCTTTCCGATGATGAGCTCTTTGATAAATTTGAGTCTGGTAGCGAATTGCTCAAAGATTATCAAGAGCCAAGATAACGATTAACCTCGGTTTAGGTATAAAAGCACATGGGGCATTTCATCTGCTTTTATACGGCTAACATAAGGAGTTTTTGTGTCGACGGCGTTCATCATTCTCGGTGGTATTATCCTAGTTGGACTTAGCGGTTACGCTACCTATTTACTGTTACAGTTAAAGCAACAGCGGCAACGACAGCAGGCCGAGCTTGCCGAGCGTGAGGCTAAAGCTAACGCTAAGCGCGCGCAGGTATTAGGTGATATTCGTTATATTGCGACGGCAATGCTGGAGGATCGCTGCGAGATGTCAGAAGGGGTGTTGAGGATTGGCCGCTTGTTTGAAATGCTTTCTCTTAGCGAGCGCGTTGCACCTGAATTTCCCATGTTATTTAAGCATTTCGAGTTAATCAAAGCGCACCCGATCATGGAGGCTCGTCAAGCGCTGCCCAAACAGCAGCGAATGAAGCTGGATTTTGTGCGAATGAAATCTGAAGCCGAGCTTGCTCATGGTATTAACGATGAGATGAAAAAGCTCGCTCATTATCAGCTTAGACCAACCCATTAACGATGGATTCGCGTTATTGGGGGTGTTAAGTCGCTTGGCCGTACACCGACTTTTTGACTGCGGAGCGGCCTCTATGCGTCCCTTCTTGTTCTTCCCGTGAGCCTGTCCACAAAACCTCCAAAAAGTAACAGACAAGTGCATTTTTTTCATGGATATTGCGTAACTTCTAAAAAGTTCTGCATCATTTTTACAACCTGGATCAAGGTTATTTGCCCTAGAACCTTGCATACTTCGGTTGTTGCTAATTTACCCTCGGAGGACACGCCTTGAAGCAGCCCACTCAGATTAGCTGGGATCAATCGATGATCGAAAAGTATAACTACAGCGGTCCCCGTTACACTTCTTACCCTACGGCACTTGAGTTTGATGATTCTTTTACCGAGCAGCATCTACTGACTGCCATTGAAAACAGTAAAAGCGATAAGCTGTCGCTGTATATTCATATCCCCTTTTGCGCCAAACTTTGTTATTACTGCGGTTGCAACAAAGTCATTACTCGCCACGCCCATAAAGCCGATCAGTACATCGAATATTTAAGCCAAGAAATTATTAAGCGTGCGCCGTTGTTTAAGCACTACAGTGTGACGCAAATGCATTGGGGTGGTGGTACGCCAACATTTTTAACTCCTGAGCAAATTTTAAAGCTGACGGCTTTAATTAAGGCTAATTTCAATTTTGCCGCAGAGGGAGAGTTTTCGATTGAAGTGGATCCTCGCGAAATCGAACTGTCCATGCTCGACACCTTAAAACAAGCCGGTTTCAACCGTATTTCGATAGGCGTCCAAGATTTTAATAAAGAAGTGCAAATTGCCGTAAACCGTGAGCAGGATGAGCAATTTATCTTTGATTTGATGGCCAAGGCCAAGGCAATGGGCTTTGTCTCGACCAATATCGATTTGATTTACGGCCTGCCGCACCAAACGCCGGAAACCTTCGCCGCAACGATGCAGCGGGTGTTAGACTTGTCTCCTGACCGTTTATCCGTGTTTAACTATGCTCATTTGCCTGCGCGTTTTGCTGCCCAGCGCAAAATTAAAGATGAGCATTTACCTTCGCCCACTCAAAAACTTGATATGTTACATCAAACGATTGAGACCTTAACGGGCGCAGGCTACCAATATATCGGTATGGATCACTTTGCCAAGCCCGATGATGAATTAGCTAAGTTGCAGCGTGAAGGCAAATTGCACCGTAACTTCCAAGGTTATACGACCCAAGAAGAATGCGATTTGCTTGGCCTAGGGGTGTCCTCGATCAGTCAAATTGGTGATTGTTATGCCCAAAACCAAAAGGATATCCGCCCTTATTATGAAGCTATCGACAAGGACGGCCACGCCTTATGGAAGGGCTGTAGTTTAAATCGTGATGATGAAATCCGCCGTGTGGTGATTAAACAGCTCATTTGCCATTTTGAACTGGATATGGCCAAAATCGATGCCAAGCTCGGTATTCACTTTGAAGAATATTTCAGCGAAGATCTTAAACTGCTGCAAACCTTTGTTGATGATAAGTTAGTTGATATCACAGACCGAAAAGTCACTATCAGCCCAACGGGTCGATTGCTGATCCGTAATATTTGCATGTGCTTTGACTTGTACTATCGACAAAAAGCCCGGCAGCAGCAGTTCTCTCGGGTTATTTAATGCCGAAGAGGTCGCTTGGCACCGGTTAAAAGTGCCAAGGGCGTAACAATAAAAGAATCCGACGTAACGTCGGATTTTTTTATTGTGGCTAAACGCGTTAGTCATTGGCTTTGCTCGCGAAGTCCCATTATTGGGGGGCGCTATTGGTGTTCGCTTTTGTTTGTATCAACGGGTTGCCTGTATCTAGCATTTGGCGGTGTAAATGATGGATATCACTGATGCAGATCACTTAAGCTGTGCTTTAGTGGCATACAGAGCGCGGCGTTCGGCATCGGATAAAAACGCCATTTCCACCCCGTTGCGTTGCACTTGAGCCAGTTCACGTTCGCTCAAATGCAGCTCTGTTGCAGCCTTCTCATATTCATGGTGAATATCGATGGCGCTGACGCCGGGATCGTCGGTATTGAGGCTAATAAGCACGCCCGCATCCAGAAAGGTTTTAAAGGGATGTTCGGCATAGGAGCTGACGGTGGAGGTGTGTAAGTTACTGGTGGGGCAAGATTCGATGCCAATCTGCTGTTTAGCGAGGTATTCCATTAATTGGGGATCATGAATAGCATGTACACCATGGCCAATACGCGTAGCTCCAAGTGATTGGATTGCTTGCCAAATACTTTGCGCTCCCGCTGCCTCACCCGCGTGCACTGTGATCCCAAGCCCCGTATCCCGGACGCGCTTAAAGTGTTCGGTAAATGCGTCTCCCGGGAAGCCTAATTCATCTCCGGCTAAATCTATCGCAACCAGATGCTGTTGGTGGGCGAGCAAGCCGTTAAGCTCTTGAGTGCAAGCCTTGGGGCCAAAGGAGCGTGACATAATTCCTATCAAATTGATCTTAATAGGGTAATCCTTTAAGCCTGCGTTAACACCGTCGATAACGGCTTCGACCACGCCTTCTATCGGCAGCTTATGGTTCATTGCCATGTAGTAGGGGCTAAAGCGCAGCTCTGCGTAATCTAAACCTGATAGTGCCGCATCGGCGACATTTTCATAGGCAATACGCTTTACCGCATCTAAATCGGCCAGCACTGCGACCATCCAATCCAGTTTTTTTAAGAAGGCGACTAAACTGCTTTCTTTCTCTTGAACTTGCACAAAGGGAACCAATGCCTCTCGCGAGGTGGCTGGCAGCGCAATGCGGTGTTGCTGTGCTAGCTCCCAAATGCTGCTGACCCGCACATTGCCGTCTAAGTGCCGATGCAGATCCACTAACGGAATCGCCTTATCAATCATCTTTCCCCTCCATGTACTATTTGCTGAGGCGGTTGCTATCCAATCGCCAGTGGTGCCTCTTGGGCTTTAAGTGTAACACGCATTTTTTGCTAGCTTTGCCTGCGGCGCAGTGGTTAATTCACATTGAGGGATAATTGCGTTGATGGCTTAGCCTACTGACAAGGGGGGCATCAGGGATAATGGCATGGTAAGGCCAGCAACTCACCGAAATGATGAATCCGGTTACTACTGGGAATACCTACGCTCTTGATAAGCGGCGGCGGTATGCGCTGGAGTGTTAAGATTGAGTGAGGTGGTTGCAAGGTCTCACCTGCAAGCAACCTCAATACTGAACTTGGCTCATTGCCTGCTTTTGGCCGTTATGCCGTTATAGTGATATCTCGCCTTTGTGAAAGTTGGCGCTGATGCAGTGAATATTTGGGGGAGAGGCGGGCTCCTATCAAGACCCCTATAATCATATTGGCCATCTTACCGATGAAAGGCTGCGTGGTGCCGCTGTCGATAATTTAGGCGTCAATCAAGCGTTTTATTCTGCACCAAGCTTGCGAAGCAAGAACGCTAACAGCATTAGTTCACGCGATTTAAACTTACACACTTACACAAGGGCAAGCACTGGCGTCGCAATTTTCAGTCTACTGCGCTTGTCTGTTACACTGCCACTTAACATTAAGCAACCTGTGACCTTTCATGAGCCTTATCCCCCGCATATTTTCAAGTGAACACCGGTTAACGACACCTGAGCAGCAAATCTTCTGGCGTACAGTGGTTCAAGGGACGCTAACTGCAGCGGATGGCATTACTTTGGCTTATATGGTTGCTCGCCATCCTCACGCGCGGGCGAGTATTGTGCTTAGCAGCGGCAGAGTGGAATCCTATTTAAAATATCAAGAATTGGTGTTTGATCTCTATCAGCAGGGCTATTCGGTATTTGCCATCGATCATCGGGGTCAAGGATTATCAGGGCGAATGACGGCAAACCCCCACCAAGGGTATGTGGGTAGGTTTAACGATTATGTCGAAGATTTTTCAATGTTTATGCTACAGGTTGTATTAAAGCATGCGACAGGGCCTCTGCATCTATTAGGGCATTCGATGGGCGGCGCAATCGGAACTTTATATCTGCAGCAATTCCCCGGCGTGTTCAGTACCGCCGCATTTTCAGCGCCAATGTATGGCATTAAGCTCCCTATGCCAAAGGGATTTATCCGCTGGCTGGCAAATAAATTAGATAGCAGCCTACGCGGTGCCGAACCAAACTATGTGTTGGGAGGAGGAGACTATCAGGCAGTATCCTTTGAAGATAATGAGTTAACTCACAGTGAGATGCGGTATCAAGCCTATAGAAAGCTCTATGCTGAACAGCCTCAGCTGCAATTAGGAGCACCCACTAACCATTGGCTCACCGAAGCCTTAGCTGCCGCAGACGCTTGCGTACTGGCGGCGTCTAAAATTGATACTCCTATTTTGATCTTGCAAGCGAGCGAAGATCGCATTGTTGATAATGCCGCGCAGCAGCGGGCCGTGAGCTCTTGTGGCCAATTGTTGGTTATTGAGGGGGCCGCTCATGAGCTTTTTATTGAAAAAGATGTTTTTCGGGAGCAAGCGTTAAATTATGCTCTCGACTGGTTTGAGCGCGGCAATCATTAAGCGCCAGGGTGGGGCGGTGTATTCACCTTGAGGAATCAGTTAAACGCCCAGTGGAAATAGAGCTGCGATTTGGGGTATTAACGAGCGTTGTGCAGTACAGCCCTTATTTTTCCTAAGCGGTAAGGTTGCTTTAAGTAAAAATAACAATAATAAAAAAGGCGGCAGTTAAACTGCCGCCTTATAATCGATGCATTAAGCATCTTATCCTGATTCCAAGTATCCATACTTGCTATGCGACTTTCCCGGTCAGTATCCTTCTTTTTTTTACAGCTTTCCCTGCTCAATTTTCGTTATCGGTCTTCCAGACACTTAGTGTAAATTCTGTCGCCGTCCTGACCACAGTTTCCGTAGATGGTCTCATGACTCATCATTAATAAGCGTCATCAATGACACTAAGTTAACCATCCCTGTTAATTAAAGTACCTTCCAGTGATAACAAGCTTCCAGCCAGTGCATCCAAAGCTAATTAGCTTCCGTTGCTGCAGTTCGAATCATTCAAACTGTATCCTGATTGGGCAGGCTACCCTGAGCGTAAGGCGATTTGCTAATGCAAACTGGCATTATCTGCCATCCCTTACAAATATGTACTGACCTGGATTTCAGTGCGAAATCACGACTCTTATTATTATTGGCGAGTGGTCTCAGTTGTATTATTGTTATTAAGGATCTTTATTCTTATATCTTTAATGTGGATTATACCGAAATCTGTCCGTTGTTATTCATCTTTTTTTACAAACAGATGGGTTTATCTCGGTACGGGGCACATTAAACCTAAATCTGTGATCTATGTCAAGCGTGAATGTTTGTGGTTGACGTAAACGTCAACTGCGGGGTGTAAAAAAGGGTGTATCAACACCCTTTTTGTGCGTTTATTTCATTGCTGCATTATTTCAAGCTAGCAATATACTTTGAAAGCGCTTCGATATCGCTGTCATTTAATTTTTTGGCGACATCTTGCATCATGCCGTTCAGGTCATTATGACGGCTAACATCACGAAACTTTGTCAGTTGGATTTTAATGTAGTTAGCGTGTTGTCCCGCTAGCGCTGGGAAGCCTGCAAGTTCCGCTCCTTTACCTTCGGGGCCATGGCACGCCATACAAGCGGTAATGCCGCGGGCAGCATCGCCACCTTTATAAAGTTTGGCGCCAAGTTCTGGTATATCTTTTACTTCTGCAACTTTTAAGGTCTGGCTCGTGAAATATGCACTAATATCGAGAATATCCTGATCGCTTAGAGCAATCGACATGCCACCCATGATAGGATCCATGCGGCCGTCTTTGCCAGCAGTTTGGGCTGCGCTACGGAAATCGTGTAATTGCTTTTGCAGGTAGGTGGCGTGTTGACCCGCAAGTTTGGGATACATGTCGATCAGACTATTACCGTCCATACCATGACAGGCAGAGCAGACGATTACTTTAGTTTTTCCCGCCTCAGCATTTCCTTCAGCAAGCGTGGGTGAAGATATGGCGGCAACAACAACAGACAGCGCAAGAGCTAACTTTTTCATGGCGTTCCAACTTCTGGTTAAGATTATTATCCTGAGCTTACTAGGGTGATAAGCAAGCGTGGTAAAAAACGTTTAATGTGATCGGGGTAATATTTTACACGAAAACGTGGAAAAGTAAGCAATTCTTCATAAATTATGGTATCGCGCAGAAAATATTTTGGAGTAAATAGTGACTGAATCTCATATAGATTTTCGCAAGGCGAAGTTTTTAATTAGTGCGCCTGACATTGCACATTTGGATCAATATCTGCCCGGTGACGTTGGTGTTGAAATTGCTTTTGCTGGGCGCTCAAATGCGGGTAAATCAAGTGCACTTAATGCATTAACAGAGCAAAAAAACTTGGCGCGCACCAGTAAAACGCCGGGGCGAACTCAGTTAATTAACGTGTTCGAATTAGACGCTCAGCGTCGCTTGGTAGATTTACCCGGTTATGGTTTTGCGCAGGTGCCTCTGGCGATGAAGCACAAGTGGCAACAAGCGCTGGGGGAATATTTACAGAAACGTGCTTGTTTAAGTGGCGTCGTGGTATTGATGGATATTCGCCATCCACTGAAAGATTTAGATATGCAGATGATTGAGTGGGCGGTAGCGAGTGAAATCCCGGTGCTGGCATTACTGACAAAGTCTGATAAATTAGCTCAAAGCGCTAAAATGAAAACCGTCAATGAGGTGCGTAAAGCTTTAGCTGATTTTGGCGATTGGGTACAAGTTGAGCCGTTTTCTTCATTAAAGGGAACCGGTAAGCCTAAAGTCCTGAGTATTTTAAATGAGTGGTGTCATCCACAGTGGTTGGCGGATGAGGTTGGCGCCGCAGAGTAATCTAAGTAAGCTGTGGCTAGCATAGGTGGGGTAAGTGAGTACATCTACGCTGGCCAATAGGGTTTTGATGTTGGTTTTTGTTGTTTGCACCCGTCTTAGGTGTGTTACCTTCCTGCGTGTTTATTCTCTCGTTTTTGCCCATTTTAGACAAAAAAATAGCCGATAACATAAATGCTATCGGCCAAAAATATTAGCTCTTTTGGGGAGAAGCTAAATTCAACAAGACTCAAGCACCATTAAATTCACTTCAATGGCTCTCAATGAAGATAGCATACATTGGATTTACCTTTTATTAAAGTAAATACTCTAAAAAAGTGGTCATCTAAAAAATAGCCAAAAAAAAGCCTCAGCAAACAAGTTGCTGAGGCGCCATAATTTGGCTCATCACTATAAGTGAAATAAAGGTCTGAAAGATAGAACATCTTAACCTCTGTACCCTACGCCGAGAATGATAGGGTATTTGCCGTTAAATGGAAAACAGTTTTTCTAAAATCATGGCAATTGTGTGCACTCGATCTCGATTTGTGGGTGAAAAATCGGCTTTATTTGATCTACAACTTTCAAATGTAACGTCAAATTAGCCAGATTAAGCGGTTTTTCTGTATTTTATGTACATATTTGATCAAATTTAGCGTTTTAATGTTTCATTAGGCCCCTAAACGGCTGACTGAGTGTGCGCAATATAGAACATTGTCACCACAGTTAATTGATAGGTGATGGAATGCTGATGTCAGTTCGCCGTTGTTAACTCGCCATGGTTAATTGGGGTGGCGGTTTGGCGGAGTGATGCGTTGGCGGAGCTATTTGTTGATGATTAGCTGAGCGACGAGTAGATGAGGTATCGGACGGGCGTTGTTGATTCTAAATAATGTTGGGTCTGGCGGAGTATTTGCCTGAGAGGAAGTTATGGCTCAGCGAGATTGAGGTGTATCAAAATCCCGCCGAGCCTAATGTGAGTGATTGAGCGACTCGTGACTAAAATTAAAATGGCGACTAAATTAGTGGGCTTGATCCCAATTGTCGCCGATGCCAGCTTCTGCCAGCAGTTCCACATCAAGATTGGCCGCTTTCGCCATCAGCTCACAGATTTGCCGTTTCAGCCGCTCTGCTTGGCCGGCGTCAACCTCAAATACCAATTCATCGTGGACTTGCATGATCATGGTAATTTCACCTTGGGTTTCAGTGGCTATCCAATCGGCGATGCTGATCATCGCCCGCTTAATAATATCTGCGGCGGTGCCTTGCATTGGGGCGTTAATGGCTGCCCGTTCTGCCGCTTGCCGGCGCATGGCATTGCGGTCGCGGATTTCAGGCAGATACAGGCGCCGCCCGAAGAGCGTGGTGACGTAGCCTAATTCGCTTGCGCTCGCGCGCGTTTCTTCCATATAACGTAACACACCGGGGTACCGGGCAAAGTAAGTGTCTATGTAGGTTTGTGCCTCATTGCGCGGAATATCGAGTTGCTTTGCTAAGCCAAAGGCAGACATGCCATAAATGAGGCCAAAATTCACGGCCTTGGCGCGGCGGCGTTGCTCGGTGGTGACATCGTCAAAATCGGTGCCAAAGACTTCCGCAGCGGTTGCTCGATGGATGTCTTTGCCTTCCGCAAAGGCCTTGAGTAAGCCTGCATCTTGAGATAAATGCGCCATGATCCGCAATTCGATTTGAGAATAATCGGCAGCCAGAATTTTTCGGCCCTCAGGGGCGATAAAGGCTTGGCGAATGCGTCGTCCCTCTTCGGTGCGAATGGGGATGTTTTGCAGGTTGGGCTCACTGGAGGATAAGCGTCCGGTCGCGGCATTCGCTTGATGATAGCTCGTGTGGACTCGTCCAGTTTTGGCGTTGACCATAAGCGGGAGCTTATCGGTATAGGTGCTCTTTAACTTGGTTAGACTGCGGTGTTCGAGTATGACTTTAGGCAGCGGGAAGTCTAAGGCTAACTCTACGAGGACCTCTTCGGCGGTCGATGGCGCTCCCTTGGGGGTTTTTTTGGTGATGGGATAACCGAGCTTTTCAAAAAACAACACTTGCAGCTGTTTGGGTGAGCTTAGGTTAAATTTTTCACCGGCAATGGCATAGGCTTTTTGCTCGAGTTCATCGATTTTGCGGGCGAGTTCCTCACTTTGCTGGCCGAGTAACATGCTATCAATCAATACGCCTTGGCGTTCAATCTGAGATAACACTTGAATTAAGGGCAGCTCTATTTGGGTGAATACCGCCGCTAATTCGCTTGCTTGCTCGAGTCTTGGCCACAGATGTTGATGCAACCGCAGAGTGATATCGGCATCTTCTGCGGCATAGGGCGCGGCAGTCTCAAGCGGGATCTGGTTAAAGGTCAGCTGTTTAGCGCCTTTGCCTGCAATATCCTCAAAGCTGATATTTTTATGGCCTAAATATTTGAGTGCTAAACCATCCATATCATGGCGCGAAGCGACAGAATTAAAGACGTAGGATTCGAGCATGGTATCGAAAGCGACACCCTGTAAGTGGATCCCAGCATTGGTGAGGATGCTGATGTCATATTTAAGATTTTGCCCGACCTTTTTGATGTTAGCATCCTCAAGGATCGGCCGCAGTTGTGCCAACGCCGCGTGTTTATCTAATTGCGGTGGCGCGCCGACATAGTCGTGGGCCAAAGGCAGATAAGCGGCTTTGCCGGCTTCGACCGCAAAGGAGAGCCCAACCAGCTCCGCGACCATATAATCAAGGCTGGTGGTTTCTGTATCCACGGCCATTAACGGTGCTTGTTGAAGGATCTTAAGCCATTTATCAAGCTGGGCTTGAGTTAAAATCGTTTCATAGTCGGTTGTGATGACGGTGCTTTGGGTGGGCGCATCCGAGGTGTCAGTCGCAGCGCTTGAGTCAGTGCTGTCGGTGTTTGAGGCGTTCGCCGTTGGGCCTTTAGCGCTCCCAGTGGAGTGCGCGGTTTTATGCTCTAAGACTTCGGCAAGCCAGCGCTTAAACTCCATTTCACCATAGCACTGAATGAGTTCATCCGTATCGGCAGGTTGGGCCACCAGTTCATGCCAATCTTGCTCGAGTGCGACATCGGTTTTAATGGTGGCCAGCTCATAGGACAGTTTGAGCATATCGGCATTGTCGCTAATTTTGGCCGCCATGGTTTTGGCGCCCCTAAAGCCTAATTCAGTGACTTGTTGAGGGGCGGCTAAGAGGTTCGCCACGCTGCCTGCACCCGTGAGCATGGCGAGAGCCGTTTTTTCACCGACACCGGGTAAACCTGGAATGTTGTCGGCTTTATCGCCCATCAGCGCCAGCAGATCGATGATGCGCTCAGGGCCAACGCCAAACTTCTCAGTGACTTCTGCCGGCCCCATGATGGTATTGGTCATAGTGTTAATCAGGGTGATATTGTCATCAACGAGTTGCGCCATGTCCTTGTCGCCAGTACTAATAAGAACGGCGCGATTCTCGCGACTCGCTTGGCGGGCAATGGTGCCGATGACATCGTCTGCTTCGACGCCAGAGATCGACAATAGGGGCAAGCCCAAGGCGCGAATAATGCGATGCAGCGGCGCGATTTGCGAACGCAGATCGTCTGGCATGGGTGGGCGATGGGCTTTGTACTCGCTGTAGAGCTCATTGCGGAAAGTATTGCCCTTGGCATCAAAGACCACGGCAATATGGCTTGGTTGATAGCGAGTTAATAGACTGCGTAACATGTTGACTACGCCATAAACGGCCCCCGTCGCTTCGCCCTTTGAATTTGTTAAGTGAGGAGGTGCATAGTAGGCGCGATAGAGATAGGACGATCCATCCACTAGGACAAGTGGGTTATTGGCAATAGTTGGCATAGGTGATTTCGTTTATCGATGTCTTAGAGGATGATAAGGATGCCACAGAAGCGTTATTTCGGCCATGGCAAATTAGCCCGCAGCCTGTGGATAAGTCTGTGAGTCAAAATGTCAACTGTGAATAATGGCGATAATTACGGCTCAATGCGATCTATCTAAGTTGCTGTTTTTTATATTTATAATGTTTTTGTGTGAGTTGAATGTCGTTTCTGAAAAAAATTTCCTAATGTGTGGATTTTTTATTGACACCCTTAACACTTGGCTAAGGTGACGCTAATTTGGGCATAGGGTAAATTCGACAAAATAACTTAGCATGTTTTTTAAGCAGATCAACTAATTTGTTTGTTTAATGTTAAATTTAATAACGTAACAGGAGTGCTTTTATGAAAAAAATTGCAGTGCTACTCAGTGGCTGTGGGGTGTTTGATGGGACTGAAATTCACGAAGCGGTGCTAACGCTCTTATCACTGTCAAAAGCGGGCGCGAGTTATCAATGTTTTGCTCCCGACATGACACAGTTGCATGTGGTTAATCACCTGACCGGTGAAGTGGATACCAGCCAAACACGGAGTGTGTTAGTGGAGTCCGCCCGTATCGCTCGCGGTGACATCAAACCAACCACGGCATTAGATGTTAGCCAGTTTGCGGGATTAGTGATCCCTGGCGGGTTTGGGGCCGCTAAAAACCTGTGCAATTTTGCGATTAATGGTAGCGAGTGCGAGGTTAACCCTGCGGTGAGTGAGTTTATTCATGCGTTTATTGCCGCGAACAAGCCCGTTGGCTTTATTTGTATCGCACCGGTGATGATCCCGCGCCTCTATGGGCAGGGGGCTTGCGGCACGATTGGCCATGATGTGGATACTGCTGCTGCCTTTAATTTGATGGGGGGGTGCCATCAAAGTGCTAACGTGCATGAGATTGTGGTCGATGAAGCCAACAAGATCGTCAGTACCCCTGCTTATATGCTGGCGGGGAATATTGCAGAGGCGTACTCTGGCATTGAAAAACTGGTTGTCAAAGTGCTGGAATTGGCTAAGTCGTGATGCAAGTAGGGGCGGCCAAGTTGGACGCCACCTTTAGCCGCGTGCTTCAGCGGGCGCGGCGACTATCGAACAGGCCCTGAGCAAGCCCAATCACTAAGCCGCCAACATGGGCGCCATTGGCCATTGAGAGTCCCATAAAATCGCTAAAGCCTAACCCTAGCCAAATCAGCATAAATCCCATATAAGATGGCGGTAAACCTATGCCCGCCTCTGGTTTGCGTCGCCCCATCACCCAAGTGTATCCGGCAATCGCATAGACCACGCCAGAGAGGCCACCAAAATTGGGACCGCTGAGATAGTATTGGAGAACATTGGGTAAGGTGCCCGCGACTAAGAGTAAAATCAACAATGGCGCAGTGCCGATACGGGTCTCAATTTTGCCGCCTAAATACCACCACCACAGTAAGTTAAAGATGATATGCATGGCTGAAAAATGCAGCAGGCTTGGGGTGAAAATCCGCCAGAATTGTGTGCTATCAGCGCCCGGCGCCGCACCAAAATAGGCAAGCGAGTTAAACATCGCTTGGCTAAAACCTAAATTCATCGCAGCAAAAATCAGGCTACAAAGGCCAAAAATGACGAGGGTGACAGGGCCTGCCCCTGTGATAAATTGAGTCAATAGCTGTAATGAGGGCGCACCATAGTCGAGCTTGGTCTGCGTATCACCATGCTCCCATGATGCTTGTAAGTATTTGTTATCGTGTGGATAAGCGACAAAGTGAGCAAATTCTTTACGAGCTTGCTCCGCATCTTGCTCGCGGATGACCAGAATCGCGACTCCCTGTGGCAATGGCTCAATTTGGCAGTCGATGTTTACACCTTTGAGGTAATCGACAAAGGCCTGTGCGGCACGGCTGTTCGGGAGTCTGCCAATCTCTATCATGCATTGGCCTCATGCCAAGCGCTAAAGCCACCGTCGAGGCTATAGACGTCATCAAAACCTTGTTCGCATAAATATTGCGCGGCGGTTTGGCTGCTGATGCCGTGATAACACACCACAACCAGTGGGCTGTCCATATCCGCTTCACTGATATATTGCGCTAAATTTTCATTGTTTAAATTGAACGCACCCGCAATATGGCCATTGTTAAAGCTGTTGCCGTCGCGAATATCGACGATCTGCACTGGCTTTTCCTCGGTCATCTGCACTAACTGATTGACGCTTAAGTGTTTAAAAGAAGACATATTCAACCCTGAACTCGCTGAGCAATGGTGATGGGAATAAGTGTGCAACAAGGGGCGGCAGCTGTACAGCCCCTTGCTGTTTCAGCGGCGGGACATTAATCCCAGCTGAGGATGACTTTGCCCGATTGGCCTGACCCCATAGCGTCAAAGCCTTTTTGGAAATCATCAATCTTGTAGTGGTGGGTGATGATGGGCGAAATATCTAAGCCAGATTGGATCAGACTGGCCATCTTGTACCAGGTTTCGAACATTTCACGGCCATAAATGCCTTTAATGATCAGTCCCTTGAAGATGACTTTGCTCCAATCAATGGCCATTTCGCCACCCGGAATACCGAGCATCGCGATTTTGCCACCGTGATTCATGGTATCTAACATGGCGTGGAAAGCCGAAGGTACGCCAGACATTTCTAAGCCGACATCAAACCCTTCGGTCATGCCGAGTTCTTTCATCACATCTTTGAGGTTTTCTTGGGCCACGTTGACGGCGCGGGTGGCCCCCATTTTACGGGCCAACTCTAAGCGGTATTCGTTAACGTCGGTAATAACCACATGGCGCGCACCAACGTGGCGACATACGGCCGCCGCCATAATACCGATAGGACCCGCACCAGTGATTAACACGTCTTCGCCGACTAAATCGAACGACAGTGCGGTGTGCACTGCGTTACCGAATGGGTCGAAGATAGAGGCTAAATCATCGCTGATATCATCGGGGATTTTGAAGGCGTTAAACGCTGGGATAACTAAATATTCGGCAAATGAACCTTCGCGGTTTACGCCAACACCAGAGGTGTTACGGCATAAGTGGGTACGACCCGCGCGGCAGTTACGGCAGTGGCCGCAGGTGATATGGCCTTCGCCAGAAACACGGTCACCAATCTTAAAGCCGCGCACTTCTTGCCCGATATCCACCACTTCACCCACATATTCGTGGCCGACAACCATAGGCACAGGAATGGTTTTTTGTGACCATTCGTCCCAGTTGTAGATGTGCATGTCGGTGCCGCAAATCGCGGTCTTTTTAATTTTGATGAGCAGATCGTTATGGCCCATTTCAGGCTTAGGTGCATCGACTAACCAAATGCCTTTTTCGGCTTTTAATTTACTGAGTGCTTTCATTCTCTTCAGTCCTAAATGGGGGCCTAAATAATCGCCATTTCTTTAGCGATACGGGTAAAGGCGTCAATCGCTTTGTCGAGTTGCTCACGGGTGTGGGCTGCCGACATTTGGGTACGGATACGGGCTTGTCCCTTGGGCACCACGGGGAAGGAGAAGCCAATCACGTAGATATGTTCTGCTAATAAGCGGTTAGCGAAGTCGCTTGCCAGTTTGGCATCGCCAATCATCACCGGGATAATCGCGTGGTCTGCACCACCTAAGGT
>NZ_JBOFMC010000220.1:0-16474 GCF_051658185.1 Shewanella sp. | reverse complement strand
AGCCGGTGTCGATGATGTCTTCAACAATCACCACATCTTTGCCGCAAATATCCCCATCTAAGTCTTTTAAAATGCGCACATCGCGTGAGGTGTGCATACCTGCGCCGTAGCTAAGCCCCAAGCGAGTCCCTGCAAACAGAGCAGCGCAAATATTCCCGCCAATACATCGTCAATCATAATGCCAAAACCGCCTGCCACCTTGGCATCAAGCCAACGAATCGGCCAAGGCTTAATGATGTCAAAAAAGCGAAACAGGACAAAACCGCCTAAAAGCCATATCCAGCCAGAGGGCGCGGCGATCATAGTGATCAGTAGTCCAGCGACTTCATCCCAGACGATAGCGCCGTGATCATGCACCCCCATATCCTTAGCGGCTTTATCACAAATATACACGCCAAAGATTACGCACAGCAGTGTGAACCCCAGATACCAGCTCAGAGGCAATTGCGCCATCAGCAGATACAAAGGGATCGCCGCCAGAGTTCCAAAGGTACCCGGCGCTTTAGCAGCCAAGCCGCTACCAAAGCCAAGGGCTAAAAAGTGAATAGGATTTGTTAATGACAGGCGCGATAACGCCGGATCCGTTGTTAACCATTTCATTAAAAATGCTCAAAACCGTGGTATGGCGGTGTAAATGGCTCACCATTACGCTGCAATTTCAATTTGTTACCCGCACATATTTGCCCGACGCGCACAAATTTGGCCCCTGCATGACTCAGCGCCGTTTCTAGCGCCCCCTTTTGGGCTTCGGGAACCGTAAATAACAGTTCGTAGTCTTCCCCCCCCGTCAATGCATAGCCGAGGGCATGTTCTTCACTGACGCTATCTTGCAGCGCCAAAGAGAGGGGAATATTGCTCACTTCAACCACGGCACCAACCGCCGAGGCCTTCAGAATATGGCCAATATCCGAGATAAAACCATCAGAAAGATCAATCGCGCTTGATGCCAAAGACCGCAGCGATTGCCCCGCGAGCACCCTTGGGGTTGGACGATAATGACGATTAATCAAAAACTCTTTATGCTGTGCCGGCACGGTTTGAGCACCGCGTAAGATATCAAGTCCTAAGGCCGAGTCACCTAACGTGCCCGTCACATAGATCCAGTCTCCAACCTTAGCACCTTGGCGTGTTAAGGCCTTGCCCTGAGGCAACTGACCAAGCACGGTAATATTGATGGCGCGAGGCCCACGGGTCGTATCCCCACCAATTAAAGCAATGCCGTAATATTCAGCCGCCTCAAATAACCCCTCACTAAAGCCCTTTAACCAAGCTTCATCAACCTCGGGCAAGGTTAAGGCGAGGGTCATCCATGCGGGCTCCGCCCCCATCGCGGCTAAATCTGACAGATTGACAGCGAGGGCTTTGTAACCTAAGGCTTGGGGAGGTATGTCAGGGAAAAAGTGAACGTTTTCAACTAAGGTATCGCAGGAGATGGCGATCGATTTGTTTTCAGCTGGCTGGACTAAAGCACAATCATCACCAATGCTGAGCTTGACATCACGGCGAACGGGGCCGCGGTTGTTAAAATAACATTCAATTAATTGGAATTCTTTCACTGTACAGTTTGGCACGACGTTATATCTGCCACCTTTGTTAGCAATGAAAAACGGTATCCGAGGATACCGTTTGTCTTTAGTACTGCGTGATTACTTACGTGCAACCAGTTTGTCGAGCAATCCATTCACAAACTTGTGACTATCGTCCGCACCGAATGCTTTCGCCAACTCGATTGCCTCGTTAATGGCCACTTTGAAGGGCACATCTTTGCGGAAAGTCAGCTCATAGGTCGCAAGGCGAACGATGGCTTTTTCGACGGGTGACACCTCATCGATGGGGCGATCCAGAAACGGAATAATCAACTCATCCAGTTGGGTTTTCTTAGTTGCAACGCCTGCAAATAGCTCACGAAAATAAGCTACATCAACACCGTCGAGACTTTGCTCAGTTAAAAACTCATGCTCGACATCGGCAATATTATTCCCGCTTAGTTGCCATGAATAAATGGCTTGAACGGCTAAACGGCGGGCCTTGCGGCGCTCAGAAGGCTTCATTATTTTTCCTACTATGACAACTGTTGTTCAAGTTCTTGCAGAACATTGACCATTTCGAGCAGACTTAATGCAGCTTCGCCGCCTTTATTACCTGCTTTGGTACCTGAACGCTCAATGGCTTGTTCAATGGTATCTGTGGTCAACACGCCGAAGGCAACGGGTAGATCAAATTCCAAGGCAATTTGAGCTAGACCTTTATTGCATTCGCCTGCAACAAAATCAAAATGGGGCGTTCCACCACGGATCACCGCACCTAAGGCGATAATTCCGTCGAACTTTCCACTGGCCGCCACACGACGGGCAGCTAACGGTAACTCAACCGCACCGGGTACACGGACAACCGTAATATTGTCGTCACTGACTTGGCCAAAGCGCTTCAGCGTGTCAAGTGCACCGTCAAGCAGGCTCTCAACTAAAAAGCTGTTGAAACGCGAAATTACAATCGCAACTTTGGCATTTTTCGCTTCGATATTACCTTGAACTACGTTCATTATCTTACCTACATTTTGCTAAAGCACCCAGCTTCGGGCGAAAAGTGGCGATATGATACCACAGCCAATTGCCCAGAGCCCTATGCAAATTATCAGAAATAGTGATTTTTACCTTACTGCAACCTTGTTCCCCATAAGCTACGGCGACACTGTGCGATAAACCGCCCCTTGATCATCGCACGTAGCTAATTTGGCTATCGCGTTGCTAATTTGTCTATCGCGTAACTAACTTGGCTATCATGAGGCACCTTAACGGCGCTCGCTATCGGCCTTGTTGCCTGAGCAAAGGGGAACTAGCAAAAACGGAACCGAGCTCACTCGTCATCCGCAACGCATTCCGTCACCTCAAGGCCAAAGCCCGAGAGTGAGTGATAACGCTTAGGGGAGCTTAATAGGCGCATCTTAGTCACCCCCAGTTGCGCCAAAATTTGTGAGCCCACGCCGACTCGGCGGGAGGTGCCTTGCCATTTCGCGCCGACGTTTGATTGCCCTTGATCTTCAGCTTCAAACGCCTTTACCTTCGCCAGAATTTCACTTGGATGCTCTTGATTGGCAAGTAACACCAACACCCCACCTTCATTGGCAATCCGCTCCATCGCTCTTTCGAGGGGCCAACTGCGTTGCTGATCCCGCTCGGAGTGGAGTAAATCATTGAAGGTATTTTGTAAGTGTACGCGCACTAAACCGTTCTCGGTCACCTCGCCTTTGACAAGAGCAAAGTGCAATTGATTATCGATAGTATCCCTAAAGGTCAACATCTCGAACTCGCCAAAGCGAGTGGGTAATTTACATTTTGCCTCACGCACGACGGTGGTTTCTTGGGTATTGCGGTATTCAATTAACGCCGCAATAGTGCCCATCTTGATACCGTGCAATTGGGAGAAAATTTCAAGATCTGGGCGGCGCGCCATGGTGCCGTCCTCATTCAAAATTTCAACGATAACCCCTGAAGGTTCAAAGCCTGCTAGCCGCGCTAAATCGCAGCCGGCTTCCGTATGACCAGCACGAATTAACACGCCGCCATCCTGGGCCATCAATGGAAAGATATGCCCAGGCTGCACTAAGTCTGCCGCTTTTGCATCCTTAGCCACCGCGGTTTTGATGGTGACGGCGCGATCATGGGCTGAAATGCCGGTCGTCACGCCTTCGGCTGCCTCAATAGACACCGTGAAGTTGGTCGAAAACTGGGCATTGTTATTGGTCACCATCAGCGGCAGATTTAACTGCTGGCAGCGAGCCTTTGTCATCGTTTGGCAGATCAAGCCACGGCCATATTTTGCCATAAAGTTAATGGCTTCAGGCGTCACCATTTCGGCGGCCATGATCAAATCACCTTCGTTTTCACGGTCTTCGTCATCCATCAAAATAACCATTTTGCCTTGACGAATATCTTCGATGATCTCTTCTATACTGTGCAACGCCATTGTAGGACCTTTATGTTTTTGCTGTTGTTATTAAATTCTATACTTAAGTCAACCGAGTGCCTATGACTTAACGCACAAAGCCGGCACGGGCAAGCATTTCCATGGTGACACCGCCCTGCGCGCTCTTTTGGCTGTCAAAAGTCATCAGACGCTCTAAATAACGGGCGACTAAATCCACTTCAATATTGACTTTATCGCCAGCTTGCAGCGCGATGAGCGTGGTTTCCCCTGCCGTATGCGGCACTATGGTTAACCGAAAACGGCTGCCGTCAACTTCGTTCACCGTTAAACTGACCCCATCGATGGTAATTGAGCCCTTATGGGCGATGTAGCGCCCAAGCTCGGAAGGCGCCGCTAACCAAAACTCGATGGCTTGACCGCGCACTAGGCGCTGCTCCACGGTGGCAATCCCATCCACATGGCCGCTCACCATGTGGCCACCTAAACGGGTGGTGGGGGTGACGGCCTTTTCTAGGTTAACCTGAGTGCCAACGCGATAATTGGCAAAGCCGGTGAGACTCACGGTTTCGGCGGATACATCGGCCACATAGCCATCAGCTAAACACTGCACCACCGTTAAGCACACGCCGTTGGTCGCAATGCTGTCCCCAAGACGTACATCACTTAAGTCCAGTTTGCCGCTCGCTACCGTCAGGCGGATATCATCGCCTTTACGCTCGAGCTTACGTAGGGTGCCAACGGCCTCGATAATCCCAGTAAACATGGTCAACTCACTTATTTGATAAAGATGGATTGGGTACTAAGGTCAAACGCGTATCTGGCCCGATTTTTCGCTCATCGACCAAGGTTAAGGCCGGTATCTCTGCCATGGTCTGATAGTCTGGTAACTGCAATAAATTACGCCCATGCCCCCCGAGAATTTTCATCCCTTGGTACAGCACTAACTCATCGACCAGCCCCTCTGCCAAAAATGCACCGGCTAAGGTGGCGCCCGCCTCAACGAGCAGTTGATTACAGCTTTGGCCAAGATAGCTTAATAGTTCAGGCAGCGAGACGCGACCGGCAACGGCTGGTAACTGAAGGCAGCTCACATGCGAAGGCAATTGCGCTTGAAAAGCCGCCGGATAAGCCACGGTTGAGACTAACAATATTGGTGATGCGATCGCCAAGCAGGCCGCCGATAACGGTAAGCGGGCGCGACTATCGAGAATGACTCTTAATGGCTGCAGTAATTGCGCCTCAGTCAGGCCGGCCTTTATGCTGCCCAGCTCTTGATAACGCACATTGAGCGCAGGATCGTCCGCCAGAATGGTTTCGATACCCGTGATCAACGCGCAAGCGCGTAAGCGTAGGCGCTGCACATCGCGACGGGCCGCAGGACCTGTGATCCATTTCGATTCGCCATTGGCGAGCGCAGTTTTCCCATCAAGGCTTGCAGCCAACTTCACCGTCACCCAAGGCCGATGGGAGCTCATCCGCTTCATAAACCCGAGGTTGAGGGCGCGGGCCTGTTCACTTAACAAACCGACAGCCACCTCAATCCCGGCATCACGCAGCAATTGTATGCCTCGGCCTGCCACCTGCGGATTAGGATCGCCCACCGCCACCACAACCCTCGCAATGCCCGCCTCAATCAAAGCCAGCGCACAAGGGGGCGTGCGGCCGTAATGGCTACAAGGTTCTAAGGTGACATAGGCCGTTGCCCCGCGCGCCTTATCGCCCGCCATGGCCAGCGCATGCACCTCGGCGTGGGGGCCGCCAGCGCGTTGATGATAGCCTTCACCGACTATCTGCTCATCCTTAAGGATAACGCAGCCCACGCTTGGATTGGGTCTAGTCGTATAAAAACCCTTTTGCGCCAATTGGATAGCACGGCTCATCATCTGGGTGTCAATCACTGTCCAGGGCATGCAAGCTCCTATTCAAGGTTATTGTTGACGGCGCGATAAATTCAAAGCCTTCATGCAAAGCCATAGTTTCATTAATGCAAAACCACTGCCCATTAATGCAAAACCACTGCGCTTGATTAGCCGCCAAGAGGGCTGGCGCTCAAGTCAGTGCTCTACTTATTTTTGCAGCTTCGCGATGGCCTCGCCAAACTCTGAGACATCCTCAAAAGCCCGATATACCGAGGCAAAACGGATATAAGCCACCTTATCGAGGGTCATTAATTGTTCCATCATCAGGTTACCGATCATTTCTGAGGTAACCTCCCTTTCGCCTGTTGCGCGTAGGGTCGATTTGATTTTACTGAGGGCTTGATCGATTTGATCCATCGATACCGGGCGTTTTTCAACGGCACGCAACATGCCCGATTGCAGTTTTTCTTCATCAAAAGGTTGGCGCGAGCCGTCGCGTTTGATCACCCGCGGCATGACTAACTCCGCGCCCTCGAAGGTGGTAAAACGTTCATGGCATTCGGTGCATTCTCGGCGACGGCGCACTTGGTGGCCTTCTGCCACTAATCGAGAATCGATGACTTTAGTATCTGTCGCGCTGCAAAATGGACAATGCATTGAGCCTCCTGCCAGTGAGTGCGAGTAAAGCTTGCGCCTTACCGGTGCAATCTATGCCTCACCCTATGGGGTTAAGCCTTAGATTTTATCAATAAAAATGGCCGCAAGATGCGGCCACGGGATTTTATCCTATTTATGGGCTGAGGTTAACTCTTCCAGCGAAGTGGGATCAAACTCAGCCCAGCATCAACATCACATTAATGCGTATCGGCCTTAGCCATAAACAGGAAAACGAGCACACAACGCGAGCACTTGGCCTTTCACGCGCTCGATGACCGCCAAATTGTGGGCATCATCCAGAATGTCACAGATCCAGCCCGTAAGCGCTTTTGCCTCGGCTTCTTTAAAGCCACGACGAGTGATCGCTGGCGTACCAATACGGATACCGGACGTCACAAAGGGTGAGCGTGGATCGTTTGGCACAGAGTTCTTATTCACGGTGATGTTAGCGCTGCCTAAGGCGGCATCGGCCTCTTTACCGGTCAAGTCGCGGCCAATTAAGTCCACCAGCATTAAGTGGTTATCGGTACCGCCTGAAACGATTTTGTAACCACGTTCGAGGAACACTTCGACCATGGCTTTTGCGTTTTTGACCACTTGTTGTTGATAGGTTTTGAATTCTGGCTCAAGGGCTTCTTTAAACGCCACCGCTTTACCCGCGATAACGTGCATCAAAGGCCCACCTTGGCCACCGGGGAATACCGCCGAGTTAAGCTTTTTATATAACTCTTCATCATCTGCAGCAGAGAGGATCAAGCCACCACGAGGGCCCGCGAGGGTTTTATGGGTGGTTGAGGTCACCACATGGGCATGAGGTACTGGGTTAGGATACACGCCAGCGGCAATTAAGCCTGCCACATGGGCCATATCAACAAACAAATAAGCACCGATTTTATCGGCAATTTCGCGCATTCTTGCCCAGTCCACAATCCCTGAGTAGGCCGAGAAACCGCCAATCATCATCTTTGGCTTATGCTCTAACGCTAGGCGCTCCATCTCGTCGTAGTCGATTTTGCCAGACTCATCGATACCGTAAGGAATGATGTTATACAGCTTGCCAGAGAAGTTAACCGGTGAACCGTGGGTCAAGTGACCACCGTGGGCGAGGTTCATCCCAAGGACGGTGTCGCCCGGCTTTAACAATGCCATGTACACCGCGCTGTTCGCCTGTGAACCTGAATGGGGCTGCACGTTAGCATAGCTGGCACCAAACAGTTGCTTAGCACGCTCAATCGCTAAGGTTTCAACCACATCCACATACTCACAACCGCCGTAATAACGCTTACCAGGGTAACCTTCAGCGTATTTATTGGTTAATTGTGAACCTTGCGCCTGCATCACCCGAGGGCTGGTGTAGTTTTCCGACGCGATTAACTCGATATGCTCTTCTTGACGCAGGGTTTCGTTTTCAATCGCGCGAAACAGTTCCGGATCGTAATCTGCGATGTTCATCTCTTTTTTTAGCATTGCCAACTCCAGCAGCCAATTCTTATAGGTAGGGTTGCGCGGTATTCTACTCGCAACCTCAATACAATCCCAGTATTTACAAGATGAAATTCCTGCAGATTGGCCATGAACTTAGTGCATTGGCGAGTTGAGTTCGGCGCGCAATCTTGTAGAATTAGCCGCATCATTAGTCACTTAAGATAGAGAAACATGGCCCAGTTTGTTTACAGTATGCTGCGGGTGGGTAAGATTGTTCCACCTAAGAAGCAGATCCTTAAAGACATTTCTTTAAGCTTCTTTCCCGGCGCCAAAATTGGTGTATTAGGTCTTAACGGTTCGGGTAAATCCACATTACTGCGCATTATGGCGGGCATTGATACTGAGATTGAGGGTGAAGCGCGCCCCATGCCCGGACTCAAGATCGGTTACTTACCCCAAGAGCCTAAACTCGATCCGACCCAAACCGTACGCGAAGCCATCGAAGAGGCCGTCGCTGAAGCGAAAAATGCCCTAACTCGCCTCGATGAGGTTTACGCTGCCTACGCTGAACCCGATGCCGATTTTGACGCCCTAGCCAAAGAGCAAGGCGAGCTTGAAGCCATTATCCAAGCACAAGATGCTCACAACCTAGAGCATATCCTTGAGCGCGCCGCCAACGCCCTGCGTCTGCCAGATTGGGATGAGAAAATCGAAGTGTTATCGGGTGGTGAGCGCCGCCGGGTCGCGATTTGTCGCTTACTGTTAGAAAAGCCCGAAATGCTACTGCTCGACGAACCCACCAACCATTTGGATGCCGAATCCGTGGCATGGCTGGAACACTTCCTGCAGGAATATGCCGGCACTGTGGTGGCGATTACCCACGACCGTTACTTCCTCGACAATGCGGCTGGCTGGATTTTAGAACTCGACCGCGGTGAAGGTATCCCGTGGGAGGGCAACTACTCTTCATGGCTGGAACAAAAAGATGCCCGCTTAAAGCAGGAATCGGCCGCTGAAAGCGCTCGCCAAAAAACCATCGCGAAAGAATTAGAATGGGTACGTCAAGGCGCTAAAGGCCGCCAATCTAAGGGCAAGGCCCGGATGGCTCGCTTTGAAGAACTCAACACCAGCGATTACCAAAAACGTAACGAAACCAATGAGCTGTTTATTCCGCCCGGACCGCGTTTAGGTGACAAAGTCATTGAAGTGAATAACTTAACTAAGTCCTATGGTGACCGCGTCCTGATCGACAATCTGTCTTTTTCTGTGCCTAAGGGCGCCATCGTTGGGATTATCGGCGCTAACGGCGCGGGTAAATCTACCCTGTTCCGCATGTTATCCGGCGCAGAAACCCCTGACAGCGGCAGCATTGAACTCGGTGAAACCGTGCAATTGGCATCGGTTGAACAGTTCCGTGATTCGATGAATGACAAAAACACCATCTGGCAAGAAATTTCCGGTGGGCAAGACATCATGCGCATCAACAACATGGAAATTCCAAGCCGCGCCTATGTGGGCCGGTTTAACTTCCGCGGCGCCGATCAGCAAAAAATTATCGGCACCTTGTCGGGCGGGGAACGTAACCGGGTGCATTTAGCCAAGTTGTTGCAAGCGGGCGGTAACGTGTTGTTACTCGACGAACCCACCAACGATTTAGACGTAGAAACCCTGCGCGCCCTAGAAGAAGCGCTGCTGGAATTCCCCGGCTGCGCAATGGTGATCTCGCACGATCGTTGGTTCCTCGACCGTATCGCCACCCACATTTTAGATTATCGCGATGAAGGCCAAGTGAACTTCTACGAAGGTAACTACACCGAATATTCGGCGTGGCTGAAAAATACCTATGGTGCCGACGTCATCGAACCACACCGCTTAAAATACAAGCGGATGACAAAATAAGTTCGCGCTCCTAAACCAGCATGTGTTACAGGAGTTTAGCTCGTAAGGGCTAAACTCCTTTTTTTACCTTGGCGGTGGGTGTGGTGTTACCCCAATCCCCAGCCTTATCAACAAACGCATGCTCAGCCAAACACAATAATGGGATTGCCGGCTTGTTGGCTAACAGGCTTGGCCGTATGATTTGCTACAAAATAAGGCTGGATTCAATCGCGTAGAGCGTGTTGCATCAAGCTGATTATACCGAGCTGATTTCAACGAGCTGATTTCAACGAGCTGATTTCAACGAGCTTAGCCCCACAATAACGCTGCTAATAACAAGGATGCTGCCGCGATGCCACACTCATTACCGTCAACTCATGACGCTTACACTCATGCGACATTCGCTCCGTCGCCACTTCGTCACATCTCATGCATCAAGCACCTAACCTTGCGCGCATACATCAAGCACGCCAACTGGCGCGTTGGCCTCATCGGCAAAACAAGCATACGCCTGCGGGCGCTACCGCGTTATTTATGCTTACTGTTTGCTCTGCCGCTCATCGCCCATGGCGCTGATGCGCCCGCGCCCCAAGGGAGCATCCACGATGGTCCCTATGTCTTTTTAAACAAACAAGAACAAGGGTTCGCCTATTGGATTTGCCACAGCGCGCTCAAGCGAACCGCCATTAACCACGCCCAGCTAGTACGTCCGGCCGATTGCGGCTCATTGCCCGAGCCTAAGCTCTACCAAGGCGCGGCCAGTGTGGCGGCGGATACCTTTACCAAAGTCAGTAAGATTGTCGCCCTCAGCGATGTGCACGGCCAATTCGATGTGATGATTAACCTCCTCAAAGCCCATCATATTATTGATGACCAGCACCACTGGTCCTTTGGCGACGGCCATATGGTGATCAATGGCGATATGTTTGACCGCGGCCACCAAGTCAATGAAGTTTTATGGTTTTTATATCGCTTAGATAAAGAAGCGCAAGCTGCGGGGGGACGCCTGCACCTGTTAATGGGCAACCACGAGCAAATGGTGCTTCGCGGCGATTTACGTTACGTCAACGAACGTTATCAGGTTTCAGCACAGTTACTTCAGCGTCGTTATGATGCCCTCTATCACCACGAGACTGAAATCGGCCAATGGCTACGCAGCAAACACACTTTGGTCAAAATCAATAATCTCCTATTTATGCACGCAGGCATCAGCCCTGAATGGCTAACGCGAAAACTGACGATAAGCCAAGCAAATCAACTATTTCGAGATCATGTGGACGCAACAAAAGCCGAACTTAAGCAAGATGACTTACTCAACTTTTTATTTTTTGCCAATGGGCCAACCTGGTATCGCGGCTACTTCAAGGATGCGCTAACTGAAGAGCAAGTTAATGATATTATAAGTTATTTTAAAGTTGAACATCTCGTCGTCGGCCATACCTCCCAGGAGCAAGTGCTAGGGTTATACCACAACAAAATTATTGCCATCGATAGCAGCATCAAAAAGGGGAAAACAGGTGAACTGCTGTTTATCGATAAGCATAAGCTCAAGCGAGGACTGTTTAATGGTGAGCAAATCGCGCTTTAATGACATCTGACCGAGCAGGGCTAAACCTCGCCGCCTTGATACTAATGATATAAACCGGCACTAATATCCCAGCACATCCACGCGGGGGAGACTTAAGAACGGCGGCATACGAGTACATCATGTACATGCCGCCCGTTGCGAGGCGCAATCGCATCGACTCACGATGCGCTATCAACCGTTAGCGGCTCGCCATGCCACCTCTCGCGGCGCAACGTGTGCCAATGACGAGGGCGTGTTGAGTCGCCAAAGCGCACAACATCTCATCTCAACATGTCACCCCGCTCGAGGCTAAATGCCTTTCATACACAATTTCTTGCACTTTCTTAGGGAGAACTTTACAAACTTTTACCCACTCGGCCGAGGTTATTCACTAGAATAGCCGCCATAGTGCTATTGCCCATTTAACAGCCTTTGTGCGAGATAACCATGCCAATCAAAAAAACCATTATTGCCATCACCCTGCTTGGACTCATCGCCACCGCAGTGAGTTTTAGCGATCTCCTGCATGCGGCCAAACCAGACAATGCCCCGCCCAAAAGCCGCACTGTGCCCGTGGTAACAGGCCTTGTGGTCGAGCATCCCCTCGAGCAGTCTGTTACCTTAATTGGTAAACTTGCCGCCGAGCGCGCAGTCATGATTGCGCCACAAGTCACCGGTAAAATTAAACAAGTGGCGGTGACCTCTAACCAAACGGTAAAAAAAGGCCAATTACTCATCGAGCTTGATGATATGAAAGCCCAGGCCGCCGTGGCTGAAGCCAACGCCTTTCTCAATGATGAACAGCGTAAACTCAAAGAGTTTGAAAAACTTATCATCAAAAATGCCATCACCCAGACTGAAATTGATGCCCAAAAAGCCAGCGTGGATATTGCCAAGGCCCGCTTAGCCTCGGCTCAGGCGGATCTGCATTATCACTCGCTTAAAGCCCCGTTTGCCGGTAACACTGGCTTAATCAATTTCAGCGAAGGCAAGATGGTGAGCTCAGGTACTGAGTTAATGACCTTAGATGATTTATCGGTCATGCGCCTCGATCTGCAAGTACCGGAGCATTTCCTGTCACAACTGAGTATCGGTATGCCAGTATCGGCGACCAGCCGTGCTTGGCCGGGGCACCCTTTTACCGGCAAAGTGGTGGCCATCGATCCGCGGGTCAATGAAGAAACCTTAAACCTTAAGATCCGCGTACAATTTAACAACCCCAAAGGCCAGTTAAAACCAGGGATGATGCTGTCATCCACCCTCACCTTCCCGCCGACTACCGCGCCAATTGTCCCAGTGCAAGCGCTGGAGTATTCCGGCACTAAGCGCTACGTCTATGTGGTCAATAGTGAACAAATCACTCAGCGCACCGAGGTCACCTTAGGCGAGCGCGTCGGTGATGAAGTGCTTATCGAAAGTGGGTTAACAATCGGCGATAGAGTGGTCGTCCAAGGCTTAGTCAATATGCGCGATGGCTTAAAGATCAATGAAGTGAGCTTAACGCCTAAAGCCACGGCGACAACGCCCCCTGTCCAATCACCACTGACGGAGACCAAATAATGTGGTTATCCGATGTTTCTGTTAAACGCCCGGTAGTTGCCATTGTATTAAGCCTACTACTGTGTGTGTTTGGTCTCGTGTCCTTCACTAAGCTTGCCGTGCGGGAAATGCCCGACGTCGAAAGCCCGGTGGTCACCATCAGCACCAGTTATCCCGGCGCTTCGGCGGCGATTATGGAGAGTCAAATCACCAAAACCCTTGAAGATGAGCTGACCGGGATCAGCGGTATCGATGAAATCACCTCCACCACCCGCAATGGCAGCTCACGCATTAGCGTAAAATTCCTGCTTGGCTGGAACCTCACCGAAGGGGTGAGTGATGTCCGCGATGCCGTCGCCCGTGCCCAGCGCCGCCTCCCAGAGGATGCCAAGGATCCGGTCGTCTCCAAGGATAATGGCTCGGGTGAACCCTCGGTCTATGTCAATTTAAGCTCGACCGTGATGGATCGCACCCAATTAACCGACTACTCCCAGCGGGTGCTCGAGGATAGATTCAGCCTGATCAGCGGCGTGAGCTCCATTAGCCTGTCCGGCGGTTTGTACAAAGTCATGTATGTCAAACTGCGGCCAGAACAAATGGCAGGACGCAATGTGACGGTGACAGACATTATCAATGCGCTGCGTAAAGAAAACGTCGAAACCCCGGGCGGCCAAGTCCGCAATGACACCACCGTCATGTCAGTGCGCACCAAACGCTTGTACTTCACCGCTGAGGATTTTGATTATTTAGTGGTGCGTACCGCCAGCGATGGCACGCCGATTTACCTTAAAGAGGTAGCCGATGTCGCCATTGGCGCGCAAAACGAAAACTCCACTTTTAAAAGTGATGGTATCGTCAATTTAAGCCTCGGGATCATTACCCAGTCCGACGCAAACCCATTAGTGGTCGCCCAAGAGGTACATAAAGAGGTGGAGCGCGTCCAAAACTTCCTCCCCGAGGGCACTCGCCTCGTGGTCGATTTTGACTCCACCGTATTTATCGACCAATCCATTAATGAGGTCTACAGTACGCTGTATGTCACCGGCGCGTTAGTGGTATTAGTGTTGTATATCTTCATCGGCCAAGTTCGGGCAACCCTGATCCCGGCGGTGACGGTACCCGTGTCACTCATCTCGGCCTTTATTGCCGCCTATATGTTCGGCTACTCGATTAACCTTTTGACCTTAATGGCATTAATCCTCGCGATTGGTCTGGTGGTCGATGATGCCATTGTGGTTGTCGAAAACATTTTCCACCATATTGAGCAGGGCGAGGAGCCATTACTGGCAGCCTATAAAGGCACCCGAGAGGTTGGCTTTGCGGTCATGGCGACCACTGCCGTATTAGTGATGGTGTTTTTGCCCATTTCCTTTATGGAAGGGATGGTCGGCTTACTCTTTACCGAATTTTCGGTGATGCTCGCGGTTTCGGTGCTGTTTTCCTCCCTTGTGGCCTTAACCCTGACCCCGGTGCTTAGCAGCAAAATGCTCAAAGCGAATGTCAAACCCAATCGCTTTAACCGCGTCGTCGATCAAGCCTTTATGGCGCTAGAGCGGGTGTATCGCGTGGGCGTCACTCAGGCCGTCAAATGGCGTCTGCTCGCGCCGTTAGTCATCCTCGCCTGTATCGGCGGCAGTGCTTGGTTAATGCAACTGGTACCGGCTCAACTGGCGCCGCAGGAGGATCGCGGCGTGCTCTATGCGTTTGTCAAAGGTGCGGAAGGCACCAGCTATAACCGCATGACCGCCAATATGGACATCGTTGAGGCGCGGCTGATGCCACTGCTTGGCCAAGGGGTACTGCGCTCCTTTAGCGTGCAAGCCCCCGCGTTTGGTGGCCGCGCAGGCGATCAAACCGGCTATGTGATCATGCAATTAGAGGACTGGGGCAAGCGTGAGGTCACCGCCCAGCAGGCGCTTGGCATCATTAGTCAAGCCTTAAAGGATATTCCGGATGTGATGGTGCGGCCAATGACGCCCGGTTTTAGGGGGCAATCGAGTGAGCCGGTGCAATTTGTCCTCGGCGGCTCCGATTATGCCGAACTGTTTAAGTGGGCGCAGATCTTAAAAGAAGAGGCCAATGCCAGCCCGATGATGGAAGGCGCTGACTTAGATTACGCCGAAACCACGCCAGAGCTTATCGTCGCCGTAGACAAAGAGCGCGCCGCAGAGCTTGGGATCAGTGTCGATGAAGTATCCCAAACCCTTGAGGTGATGCTCGGCGGGCGCACTGAAACCACCTATGTGGAACGCGGTGAAGAGTACGATGTGTACCTGCGTGGCGATGAAAACAGCTTCAACAACGTCAGTGACTTAAGCCAAATTTATATGCGTTCGGCCAAGGGCGAGCTCGTCACCTTAGACACGATAACCCATATCGAAGAGGTCGCCTCAGCGCAGCGTTTAAGCCATACCAATAAGCAAAAGTCGATTACGCTCAAAGCCAATATCAGCAGCGGTTATACCTTGGGCGAGTCGTTAACGTTTTTAGAAACTAAAGCCATC
Source organism: Shewanella sp. (assembly GCF_051658185.1). Lineage (GTDB taxonomy): Bacteria > Pseudomonadota > Gammaproteobacteria > Enterobacterales > Shewanellaceae > Shewanella. Next base: position 1,118 of record NZ_JBOFMC010000220.1, on the reverse strand, counting down.
GAGTTGTTGCCTAAGGATATTTCCATCAGTTACACCGGAGAATCAAAAGACTTTAAAGAAAACCAAAGCAGCATTTTTATCGTCTTTGGCTTAGCGATGTTGGTGGCTTACTTAGTCTTGGCGGCGCAGTTTGAGAGTTTTATCAACCCATTAGTGGTCATGTTCACTGTGCCTATGGGGGTATTTGGCGGTTTCCTTGGACTGTTAATTACCAGTCAAGGGATCAACATTTACAGCCAAATCGGCATGATCATGTTAATTGGGATGGTCACCAAAAACGGCATTTTAATTGTTGAATTTGCTAACCAATTACGGGATCGCGGCCTGGAGCTCGATAAAGCGATTATCGATGCCTCGGCTCGCCGCTTACGGCCAATTCTGATGACCGCCTTTACCACGCTCGTTGGCGCTATCCCGTTAATTTTATCAACAGGAGCGGGCGCTGAAAGTCGTATTGCCGTGGGGACTGTCGTGTTCTTTGGGATGGCCTTTGCCACCTTTGTGACGCTGTTTGTGATCCCCGCCATGTACCGGTTAATCTCGGCTAGCACCCATTCCCCGGGATATGTTGAAGCCCAATTGACTGCCGCTATCAAGGCGCAGGAGCTCGCCGCGCAAACGGACAACGCAACTAAGGGCTCAATGTAAAACGCTAAGCGCCAAATGTTAAATGCTTAGCCGCTAACCATCACGCCCAGCGACAGTCAAGGATCTCTTGGCTGTCGCGACTCTTCCCATACCGCCCGTACTCTCAGCGGTATTCTCACGGAGCTGGGTTCCTACTCAGCGGGTTTCCCACTCAGCAGGGTTCCCATTGAGCGGCGTTCCCCCTAGGCTGTGTTATAGTGCCTCAACGCACTAAAAAATAGCGCCGCCAAACACCGCAACAAAGTGCAGCAACAGCGCCTTGAGCGCCATATCGGAGCCATAATAGAGCCACACGCGGTTTACAGCATATCAAGCCCGCCGATACCGGTGCTTATGCTCGAATTGACGGGTGCCGAGTTGACTGCGCCGAATCAAGTGACACGGAATCAACTGGCATCGAGCCAACGCGCACTGAATTAACGGGTGCCAATCTAGCGGGGTAACACATTGAAAAAAATCGCACTCTTTGT
>NZ_JBOFMC010000219.1:0-4104 GCF_051658185.1 Shewanella sp. | reverse complement strand
CATCGGCCACGCTAGCACCTAATGCCGCTTTGATGCGCTCAATCAGTGGTGCAGACTCTTCGGCGAGTTTCTCCTGCGCTTCCTTCTCAGCCGCATCTTCCAGCTCACCTAATTCCAGCTCGCCACGGGTGACTGAGTGCAATTGTTTTTCTTTGTACTCAGTTAAGTGGTTGATTAACCATTCGTCGATACGCTCAGACATCAACAGTACTTCGATGCCCTTCTTACGCAGCAGTTCTAAGTGCGGGCTGTTGGCGGCCGCGTCATGGCTGTCGGCAACGATATAGTAAATCTTGGTTTGACCTTCCTTCATGCGGCTAATGTAGTCATCGAGTGACACAGTCGGTGCCGCGCTGCCCGTATGGGTCGAGGCAAAGCGCAATAAGCCTGCAATACGCTCACGGTTAGTAAAGTCTTCCGCTGGACCTTCCTTCAACACTTGGCCAAATTCGGCCCAAAATTGTTGGTATTTTTCCGCATCGTCTTTAGCCAGTTTTTCCAACATCCCCAGCACGCGCTTAGTGATACCGGTGCGCATCGCTTTGGTGATGTGGTTGTCTTGCAAAATCTCACGGGAGACGTTGAGCGGCAGATCGTTTGAGTCAATCAAACCTTGCACAAAGCGCAGGTAAGATGGCATAAACTGCTCCGCGTCATCCATGATAAACACGCGCTGCACAAAGAGTTTCAGGCCATGTTTACGGTCACGGTTCCACATGTCCCACGGCGCTTTTGAAGGGATATACAATAGGTTAGTGTATTCCTGTTTGCCTTCTACACGGTTATGGCTCCACAGCAGCGCATCGGTGTAATCGTGGGAAATGTGCTTGTAAAACTCTTGGTACTCTTCGTCAGTGATCTCAGACTTATTGCGCATCCACAGCGCTGTCGCCTTGTTCATGACTTTCCAGTAGCCTTCGGTTGCAGGGATTTTTTCACCGTCTGGGCCATCACGCTCCGGGGTGCCTTCCTGCCACATTTCAACAGGCACTGAAATATGATCTGAGTACTTAGTGATGATCGAGCGCAGGCGCCAATCGTCAGCAAATTCTTTTTCGTCATCACGTAGGTGCAAGGTAATTTCGGTACCACGAGTCGCCTTGGTGATGGTTTCAACGGTGAAGCTACCCTCACCTTCCGATTCCCACAATACCGCTTCATCGGCCTTGTGGCCTGCAGCGCGGGTGCGCACTGTGACTTTTTTCGCCACGATAAAGGCCGAGTAAAAGCCCACACCGAACTGGCCAATTAACTGCGAATCCTTTGAGGCTTCGCCTGAGAGGTTTTTGAAGAATTCGGCAGTGCCCGATTTTGCAATAGTCCCTAAATGCTCAATCACGCCATCGCGGGTCATCCCCACGCCGTTATCTTCAATGGTCACAGTGCCTTTGTCTTTATCGGCGCTAATACGCACCCGCAGCTCACCGTCACCTTCGTATAATGCGTCGTTGGTTAACGCGAGGTAACGCAGCTTATCGGCCGCATCCGCAGCGTTAGAGACCAATTCACGCAAGAAAATTTCTTTGTTGGAATACAAAGAATGGATCATCAAATGCAACAGCTGTTTGACTTCAGTTTGAAAACCATGAGTTTCTTGTTGTGACATGAAATTTTCCTTATGTGTTACGCAATTTGATTAAAGCAAACGCTCAGTGCTTTATAAAATGGGGCTGCAAATCCACATTTCAAGGGGAAAGATAAAATCACCGAACAAATGGCGAAAAATAAGGCAGTCGCAGGCCAAAATAACCACTCTCCCTATGGCTGCCTAAAAAAGATGACAAACTTCAGCACCCGCGACCAGCCAAGCAGTGGTGCACTCGACCCATGCCGCCATAAAATAAAAAACCCGCGAGCATGGGCCGGCGGGTTTTATGTTGAGGCAAATTGAGCGCTACAGCGGGATACGCCCGTTGAAGGACAATGCTAAGGTGGTGCTATCGACATACTCTAGCTCGCCACCCACGGGCACACCGTGGGCAATGCGGCTGATCAGCACCTGGTGGCGCCTTGCCATGTCGGCGATAAAGTGGGCAGTGGCCTCACCTTCAACCGTAGGATTAGTTGCTAAAATCAGCTCGGTCACATCGCCGGAGGCTAAATGGCGTTCTAATAACGCCAAACCTAACTCTTCTGGCCCCACCCCATCGAGGGGGGATAAGTGCCCAAGGAGCACAAAATAGCGACCAGTATAGTGTCCACCCGCTTCGATGGCTAACACGTCGGCTGGCGTTTCGACCACACAAATTGTCGAAGACGAGCCGCGCTTATGGCTAGCACAAATTGGACAGAGGGTTTCTTCAGTGTAGGTTCGGCAGGACTGGCAATGACCGATATCACTCATGGCACCTGACAGCGCAGCGGCTAATTTAAGCCCCGCTTTTCTGTCGCGCTCAAGTAATTGAAACGCCATACGTTGAGCCGATTTCGGCCCCACCCCCGGTAAACAACGCAGGGACTGAATTAACTCGTCTAGCAGCGGACTAAATTTCATGGTCTATCTCAATTAAAATGGCATTTTCATGCCTGGTGGTAATTGCATACCGCCAGTCACTTCGGCCATTTTAGCTTTTTGATTCTCTTCGATACGACGGGCTGCATCGTTGCAAGCCGCAGCAATCAAATCTTCCAGCATCTCTTTGTCGTCTTCCATTAAGCTTGGATCGATTTCGACTTTACGTACTGTGTGCGCGCCTGTCATGGTGACTTTGACCAAACCCGCACCTGACTCACCGACCATTTCCATGCGGGCAATTTCTTCCTGCATTTTTGCCATTTTTTCTTGCATCATCTGGGCTTGTTTCATCAGATTGCCCATACCGCCTTTTCCAAACATAGTCATTTCTCTTCTATTAGGGTTAGTCGCAAGCTTTTAAGCTGGCTAATGTTACTGAAATAAATGGGATTGGCAATCAATGCTGTCATCCCATCGATAAACTTATGATCTTGATTGCGAGTTTTTAAGCCCACTCAGTCGCGATAAGCCTTAATGCCTGAGCTCAGGGCCTGTAACTGAGCGCGCGTTGGCTTAAATCACTCTGGCTTAAATCACTCTGGTTCAAACCACTTTGGTTCAACTCACTCTGGTTCAACTCACTCTGGCTCAGGTAGCGCAGTGATAAGCCCGCTGCGCTGATTCAGCAATTCTGGCGGATAAAGCAAACTATCCTGCTCAAGTTCGGCGCCAAAACGGTTGATAAGCCATTGCACATTATCATCCGTTATCAGCGATTGCCGCGCCTGTTGCAATAACTCTTGGTGAAAACGCTTACGCAATTCTAAGGGGGTTTCCCGGTTAGGATCGGTTCCAATGACCACAGTAACCTGCCTTGGGTTGCCAAAGGCTGCGCTTAAGGCTTGCTCTAATTGCTCAATGGCCACCTGCGCCGCGAGGTGTTTTTGATCGGGCTTTAACAGCAATGGCAAAGGATTGGCCTGCACCTGACAAATCGAGTTCACCGCTAACTGACGCACGCGCCCACCAATCTCCAAGCTCGCCATTAACTTATACCAATGCAAATCGAGCGGATGTCCCGTGATCGATTGCGCCGCCGTTAAGGCTGTTGATTGGGCAGGCGAGGAACCTGCGGCGAGCTCGAGCGGCTGAATAGCGCGGACTTCATCAGGGTGATTCAACTGATGAGTCTGCCCTGCAGCTTGCTCGACTTGAGCCGCTTGGGGATCCGTTGGCAACGTTGGTGCAGGTGCAGTCTGCGCGGCCGTCTCTGCCAATAAAGGTGCGCGCGGCGCAGGACTTTCAGGGCGTGGATGATTTGCTTCACTCGCTTGAGGCGATGTCGTTATGGGTGCAGCATGCCCATAGCGGCTCTCAGCCGCAGGCGCGTCTTCCCAAGGCGGACGATCATTGGAGTCAAGCGGCGGATGCTGCGCTGCTGCACTTTGCTGAGCGGAATGCATCGTCGTCACGGGCATGTGGTTTGTGGCCCGTTCATTCTGTAGTGCAAGCGGCCCATGGGTCGCGTTGGTGCTCAACTCAGGCTTTTTCTCAATCATAGCTTCGCCTTCAACATCATCATCCAAGTGCAGTTCGTAATCACTTTCACATTCTGCAGTGACGGCATTTTGGGCTGGACTAAGACGCTC
>NZ_JBOFMC010000218.1:0-29160 GCF_051658185.1 Shewanella sp. | reverse complement strand
GCTACCATGTACCACCATGGCTCTTTGGGTGCCAAGGGCTTGCAGCACGCAGGCGATAGGGGTAACCAACTCTAGGCTATATACCCCAAGTAGCATAAACTCGGGGCGCGCTGGGTTAATCAACGGTCCTAACACATTGAATAATGTGCGAGTTTTTAGTGCTTGCCTTACTGGGGCTGCATGTTTGACGCCGCCGTGGTAGTGGGGGGCAAACAGGAAGCACAGATTGAGCGATTCGAGACAGCGGCTCGCCAGCTCGGGTGACATGGTTAAATCGATGCCAAATTGGGCGAGTAAATCTGACGAGCCCGATTTACTCGATACGGAGCGATTACCGTGTTTTGCCACTTTTGCGCCAGCAGCGGCGGCGACAAAGGCGGCAGTGGTGGAAATATTAATGGTATTAAACCCATCGCCGCCCGTGCCGACGATATCGATAATCCCTTGAGTCCGCTTAGATGCGGGATACGGAAACGGCTTAGCCGCGGCGCGCATGGCATCGGCGGCGCCGCTGATTTCTTCTATGGTTTCGCCGCGAATTTTAAGCGCCATTAACATACCCGCCATCACGGTCTCATGCATTTCACCTTGGATCAGCACGCTAAAGAGGCTGGCGGTTTGCTCACGGGTTAATGCCTTGCCTTGAAACAAGCTATCGAGCAGGGGCTGGATGGATGTTGCACTCATTATTGGGCTCCCGCGTGGTGACTTGCGTTTTCTTGGGTCAAAAAGGCTAAGGTTTGGGTCAACAATGTGCTGCCTAAGGTCGTTAAGATGGATTCGGGATGAAACTGGAAACCGACCGCCCTATGCTTGGCATGCATAATTGCCATCGGCATATCTTCCGTCGTGGCGATAACCTCTAGACAATCAGGTACTTTAGTGGCGACTAAACTGTGGTAACGGGCAACGGGTAAGGGCGAAGGTAAGTTGGCAAACACGCCTGTGCCATTGTGATAGGTGGGGCTGGCTTTACCATGCACGACAAAAGGCGCGCGCTCCACTTTGCCACCGTAATATTCCACCATGGCTTGATGCCCTAGGCAGATCCCCAGCATTGGCACTTTGCCCGCAACTTTATCAATCAGTGCCAGCATGGAGCCCGCCTCATGGGGCGCTCCCGGGCCTGGTGATAACACTAAGGCGGTGGGCTCAGTTTCTGCTAACAGCTTGTCGGCAATAAAGTCAGCAGCGACATCGTTACGGTAAATCACCACTTCACAGCCAAGGCTTCTAAATTGATCGACTAAGTTGTAGGTGAAGGAGTCAAAGTTATCGAGTAAATAGAGTTTCATGCTTGGCTCCTTATCCTTATTGCTCAGTCGTGGTATTGGCAGAGGTTGTTTGGCAGGTTTTATCAAAGCCTGCGCCCAGCTTGATGGCTGAAATCACCGCCTGTGCTTTTTGGCGAGTTTCATCGGCTTCACTCTGGGGATCGGAGTCAAACACCACGCCGGCACCCGCTTGGATATGGGCGACACCGTTTTTCACAAAGGCGGAGCGGATCACGATGCAGGTGTCCATATCCCCAAGGGCATTGAGGTAGCCCACGGCGCCGCCATAGCTGCCGCGGCGGGTCTTTTCTGCCTGCCGCACTAGTTGCGAGGCACGTACTTTGGGCGCGCCCACTAAAGTGCCCATGTTCATACAGGCTTGGTAGGCATGGAGCGCATCTAAGTCTTGGCGTAATTGACCGGTGACGCGGCTTACAAGGTGCATGACGTGGGAATAACGGTCGACCTTAAGTAATTCAGCTACCTTACGACTGCCACTTTGGCTAATGCGGGCGATATCGTTGCGAGCCAAATCAACCAGCATTAAATGTTCAGATAACTCTTTTTTATCTAAACGCAGTTCGAGTTCAATGCGGCTATCGAGGTCAACATCAATCTCGCCACTCGCGGTTTTGCCGCGCTTACGGGTACCTGCGATAGGATAGACTTCGACCTGATTGTTGCTGGAATCAAATTTCAGCGCGCTTTCTGGCGAGGCTCCAAACAGGGTGAAATCATGGCCCCTGAAATAAAACATATAGGGGCTGGGATTGGTGAGTCGCAGCGCGCGGTAAGCACCTAAGGTATTCGGGCAGGGCAGGCTAAAACTGCGCGAAGGCACCACTTGGAAGATGTCGCCGGCAACAATATGTGCTTTTAAATCGATAACGGTTTGTTTAAAGGCTTCATCGCTGATATTGACTTGCTCAGTCGCTTCAATCCCTATCAGCGCGGGCGCAGGTTCTGCATCTTTAGCTAAGGTTTGGCTGCGAGCGCTGATATGGTTAACGCGCTCATTTAAGATCTGAGTGACTTCAGCGTATTTAGCTGAGTCTTCGCTGAAATTGTGGGTGATTATCTCGGCTTGTTTTTGTTTGTGATCAATCAGAATTAAGGTTTCGGCAAGATAAAATAAATAGTCTGGACAATCATTTGCACCATTTGGTGCTGCAGGCAGCGGCTCGACAGTATCAATCAAATCGTAGGAGAGTACGCCACCTAAAAATAAGTCAGCAAATGCTGGCGCCCGACCACAGTCGATATGGTTAACAAATAAGCGCAAACCATCGAGGGGCGAGGTGGATGTTAAGCGCGCATCCTCATCCTTTAGCTCAGTGTCCTTTTGCAGTATCACCACTAAGTGTTGGCCATTGCGTTGGCATTGGGTTTGGTTCGCGCGGGCGATAAAAAATTGCTCAATGGGCGTGAGCAAACTCTCACCATTGTCGGTCAGTGCGCTAAAGCTTAAACGGTAGCCGTCACAGCGGATCATCAGCGCGGCATGAGTCATTACTATGCTTTTAAGATTTTCCTTACTGTTGATTTCCGCCGACTCCAGCAACATGGTATGGGGTGTATCTTGGGTGATGTGCTGATAAAGACGCAGCGGATCGCTATGGTATGCCAGCGTTGCCTTAAGCGTATGTGAACGTGCGAATGCCTGTTGTGGTGGCGTCATATCTTCTCCACCGACTTGGGTCACTTGATTAAATGTCTTTAAGGCCATGCTGTTATCTCGCTTTTATCCATTTACCGCGTTGCAGACATTTTTCGCGCCAACAAAAAAGCCCGCATTTCTGCGGGCTTTTTGTTGATTCTGTGACTTTCAAATGAGCACAGAGCTTCACACCACCCGCTACGTTGGGAAGTGCCACCACCAAATGATGTTGAATGAAGCTGTCGTGTGGGTCATTTAAAAGGATCTCGTTATCGATGAATTAAGCTATAGAAAACATGAGCGAAGGCCTAAAGTCAATTGAATATTTTTTAATTTCGAGAAAATCTTGGCAAAACCGCCCCGATGATTCGGCACTTATTTTATAAAACACGAGATAACTGCGCATTTCTTAACAAATTCGCGTACAATAGCCCCATGAATACTCAAAGCATATTGGCTGATTTACACAGCCACACGACCGCCTCCGATGGTCTATTAACCCCCGCCGAATTAGTGCTAAGAGCACTCGAAAAGGGCGTGCAATTATTTGCGATTACCGATCATGATACGGTGGCGGGGTTAGCTGAGGCTCGCAGCGTTAATGCGGCCCAAGCACAGCCGCTAAAATTGATTTCAGGGGTTGAAATATCCACCCGTTGGAATAGCTATGATATTCATATTGTTGCACTTAATTTTGATGAAACCGACGATGGCCTGTTAACGTTTTTAGCGAATCAACGCCACTTACGTGAGCTGCGAGCCCTAGAAATGGGTGAGCGTTTGGGCAAGGCGGGGATTTTAGGGGCCTATGATGGCGCTAAAGCGTTGGCGGGTAATGCCGCCTTAAGCCGCGGCCATTATGCGCGCTGGCTGGTGGATAATGGTCATGCCGTTGATATGCCAAGCGTGTTTAAGCGTTATTTGGCGCGGGGAAAAACCGGTTATGTCCCCAATAATTGGGGGGATATGGCTAGCGCCATTGAGGTTATTCACAATGCGGGGGGGCTAGCGGTCTTGGCCCATCCGAGTGGTTACAAACTCTCGGCTAAGTGGTTAAAACGTTTAGTCCGCGAATTTAAAGAAGCAGGTGGGGATGCCATGGAAGTGGTACTCGGCCAGCAAACCCTAGACGACAGAGCCAATCTTGCAGCTCTTAGTGTTCAAAATCAATTACTTGCATCGATAGGGAGTGATTTTCACTTTCCAAGTAATTGGATCGAATTAGGTAAAAATCTGTATCAGCCCCAAGGTATTGATTGGGTCTGGCAGTCCGGAGCTTGGGTGGAACGACCATGAGTCAGTTTTTTTATGTACACGAAGTAAATCCACAATCTCGGCTGATTAATCAAGCCGTGGCGGCCTTAAAAGCCGGCGGGGTGATTGTTTATCCGACCGATTCTGGTTACGCCCTCGGGTGTATGATCGGTGAAAAGGATGCGATGACGCGTATTACCCGCATTCGCCAAATTGAGCACGACCATAATTTTTCCTTGATGTGCCGCGACTTGTCCGAGCTTGCAACCTATGCCAAAGTCGACAATCAGGCGTATCGTATCCTCAAAAGTTGCACTCCAGGGCCTTATACCTTCATTTTTAAGGCGAGCAAAGAAGTCCCTCGGCGTTTGCAAAATGATAAGAAAAAGACCATCGGGATCCGTGTGCCAGACAACGTGATCGCCCTCGCGCTATTGGCGGCCTTAGACGCACCGCTGATGTCAACGAGCTTAGTCATGCCGAATGCCGAATTTGCTGAATCGGATCCTGAGCACATTCGTGATCTGCTTGAGCATCAAGTGGATGTCATTATTCACGGCGGTTATTTAGGCGAAAAGCCCACGACAGTGATCGATATGTCTGAAGACGGTGCTGAAATTTTACGTGAAGGCGCTGGGGATATCAGTCCGTTTTTGTAACTTAGGCTGTCTTGCGATGTTTTATCCCTTTAGTTTGCGGGATAAAGCGCGTTTTTAGCAGTGTTATCATCGGATATTTACAGGTATAATCGCGCGTTTGGCGAAGCTTAGCCAAGCTGTGGGCGGGAAACGGGGACATTGCGGATGCAGGGCACACAACAAAGTCTACCCTTAGCCGTTATTCGTGGGCAGGCCATCACGGAAATGCCGCTGGATTTGTTTATCCCGCCTGAGGCGTTGGAAGTTTTTCTTGAATCTTTTGAAGGCCCGCTAGATTTACTGTTGTATTTGATCCGCAAGCAGAAGTTGGATGTGGTTGATTTACCCATTTCGCAAATTACCGCCCAATATTTAGAATATATCGCCATGCTTACTCAGGCGCGTATCGAGCTTGCCGCCGATTATTTAGTGATGGCGGCAACCCTTGCGGAGATTAAATCGCGGTTGCTGCTGCCACGCATGGTGGCAGAAGATGAGGTTGAGGAAGATCCGCGGGCTCAGTTGATCCGTCAATTAAAAGCTTATGAAGTGATTAAAGAAGCCTCGCAAAAAATGGATGAGTTACCTCGACTCGAGCGCGATGTATTTCAAGCCAAGGCCCAGGCTGCACCGAGTATTAAGCCCTTGGTGATCCCGCCTGAAGTGTCGTTATTGGATATCGCCCGCGCCTTTGGCGATGTGCTAAAACGGATCGACGCCAACGAAGATCATCATGTGAAGCGAGAACAGCTATCGACCCGCGAGCGCATGAGCCAGATTTTAGCCTTGTTGAACTCAGTCGAATTTACGCCCTTTGAGCGTTTATTTAGTGTCGAAGAGGGCCGCGCCGGCGTGGTAGTGACCTTTTTAGCCTTGATGGAACTGGTCAAAGAATTATTAGTGGAATTGTACCAAACAGAGCCGTTTTCAACTATTTATGTAAAGGCCTATTAATTGATGCAGATAAATCCAATTCAATTAAAACAGCTTATTGAAGCGAGTTTGTTTGTATTGGGGAAACCCTTGTCGGTGAAAATGTTGAAAGAAACCGTGTTAGCGGATTTCAGTGTTTCCAGAGACAAAATCAAAGCTGCATTGGATGAGTTGCAACAGGATTATCAGGAACGGGGTGTTCAACTTGTGAAAGTCGCTGGGGGTTATCGCTTCCAGACCTTGGAAGTCCTGAGTCCGTTTTTGCAGCCTCTGTGGCAGGAAAAAGCACCCAAGTATTCGCGGGCAACATTAGAGACACTGGCGGTGATCGCTTATCGTCAACCTGTGACCCGTGGCGATATTGAGCAGGTGCGCGGTGTGGCTATTAGTAGCCATATCATTAAAAGTTTGTCGGATAGACAATGGATTAAAGTAGTTGGCCATAAAGAAGTCCCGGGGCGACCCGCACTGTATGCCACTACCTTAGAATTTTTAGCCTATTTTGGCTTAGATACCTTAGCGGATCTCCCTGCGCTGACGGATACTGAGTCATTACAGGCGGTATTTTCGGGTTTGAAAGTAGCGCCAGAACAGTCAGAAGAGCAACATACTAATGAGTGAAAAATTGCAGAAAGTCTTGGCCCGTGCAGGCCATGGCTCCCGTCGTGAGATGGAGGCATGGATTGCTGCAGGCCGAGTTAGTATTGATGGGGTCATCGCTAATCTCGGTGACCGTATCGAAGCCGACGCCAAAGTGCGTATCGATGGCAGGGCGATATCGCTAAAATCTGCCGATGATGTGATTTGCCGTGTGCTGGCATACCACAAACCCGAAGGCGAGATTTGTAGCCGTAAGGATCCTGAAGGTCGTCCAACCGTGTTTGATCGTTTACCTAAAGTGCGTGATTCACGCTGGGTAGCGGTGGGGCGTTTAGATATCAACACCTCCGGACTATTGTTATTCACCTCAGACGGTGAGTTGGCTAACCGCTTAATGCATCCTTCTAACGAGGTTGAGCGCGAATATGCCGTGCGGACCTTCGGTGAAGTCGCAGAGGCGACGGTACAACGTTTACGTACCGGCGTGATGTTAGAAGATGGCCCCGCGCAATTTGATAGTATCAAAGCGGCTGGCGGTGAGGGCATGAACCAATGGTGGCACGTGTGTTTACGCGAAGGACGTAACCGCGAAGTGCGCCGTTTGTGGGAATCCCAAGAAGTGCAAGTGAGTCGGTTGATCCGGATCCGTTATGGTATGGTCGAATTGCCTAAGTCTTTGCCCCGTGGCGGTTGGATTGAATTGCCAATAGAGCAGGTTAACTATCTGCGTCAACTGGCAGGGTTAGAGCCTGAAACTCGTACTATGTTGGCGGCGGACAAACACAGTGTCGCGCGTGCACAGGTGAAAAGCGCTAAAATTCGCCGCGCGGTACGTAAGCATAAGGTCAGTGGTGCCGCTAAGCCTAAGCCTACCCGTCAGCGCAGCTAATCTCGAAAGAGTCAACGCAAAGTGTTAAGGTAACGAGCTTAACACACTTAATAAAAAGGCCGCTAAGCGGCCTTTTTGCTGTTTGGGTTGTGAGTTGCTAAGCGCGATTGTAATGGTTATCGAGCTATTTATGGTTGCAGTGGGCGTATTAAGATTGAATGTTAAGTCTGCCCATATCGGCGCCAGAATTGGCGGCCTCTGCTGGTAACCGTTGCTCAGCTAACCATTAATGGCCCGGTTTATTGGGTATTAAACTGCTGCCCATTGATCCCAATTGAGTCCGCCCCCATCAAATAGAGATAGGTGGGCATGATGGCATCAGGGGTTTTAAGATCCAATGGATTTTCAGCAGGATAAGCTTTAGCGCGCATTTCTGTGCGTGTCGCACCAGGGTTGATACTGTTAACGCGCACACTTGTGCCATCGCACTCGTGGGCCAGCACTTGCATCATGCCTTCATTGGCAAATTTAGAGAAAGCGTAGGGCCCCCAATAGGCTCGACCTTGTCTTCCCACACTGCTTGAGGTAAAGATGATCGAGGCATTCGGCGCTTTACGCATGATCGGCAAGAGTGCCTTTGTTAACATCACCTGCGCGGTGACATTCACTTTGAGTACATGTTCAAGGGATGGAATATCTATGTGTTCAAAAGGTCCTAGGGAGCCGAGCAAACTGGCGTTATGCAGTAATCCATCGAGGTGACCGAACTGTTCAGCAATGGTGTCGGCCATATCTTGATAATTTTCTTCGGTTGCGCCCGTCAGATCGAGGGGCACAATCGCAGGTTTAGGGTAACCGGCTTGTTCTATCGCATCGTAAACCGCTTCCAGTTTTTTCACGGTTTTACCGAGTAAAATCACCGTGGCGCCATGTTTGGCAAACTCAATGGCGGCCGCGCGCCCAATTCCTGCGCCTGCACCTGTCACGAGAATTGTTTTACCTTGGAGTAAATCTTTTACAGCTTGATATTCCAACATGAGTCTTTTATTCCTCTTGGCGAGAATGCCCGCCACTTCTACTGTAGCCGAAGTGATAAACGCATGTTTCAAACAAACGACTGAAACATTGTTACCAATAGCTAAAATGTTTGTGACAAACTTGTGGCTAACTCAATATTTTTACGTTAAGTTGAAATGAGTTAGGGGCTAATATAAGTCCTATTAGTCACAGATTTCGAGCTATTGTGACTAATTTCTTGGGGAAAACAAAACTATTACAACAAGATTTGGGGAAAAAAGATGAAAAGACTCATTTTGGGTGTCGCGATTGCGTCTGCGCTGGGCCTCACAGGATGTGGTGAGGAGAGCTATAACGAACTTAAGGATAGCACCCCAGTGCTCATCCCTGAATCGCGTATGGTATTTGATCCCGCTAATGCTAAGGTTCCTTTGCCCAATGATTTGCTTTTTAGTGGCACGTCTGACGGGACCTTATCCATTCCTGGTGAAAGCTCAGGTAATTATGTGGATCCACAAATTGCCTTGGGAGCCCTCGATGGTTGGTCAACCACATCACCCATTTCAATTGATATAGAGCTCGCTAAAACAAGTGATGGTACACCGCTGACATTAGCGGCCTCATCGGTGGCCCAACCTGGCGCGGTACGAATGTTTGAAGCCACGGTAGGGGGACCTTTATCTGCCGATCCAGAGTGTAAAAGCAAACCTTCAGTATCGGCTTGTAAAGTGGGTGCAGAACTTAAGTTTGGGGTTGATTTTGTTGCAAGGGCTTCTGGCGCTAAGGTGGTTATTCTGCCAATTAAGCCCCTTAAGGCTGGCCAATCTTATATTTATGCGACCACAGACCTTATCCAAGATTCAGAAGGGCGAGGTATAGCGCCGTCATCAACCTATGGGTTGTTGAAAATGGATATCAATACTTTGCCCTTAGAAACACCAGAGCAATTGCTACTGCAAACTCTGGTGAACAGCTATGAAAAGGGGATGGCAGCGGCCCATAATGTTGATCCTGCAACGATTACTTATTCTGGACTGTTTACGACGCAATCGGTGGCAAACGTCTATGAAACCACAAAGCTCTTGATGGCAAGCCCCGGATCTCCTTATGCGCCAAGTTTTGTACAAATGCCCACGCCGGCCGGTGTTACTGTGGCTCAGGCCGCGGGATTAACCCCTGCTGATGGCGCGGCGTATGTTGTGTCAAGTTTGGCCGATGTCTATACCGCGGCAATTAAACTGCCGATTTATGGTGATTGCTCTTCGAGTCAATGTTTATCCGCTACGGGTCAGCCCTTAATTAATGGTCGCTGGCAAGCTCAAGGCGATAGCCCGGTGTCAGTGTTATTAGCATTGCAAGCAGGTACCTTGAGTCAGACCAATTTTGCTACTCAAGCCGTGGCCAATGGCATTGCTAATCCTGCCGATGCGTTAGCTAATCCTGCGTTGATGGCGGGGAAAACCTGGCTGTTAGATGATGGCACTGCCGTCGATAAAAGTAAGCATCTGACTAAATTCAACCCGATTCCTGCAATTAAAGGGTATGAAACTGTCCCAGTGCTGATTTCGATGCCTAATGCCGCTAAAGTGGCCGCTTTTATGAAACAACAAGGACTCACCTTTACGCCTCCGACCTCGGGTTGGCCAACCACCAGTGCTCTTCATGGCTTAGGGGGGGGGAAAGAAATGTCACTAGCCTATGCTGGCACTTATGCTGCGATGGGCGTGGCTACGATAGCCATCGATATGCCACTGCATGGCGCTCGCTCCTTTGATGCTGATGGGGATGGCATATATGAGGTCTCTGCAACCGATCCTTCTTTCGGCGAGGTTATTGGTACACCTGATGCCTTTAACGCAGGTAACCCCTTGGTATTTGTGAATATCTCAAGCACGCTGTCGGTGCGGGATAATTTCCGCCAAGCTACGATGGATCACTTAGGTGTACGTCTGGCGTTAACTGGATTGGCGAATGGGTTAGCCCAGGCGGGCAAGTCTCAAGTCTTTGATGTCTCTAAGATCAGCATTCAAGGTTTGAGTTTAGGGGGTATTGTGGGTACCGATTTTGCCACCTATGCCAGCACCGGTCTTAAACATCCCACTAGCGGACAAGCATTACCCAATGCTTATGCTATCAATGCTGCATCTTTAGTCGCCCCAGCGGGCGGTTTAGCAGGATCATTTGCGGGCTCTGCAGCTTTTGGCCCGGTGTTGTTTAGCAACATCACGGCATCAGCCCCTTTTAAAGCGTTAGTGGATAAGGCCAATATCGCAGGTTATGTGCCTGGTAGTCCTGAATATGCTCAATTAGTGCAAACGGTGTATGCCCAATTTATTCCAAGCTTTGCCTTTGCGGTGCAAACGGCGGTCGATTCTGCCGATCCGGTAAACCATGCTCCGATGTTAAAAGCAACGGGATTACCAATACATTTGATTGAAGTGGCTGGGGATGGTAACGGTAACTTAGCAGATCAAGTGTTACCTAATCGCGTGGATAATTTCCCACTATCGGGAACTGAACCATTGGCGGCAGCCTTAGGATTGCCCTGTGTGGACAGTACAGCCAAAGGCCCAGGTTTAGTGAGATTTGCTAAGGGACACCATAGTTCAATTGTTGACCCTAGCGAGAAGGAGTCTACCGATGGTAAGGCTGGTGATGCAACGGTCGAAATGCAAACTCAAGTGGCAACCTACGCGTTGTCAGCGGCGAAAGGTGATGCAACGATTCTAGTGTCAGACAAAAACGTGATTGCAACTTGTCCAAAATAATCACAGTCATTCCTGCAAACATCCTTTAATGCCCCGATATGCCACTCGTTAAACGCGAGTGGCATTTTTATTGGTAAATCTGGCAATCTTTGAATTCTTTGAACTTTTTGTATTCTCGACGAAGGTGTTTGGAGACTTATCTTGAGTACAGATTTTAGCGATGAAACCTGTGTTTGGTTTCTTTTTGCTGAGTGATGGGTTTTGTTGATCTCGGTAACACAGGCTTTGAGGTTGAAAGGGTTTCACCATTAACTACAGAATGCCTGAGCTTTAGGGCCTAAATCATGTTATTTAGGACTAACCATAAACAAAACTGAAAGTTTTCTGTAACTGGCGCATTGGTTTTGCTATGATGGCCTCCATGGAAATTCCTTTCCTCATTGGCAAAATGTCAGCATAGAACGGCATGCCTTTGCGACCTTACACAATCGAGCAGGAGTTGTTATGGACGTTCATGAGTATGAGAACGCTTATTATCAAGTAAAAGATGAGGTTATGGCATCTTTACCAGAAAAAAGCGAAGAAGAAGTGATTTAAGCTGAGTCATTCATTAATTGAATGGTTTGAATAATCATAGTGAGCCTAAATAACATAACAAGCATATAGATAATGGTGATATTACCGTTATTCAGATAAATACCGCTCGGTTTACGCCGAGCGGTATTTTTTTGCCGGGGAGGCGACATTGCTCGCTGAGCAGGCGGCAGTCGTGTTTGTTAAAGGAGTTGACGCCTTGCGAGGCAAAGAGTGGTAAGGAGCTTCGAAGAGCTTGTTTAAGTGGTTTTAGGGTGCGTATGTTTTAAATTGAGTGAGTACAGATAAAAGCGTTGGAATACGGCTAAAGCTACAGGAGGTCAATTAATCGTGTTAAGGGTATTGCACTCTGAGCTTTGTGTGTCAACCGGTGGTTACGTATGCCTTGTTTTTAAGTTTTTGATGTATAACATTATTTTATGAATGTTAGCCGTTGACTTTGCGTTTTTCCGGCATAATTTCAACAATGATCCACTTATTTCCAATTTTATTGAGTCTAATTGTTCTATCGTCTATCCAAGGGCTGCCGCCTTTGAGTCCTTTCATTTTGACGACCACCAAGACATCTTTCGTAAATTTGCGAAAAAAGTCGATATCAATATCATCAATTTCCATTTCAACATTGCTCATGGAAAGGCTGAGTACATTGCGCTGCACTGCGCTCGCGATATAGTAGTGACTGAGCACAGCTTGGAGCGGCTCATTGACAAAGGTTTTGGCTTTTTCAATGTCTTTGTCGACATATACGGCATTAAAAAAACCTAAGCTGACCTGTTCTGGGGTTTGGTTAGGTGCGTTATCCGTAGTGGCATCGCTACAACCGCACAAAAATAATAGAGAGAATAGCAGTAA
The DNA here is from genome assembly GCF_051658185.1 of Shewanella sp. Lineage (GTDB taxonomy): Bacteria > Pseudomonadota > Gammaproteobacteria > Enterobacterales > Shewanellaceae > Shewanella. The sequence continues at coordinate 16,804 of NZ_JBOFMC010000218.1, read as the reverse complement.
GATTCGCATAGGCAGTCATGATGATCATTTAGAGTGAGTATCGCGATTTTACTATTGATGTTCAAGTTATTGTTCGGGTCTTTTGGGGATAAAAAAGCATTGACAGTGAAACGAAACTCATAGAATTGTTTTAGCGGCACAATTAAAGGTTATCCACAGATTCTGTGGAAAACTATGTTGAAGACTTTAGTGGTTCAATATAAATACTTGATTTAAATTATTATATTTAACTGGTTAAAAAGTGGCAGCTTTTTAGTCTTGTGGTTTTTTTCAGTATTTTGTGGATATTTTTATCAAATGATGAACTCTATCCACATCACTTAAGCATATTCTGCGGAGGTTTTCTATGTCTTTTAGCGTCAGTGAAGGCGTTAACTCTGATAATGAGAGATCGCGCACATGCAGTATTGTTCACCCAGGCGTAAAGCCCGCTAAAAAGAAGACTGAGAATGGCGTAATAAAAAAAGCACTGGTATTCACCAGTGCTTTTTGAAGCAGCATTGCACAAATGATCTTGTGGCTATTTTTTGCTGTTATCGTTCTGTGATGCTTGGATCGCGGTAAGTGCGATGGTGTAGACGATATCGTCAACCAAGGCGCCACGGGATAAGTCATTCACGGGTTTACGCATCCCTTGCAGCATTGGGCCGATACTGATCAGATCCGCACTGCGTTGTACCGCTTTATAGGTGGTGTTACCAGTATTGAGATCGGGGAACACAAATACCGTTGCTTGGCCTGCCACTGGGCTATTGGGAGCTTTAGAGCGAGCAACATTGGGCATGACTGCCGCGTCGTATTGTAATGGACCATCGATGATCAGATCTGGGCGTTTTTCTTTCGCAATCCGGGTCGCTTCACGTACTTTATCCACATCCGACCCCGTGCCTGAATTACCGGTCGAATAGCTGATCATCGCCACTCGTGGCTCGATGCCAAAGGCTTTAGCGGATTCAGCCGATTGAATCGCGATATCGGCCAGTTGCTCGGCGTTTGGATCGGGATTGATGGCACAATCACCATAGACTAAGACTTGATCAGGCATCAACATAAAGAAGATGGATGACACTAAGCTTGAGCCTGGCGCGGTTTTAATTAATTGCAGTGGTGGACGGATGGTGTTGGCGGTCGTGTTAACGGCGCCAGAGACAATTCCATCGACTTCATTTTGCGCCAACATCATAGTGCCAAGCACCATGTTGTCTTCTAATTGCTCTTTGGCTACCACTTCGGTTAAGCCTTTGCTGCGGCGCAGTTCTAACATTGGCTCAACGTAACGGTCGCGCACGGTTTCTGGATCGATGATCTCAACGCCGTCCCCAAGAACAACATCCTGTTGGGCTGCAATACGCAGAATTTCGTCTTTTTTACCTAAGAGCACACAGCGGGCAATGCCGCGCTCGGCACAAATCGCTGCCGCTTTAATGGTTCTAGGCTCATCACCTTCGGGCAATACTACCGTTTTATGGGCCGCCCGTGCCAGTTCCGTTAACTTATAGCGGAAGGCTGGTGGTGAGAGACGATGTTCACGAGGCGAATTTTTGGTAACACTTTCTATCCACGTTTGGTCGATATGGCTGGCCACATAATCTTGTACGAGATCGATACGCACGGCATCATCGACCGGTACTTCATGGTCGAAGCGTTGGATATTGAGTGATGTTTGCCAAGTATTCGAATTGATTAAAAATACTGGCAGCCCGGTTTCGAAGGCTTGTTCACACAGTTTAAGAATTTCGGGCTCAGGTTCATAACCGCCAGTCAGGAGCAGGGCGCCGATTTTAACGCCATTCATTGCGGCAAGACAGGCTGATACGATGACATCGGAGCGATCGCCTGAGGTGACTAACAAAGAATCGGTCTTAATATGGTTAACCATATTGGGAATACTGCGGGCACAGAAAGTCACTTTGCGCAGACGGCGAGTATTCATTTCACCGGCATTAAGAATGCGTGCGCGCAGGTGCTTGGCCAGATCCGATGCCCTTGGGGCGATTAAATCGAGATTGTATGGCACAGTACCTAAGATCCGCAGTGGGCTCTTACCCGGGAGTTGGAACATACTGACCGCATCCACCCGTTGCTGGGGTTGGTTGTCGAAAACTTCCGATAAGTCTGGGCGTGCGCGGCCGTCATCATCGACAGGGGCACCAATTTTGTTGATAACCGCACCAATTAGGCGTTTATTGTTTTTACCACCCCATGAGTTGTAGGCAATTTCCAGACGATTCATCAACCCAGTTGGGGTGTCGCTGCCTGGTGTGGCAATAAAAATCACATCCGCATCCATGGCCTTGGCGATGGCGTAGTTCACATCGTCTGCAAAAGGATGATTACGGGTAGGGACTAAGCCTTCAACGATAAGGGTTTCGGTGTTGCTGGCACATTCTGCCGCGCGGGCGATGATTTGCTCCATTAGGACATCGGTTTGATCTGCACGGATCAACGCTTCAGCGTGCGCCATATCAAACGGCTCTAAGGGGTTGACCGTAGGCGATTTGCTTAAAATCGTTGTGGAACGCTCTGGGCCATTATCATTGGGGCGAAGTTGTGAAATAGGCTTAAAGAATTGTACTTTAACCCCATGACGCTCGAGAGCACGAACCATCCCAAGGCTTAAGGAGGTCAGGCCAACTCCGGTACCAATGGGGATTAACATAATATTTCGGGACATAAAAACCTCTAAGTTCGATGGTTTTTGGCAGACAAAGATCTGCGAATTTGCTGGTCAATCTGCTAGCGATAATTTGCTAATAATTAAGCCGTTTGAGGATACAAACGGCTTAAATCCTATTTTAGGCTTTAGTGATAAGTTTAATCGCGTCTTCAGCGATGACCCATTCTTCGTTAGTGGGGATAACCATTGCCACAGTACTATTTTCCTGGGTGATGATGCCTTTTTTACCGAATCGCGCCGCTTGGTTGCGTTCTGGGTCAACATGGAAATTGAATATTTCCAATAGGTTAAGCACTTTTTCACGGATTAAGTCGGAGTTTTCACCAATACCACCGGTGAAGACGACGGCATCTAAACGTCCCAGTGGAACCGTGTAAGAGGCAATATATTTCGCTAAACGATAGCAGAAGATGTCTAAGGCGAGTGTGGCGCCTTTGTGGCCATCGGCATAGCCTTCTTCAATACCGCGGCAATCGTTTGTCAGTTCAGAAATACCGAGCAAACCACTTTGTTTGTTCATTAGATTGTTCACTTCTTCTAAGGTGTAATCTAATTGGTGAACTAAGTGATAGATAATGGACGGGTCGATATCGCCACAGCGCGTGCCCATGACTAAACCTTCTAATGGGGTTAAGCCCATAGAGGTATCGACACTCTTACCTCCCTTGACTGCCGTTACAGAGGCACCGTTCCCAAGATGGGCACAGATCACATTGGTTTCAGCCAGAGGCTTATTGAGCAATTTTGCGGCCTCACGACTCACAAAAAGATGGCTCGTGCCATGCATACCATAGCGGCGAATGCCATGTTCGCGGTAAAGCTTATAGGGTAGGGCATAAATATAGGCGCGCTCTGGCATGCTTTGGTGGAACGCGGTATCAAATACGGCGATCTGAGGCAGTTTCGGGAATGAGGCCATCGCGGCGCGGATCCCGATGAGATGGGCAGGGTTATGCAGCGGTGCTAACGAAGCACAGTCTTCAATGCCTTTGATCACGTTATCATCAATGATCATTGAGCGGGTGAACTTTTCGCCACCATGCACGATACGATGACCCACTGCTTGGATCTGCGCGGCTAACTCTGGCTGACCTGCAAGAATTTTATTAACAATAAATTCAACAGCTTCACGATGGGCGGTAAATGCACCTAGGGCTGCTTCATGTTTGGCGCCATTGATTTTCCATTTGATGCGAGAATCTTCTAAGCCAAAACATTCAGCTAGGCCAGAGATTTGATCGTCACCTGTTTGCGCGTCAATGACGGCAAATTTGAGTGAAGAACTACCGCAATTGAGTACTAAAACCAGTTTATTAGACATGTGTAAACCTTCTGCCATTGTGTTTAATTTAACGGTTAAAAAAACCTGTGTACCACTGACTATTTACTATGACACGCTTGGGGCGAATCGCCAGATTGTGCTAAGGTAAAGTCAGTATTCCATTGTTGTAGGTGTCTTACATTGAGCATTAATGTTCTCAAAACCTTAGGGGATGGACGTCATTATATGAAGACGTGGCCTATGGTTAGACAACTGGGTTTGTATTTTCCGGAGTATCGCGTGGTCCGTGCTACTCAGCTTGCCATGCTGCTGATGCCAGTATTGGCATGTTTGGCGAGTATGAGTCAGCTTTACCTCCATGGCTGGGCGTTTTGGCCCCAAGCTGTGACGATCGCGTTATTCTTTCTAAGTTTGCCTGTGCAGGGCTTATTGTGGCTCGGCTGGCGTGCTCGCCATCCATTGCCATTATCGCTGTTCAACTGGAGTAATCAGTTGAGTGCGAAGCTGTCTGCTATGGGCATTCATTGCCAAGCATTAGGTGCGAAAGCCTGCTATCTCGATATGGCTCTCATTTTAAAAATAGCCTTTGAGCGCTTAGATGCCAGTTATTGGGAAGAACTTTAAGTCTTGCTGCGGCTATTTGAGTCATTCTCTTTTGAGAAGCAATTAATAAATCGCGTTAATACCTTGCTCAGTAAAAACGGCTTTAATTTTTTCCATGGTTTCGCGACTCGGTGGGGAAACGCCATCGAGTTGATAAGTTTCTCCCATGGCTTCCCATTTGTGTTTACCGAGTTCGTGATAGGGCAATAGCTCTACCTTTTCAATGTTGGTCATTGGCTTGATAAACTCGGCTAATGTTAATGCCGATGCTTCATCGTCGGTAAATCCACCTACGACTACATAACGTATCCAAGTGGTTTGATTGCGATTGGCCAAGTATTGGGCAAATTGCAGTGTTCTGTGATTACTGACTTTGGTTAATTCGATATGTTTATCATCGTTCATCTGTTTGATATCGAGCAAGACCAAGTCAGTGTGATCTAGGAGCTCGTCGATGATAGGGGTATATTTACGCACAAACCCATTGGTATCTAAGCAGGTATGAATACCTTCTTTTTTACAGGCTTTAAATAATTCAGCGACAAATTCTGCCTGTAACATCGCTTCACCACCACTGGCGGTAACGCCACCATTACTGGCATCAAGAAAAGGTCGATAGCTAATAATTTGGCTCATTAACTCGTCGACCTGAACTTCTTTACCACCATCAAGATCCCAGGTGTCACGATTATGGCAATATTGGCAGCGCATTAAACAACCTTGCATGAAGGTGATAAAACGTATGCCTGGACCATCGACTGTGCCAAAGGATTCCACCGAGTGGATCCGACCGGTAACTGCCATTGTGACTCCTGTTTAAATAAGTGAGGCTGCAGTTGGTACTGCAGCCTTAGCTAATTTAGCTTACAGACCTTTGGTGAACGTACGGGTGATGACATCCTGTTGTTGTTCTGGAGTCAGTGAGTTAAAACGCACTGCATAGCCAGAAACACGGATGGTGAGCTGTGGATACTTGTCTGGATTGACAACGGCATCTTCTAGCATTTCACGGTTCATCACGTTAACGTTCAGATGTTGACCACCTTCTTTGTTGTCATTGTGGTCGAAGTAACCGTCCATCAATGCAGCTAAGTTGGTACGGCGAGCATCATCATCTTTACCTAATGCATTTGGCACGATGGAGAAAGTATATGAAATACCGTCTTGTGCGTGGGCAAATGGCAGTTTAGCCACTGAGGTTAATGAGGCGATGGCGCCTTTTTCATCACGACCGTGCATGGGGTTCGCACCCGGTGCAAATGGTGCACCTGAGCGGCGACCGTCAGGCGTATTACCGGTTTTCTTACCATATACCACGTTCGAGGTGATGGTGAGAATTGACTGGGTCGGGATGGCATTACGATACATTTTGCGATTACGGATTTTCGACATAAAGCGTTCAACTAAATCGCAAGCGATGTCGTCCACGCGTGGGTCGTTGTTACCGAATTTCGGATAGTCGCCACTGATCTCAAAATCGACCGCGATACCGCTTTCATCACGAATAGGTTTTACCGTCGCGTATTTAATGGCAGATAATGAGTCTGCGGCAATCGACAGACCGGCAATACCACATGCCATCGTACGACGTACGTCTCTATCGTGCAGTGCCATTAACGCTGACTCGTAAGAGTACTTGTCGTGCATGTAGTGGATAGCATTCAATGATGTGACATATTGGGTTGCTAACCAATCCATTAAGCCATCTAAGCGGTTCATGACGTCGTCGTAGTTTAATACGTCGTCAGTGATTGGCGCTGCTTTTGGGGCAATTTGGATTTTCAGTTTTTCGTCAACGCCACCGTTAATGGCGTATAACATGGTTTTCGCCAAGTTCGCGCGGGCACCGAAGAACTGCATGTGTTTGCCTACGACCATTGGGCTAACGCAACAGGCGATAGCATAGTCATCTGATTGGAAATCAGGGCGCATCAAGTCATCGTTTTCGTATTGAATCGAGCTGGTGTCGATTGACACTTTAGCGGCATATTTCTTGAAACCGATAGGTAACTTTTCTGACCACAATACGGTGATGTTTGGCTCTGGACTTGGCCCCATAGTGTAAAGGGTATTCAAGAAACGGAAGCTTGATTTCGTCACTAAAGTACGGCCATCTAAGCCCATACCCGCGATTGACTCTGTCGCCCAAATTGGGTCACCAGAGAATAATTCATCGTATTCAGGGGTACGTAAGAAACGCACCATACGCAATTTCATCACAAAATGGTCAACCATTTCCTGAGCTTGTTGCTCAGTAATTGTGCCGTTTTTCAGATCGCGCTCAATATAAATATCGAGGAATGAAGAGGTGCGACCAAGTGACATTGCGGCACCATTTTGGCTCTTCACTGCCGCTAAGTAACCAAAGTAGGTCCATTGGATGGCTTCTTGGGCATTCTTCGCTGGGCCTGAAATGTCGAAACCGTACTTAGCGGCCATTTTTTTCATTTGGCCTAAGGCGCGGTGTTGCTCGGCAATTTCTTCACGTAATTGGATCACGCTTGATAAGTCTTCACCGGCTTCTAACTGCGCTTGCAGTGAGCCAAATTGGGCAAACTTATCTTTCATTAAGAAGTCGATACCGTAAAGTGCCACACGGCGATAGTCACCGATAATACGGCCACGACCGTAGGCATCCGGCAAACCGGTTAATACACCGGATTTACGGCAAGCCATAATTTCAGGGGTATAAACGTCAAATACGCCTTGGTTATGGGTTTTACGCAGTTCTGAATAGATGTACTTTACGTCGGCGTCGAGTTCACGGCCGTAAGCGGCGCAAGAACCTTCAACCATACGAATACCACCGTTAGGTAACATTGCGCGTTTTAGTGGCGCATCGGTTTGTAAACCAACGATAGTTTCTAATTCTTTATTGATGTAGCCCGCGTCATGGGAAGTGATGGTTGAAACCATCTTAGTGTCGAAATCGACAGGGGCGTGGGTGCGGTTTTCCTGTTTGATGCCTTCCATCACTTTGTCCCACAGGGTTGTGGTCGCTTCAGTGGCACCAGCTAGGAATGATTCGTCGCCTTCATAGGGAGTGTAGTTGTGTTGGATAAAGTCACGTACATTGACTTCAGATTTCCAATTACCAGGAGTGAAACCTTCCCATGCACTGGCAAACAGTTCAGTTTTGTCGGTCATCGTACTAATACCTTTTGGTTGAGATAAAGGTTATTGGCGATCAGCGTTTAAGCAATGCTGAGTATAAGCCAATAGCTAAATTCCTGATGAAAGCCCCCGTCATGATGACGCCCTATGATGGGAACTGGGTCTAAGGAGTATTAATTACTCCCTAAGTTTGTCAATCAATACCCGATATACTGACAAACTTAAATGTTCTGGCGTTATGGGCGTTGCCTAAAATGTAAATTGGTAAGACCAATTGCCCACAAGCATATTAACATAGCTCGGTGACTATCGCATCTTAATCGGATGAGTTTGTGATTTATTAATCGTAAATTTGCTAGCAAGGTAGCATTTTTTTAGTACAGCAGTCCCTAAACCTCGCTTTTTCGTCCGTGTTTACCGTATCAAATATAATCGATTTATCACAGATATTGCGAAGTTTTGTGCCTGCCAATCAGGCTGAGGTATCATTAATTTACCCTCGCAACGTGAGTGACTGCTTGTGGTTATTCGCTCAACATACTGATTTTATATGTTTTTATTTTTAACCGCTAAATCGTGATTGGGCACATCTTCATCTTCGCGGCGGTGTTACCTCAGATGTTAACCGTGGAAAGCACCGTTAAATGACTACACTAGATAGAGATCACACTTTATGCTCTTGCGATAAGGCATGCCTAAGCCGCTGACGTGTATTTGTTAGCCGTGGCGCTTGAGGGAAGCGCGATTGATGCATGCGATTGGTTGATGACACCCACCCTATCGCAATGATACTCGTTATACCGATAGGACCGTGCTGGATGAGGCCGCAGCATTGGTGTACTGACGGTGGTTTGTGGCATGCCGACTTTGCTCGATGATGGCGAGGCTAACTGGGGGCAAAGCATGCTTTGAACCGCGCAAAAGGGCTCGGTTGACGCGAGCGTATCGAAATTTTATCCCTCGAAAAGTGAGTCGAAGTGGAGCGGTGAAGATAACGCGAAAGAGCGAGAGGATTTAGTGAAATTGGTAAGACCAATTTGCCTTGTGGTTCGTATCTGTGCATTTTCTACTTTCACCCTGTGAATGACATCACGGTCTGACAATCAAGGCTTCACTGTTTGGTGGTTATATATGATACAAAGCGTGGCTTTAGTGGATCATTATGTAAGCAGATCATTATTAATCTTTTGTTACTGTAGGGTATGCGCTCAGGCGCTGCGGGAGAAACGTATGTTACCAGTTCAATTCACCGAGTTTAGCGATGGAGTAGTATTATGAAAGACTCTCGTTCAACACCATCAATCAGCCCCGTGAGTAGTGAGCATGCTACACCGCAGGTTTCTTCGCATTTTAGTTGTTATCATCAGGCGGAGATTTATGGCAAAAGCAAAGTGGTAAAAGCCCCGTGGCAATCCTTTGGTTTATCGGTATTTGCCGGTGCTTTTATTGCCCTCGCTTTTGTTTTTTATATTACGGTTACCACGGGCGCGGGTGATAGCCCTTGGGGATTGGTCCGATTGGTGGGCGGCTTAGCCTTTAGTTTAGGCCTGATTTTGGTGGTGATTTGTGGCGGCGAACTTTTTACCAGCTCGGTGCTAAGCAGCGTTGCCTGGGCCCAAAAGCAGGTGACGGGGGCGGAGTTGCTTAAATGTTGGTGCCGGGTGTATCTGGGGAACTTTATTGGAGCCATGTTGATGGTTGGCCTCATCATGGCCGCCGGATTGTATCAATTAGACAGTGGCCGCTGGGGCTTAAATGCATTAATGGTCTCGGAGCACAAATTGCATCATACCTGGGTGCAAGCATTTAGCTTAGGCATTTTGTGTAATATGTTGGTTTGTCTAGGTATTTGGATGACTTTCGCCAGTCGCGAATCCCTTACCAAGGCGATTTTATTAATTTTGCCAGTGGCAATGTTTGTCAGTAGTGGTTTTGAACACAGTATTGCCAATTTGTTTATGGTGCCGCTTGGGATCACCATTCATGCATTCGCCAGTCCTGAGTATTTTGTCTCTTTAGGTGTCACTCAAGAGCAATTTGCTGATCTGACTGTTATTAACTTTATCTTCAATAACTTAATTCCTGTTACCTTAGGTAATATTGTTGGGGGGGGTTGATTGTCGGACTGGGTTATTGGTGGATTGAGCAGGGGCAAATTGCACTGCCAGATCCGCAGCATGAGCATCAGCCACATTTTTTTGCCTCGCCATTAAAGACCGACAAAGTGAAAAAAACACTCGAATCAAAAACGCTTGAATCCAAGTAGTTGGCTATTTGGTGTCATCTCATCGCAGAGCGGCGTTTAGTGAACCTTGAAAGTTTAAGATTGCTGAACGTTCACTTGGCAAAAAGGCTCTGAAATAGGGGTCAGCCACTTTGGTGGCTGACCCCTACTGCTTTTAAGCGGGCCACAGTACTGCTCTGGGGGTTGGCTTTGGCAAGATGAGTCATTGCGCCAGCTGAATATCGCCTTAGCTCAAGGGATTGAAAACCCACTGATATTCATTCCGGCGCATTTATGTTTTTGTTAACTATCAAAACGTTGCGACTATTGGTTAATAGCTTGGGGTTAATAGCTTGGGCTTAATAGCTTGCGCTATGTACCGAGCGGACCGCTCGACCTGATGGGTCGATAATCCCGCGTAAACTTTCATCCCAAGCCAAGGCTTCTGGGGTGGAACAGGCGACGGATTTGCCTCCTGGCACAGTTTCAGCCGCACTCGGTAATGGGAAATGTTCCTCAAAAAAGCAGCGGTAAAAATAGGCTTCTTTGGTTTCTGGCGTATTGTAGGGAAAGCGAAATTTTGCATTGGCTAACTGCAAATCATCCACCTTCTCGGCTGCATGGGCTTTTAGGCCATCAATCCATGAGTATCCCACGCCATCACTGAATTGTTCTTTTTGGCGCCACGCCACTTCTTTGGGTAATTTATCTTCAAAGGCTTGACGCAGAATGTGTTTCTCAATACGGCCATCCTTTGACATTTTAGCCTCGGGGTTGATGCGCATTGCGACATCCATAAATTCCTTATCGAGGAAGGGCACACGGGCTTCTAATCCCCAGGCGGCCATGGCTTTGTTGGCGCGCAGACAATCAAATAAATGCAACTTATCGAGTTTACGAACCAATTCTTCGTGAAACGCCTGAGCATTTGGCGCTTTATGGAAGTATAAGTAACCCCCAAACAGCTCGTCAGCGCCTTCGCCCGATAACACCATCTTGATGCCCATGGCTTTGATTTTACGCGCCATTAAATACATCGGCGTGGCAGCCCGTATGGTGGTGACATCGTAGGTTTCTAAGTGATAAATCACTTCTTTAATCGCATCAAGTCCTTCTTGGAAGGTAAAGTTGATTTCGTGGTGAATGGTACCAATGGCATCGGCGACTTTCTTGGCGGCGATAAGATCCGGCGCGCCCTTAAGTCCGACGGCAAAGGAATGCAGCTGCGGCCACCAAGCGCCAGTTTCACCATTATCTTCAATACGACGTGTGGCAAAGGTTTGCGTGATCGCGGAGATGATAGAGGAGTCTAAGCCGCCCGACAGCAACACGCCGTAGGGGACATCAGACATTAATTGCCGTTTTACCGCCGCTTCGAGTGCGTCACGTAGTTGCTGTTGGTTTGCACCATTATCTTTAACTGCATCATAGTGTTGCCAATCGCGTTGGTAATATTGTACTGGCGCGGCATCGCTGGAGTAGAGGTACTGGCCAGGTTGGAATTCTTCGACGGTTTTGCACACGGGCATGAGGGCTTTCATCTCTGATGCCACATAGAAGTTACCCGCAGCATCACGGCCGGTATAAAGTGGAATTATCCCCATATGATCGCGGCCGATAAGGTATCGATCCTGGGCTTTGTCATATAACACAAAGGCGAAGATCCCGTTTAATTTATCCAGAAATTGCGTGCCGTATTCTTGATATAACGCGAGGATCACTTCGCAATCGGAATGGGTTTGATAGCGATACTTGTCACCTAGCTGAGCTTTGAGATCTTTATGGTTATAGATTTCACCGTTGACGGCGAGGATCAAATTGCCATCTTCGCTCAGCAGCGGTTGGGCGCCGTGTTCTATATCAACAATCGCTAAGCGCTCGTGGGCCAGAATGGCTTTATCACTGGCATAAATCCCCGACCAATCGGGGCCGCGGTGACGCATAAGTTTAGACATTTCGAGCGCGACTTGGCGCAAGGCTTGGGCATCGGATTGGATATCTAAAATTGAAAATATTGAACACATAATACAACTCCCACTCTGGCATTCATTTGAGGATGTCTCAATTGGATGCCAATGTGCCAGTGAATCGCGAACTTGCCAACCATTATTTTTATTGATTAGCGTGTTTTTACGCTTAAATAATGATTTTTACATGGGTATTTTGCGCGTTTCATTGATGAATATTTAGTTGTATTTGTTTTATGGTGAAGAATATTTATTTTGACTTGTGTAGGAGGGGCCGATATTGGAGAATTCACAATGTTGCTGAAAAAAATCAACTGCATCAAAAAAGGGTCGCGAGATACGCGGTTGTTTGTGTGGTTTGCTTGCAACTTAACCAAGCGCGGCACACAAAATAGGCACGTGAGTCCACGTGCCTTAGTGATGTTTACGTTCATGTATGTGAGGTCAAACATACGTTATTTTGTGGCGCTGGCGAACTCACTCTCAGGAGCTGCAGACTGCGCGGGGCGCAGGCGATTAAATTCGCTGCCTGAATAGTACCCCGGCCAATCTTGGCTATTGCCTAAGGTACGGGTCACTTGATAGTAGATTTGCATGTCTTCCAATGCCCCACTTAAATCCCAGTCCTCCCGGTATTCATCACACACATTGTGGTAGCAACCTTTCATGCTGGCTTGCATTTGGGTTTTGTAGGCAGCGGTAGCGGCATCGACGGGCTCGCTTCCCCCCCCGGCAAACACCGCGGGCACTCCTAGTTTGGCAAAACTGAAATGATCAGAGCGGAAGAATCCACCAGAGGCCGGGTTTTTCTCGGCAACGGCAATGCGGTCTTGTTGTTTTGCTGCCGCGATAAGATAATTTTCTAACTCAGATTGGCCCTTGCCAACAATGGTAAAGTCTTTGGTTTTGCCATAAATATTGGTGCTATCAAGGTTTAATACCGCGACCGTTTTGGCAATAGGGTAAATGGGGTTGGCGGCGTAGTAGCGTGAGCCAAGCAAACCTTGCTCTTCACCCGTGGTGGCAATAAAGGTGACCGAGCGCGCTAATCCTTGGCCTTGTTTGGCGTTTTCAGCCAATTGCCGTGCGATTTCGAGGATCCCCGCCGTCCCTGAAGCATTGTCGAGGGCACCGTTATAGATAGGATCGTCCGTCTTGCTGTCATCTTTACCTAGATGATCCCAATGGGCAGTATAGATAATGTGTTCATCGGCTTGTTGCTTGCCAGGGAGCGTCGCGACCACATTATGGCTATTGGCGTATTCGGCTTTGTTTTTAAAGGCAATACTGGCCGTTTGTTCTAGAGGAACATTAATCGCACTGTCAGCGGCGCGGGCCATCAAATGCGGGAGTGACAACCCGGCTTGAGTAAACAGTCGGGTGGCGGCATCTAAGGTGAGCCAACCTTCGACTTGGATGCGGCGCGCTTGCTCCGCGTGACTTTGTACGAGTTCCTGCTGTGGTCCGGTCCAGCTGTTTTCGATAACTGACCAAGGGTAGGAGGCGGGCTCAGTATCATGGATGATCAGCGCGCCAAGGGCGCCTTGGCGGCTGGCTTCCTCAAATTTATAGTTCCAGCGTCCGTAATAGGTCATGGCCTTGCCATTGAATTTGCCGGAATCGGGGCGGGCAAAGCCAGGATCATTGACTAAGATCACCGCGATTTTGCCTTTCATATCGACATCTTGGTAATCGTTCCAGCCATATTCTGGGGCGTTGATGCCATAGCCAACAAACACTAATGGGGCGTTGTCGATGTGAACTCCTCCATTATCGTGGTGACTATTGAGTACCAGATCTTGACGATATTTAAAGGGTAATCCGGCCAAGGTCACCTGTTGCTCTTTCGAGGCGGTATAACTCACCATGGGCACAGGTTGCAGAAAACTGCCCTGATATGCACCTTTCAGGCCCATCTCTTCAAAAGCTTTGGCGAGGTACGCTAAGGTGCGTTGTTCTCCTCGCGTGGTTGGCGCGCGGCCTTCAAATTCGTCCGATGATAACGCTTTGATATCATCGCGAAAGCGCTCTTCATTAAACGCGACGGATGTCACTGCCGCCGGTGTTGATGTGGCTACAGCGTGATCGCCATCGTGGTGGGAGGCATTGGGACTACAGGCGCTAAGTAGCGCGAGGGCCAAGAGTGGATATACAGGTTGCATAGGTTAATCCTACTGTGGTTCTAGTCTTATTTATTAAGGAGATAGCCTAATGTAAGGCTGTGGCAAAGCGTGGTGTCATCATGCAGTAAGCCGGATGCAGCGACAAGGTGTGGCCCGTGGTTAATGTGTTACTTAATGTTGCTTAAATAGGCATAGTGCCTGAAAACGACAGGAAAGATCATTGCTTGAGCAAAGGTAGCTTGGGCACTTGTGCAAAGGTGGTTTGAAAAAAGATTGCTTGAAAAGGTGGTTTGATAATACATGGCAGCAGGCTTTGCCAAGTATCGTCCACGCCGGTGATAAACAGCTTGCCAGGGTGTTTGCACTGGCGATGGCGATACTTATCACCAAAGGTGAGCGGCCTAACCAAAGAGGAGCCGCCTAAGCGGTTAAGCTAGGCGCTAACTTAAAAAAGCGCGGCATTTGCAGCGCCGTTGGGATCACAACGTCCTCAGTGTCTACCGATGAAGGTTTGAGTTGGCGAGCCACATTGCAGTGTGCATTAAACTTGGACATTGCACTGCGGCACTAAACTCAGACATTGCACTGTGGCATGACACTCGGCATTAGGCGTTGGCATTAGACAACATCGATATCGCCCGCGCAGGCAAATACATGGTTCGGGCGGAAGGGTTCCTTATCTATATCCTCAAATTTACTGACGCCACTGGTGACGAGGATAGTTTCAAGCCCTGCTTGGAAACCGGCTAAAATGTCGGTGCGCATATTGTCGCCGATGATGACGGTGTTTTCAGAATGGCCATCAATATGGTTTAGGGCTGAGCGGATGATCCACGAGCTGGGTTTGCCGACATAAAAGGGTTTTTTACCGGTAATCCGCTCAATCGGTGAGCAAAGCGCACCGCAGGCGGGACTATAGGCTGGGCCGTGGGTGTCGGGGTTGGTGGCGATAAAGCGGGCGCCGCGAGCCACAAATCCAGCCGCTTTATGGATCATATCCCAGTTATAGGAGCGGGTTTCCCCGACAATCACAAAGTCAGGATTAATATCGGTAATCGTAAAACCGGCCTTGTAGAGTTCATGGGTGAGGGCGCCTTCACCAATCACAAAGGCTTTACTGCCTTGCTGATGTTTTAAAAAATCGGCGGTGGCCATGGCCGAGGTATAAAAACAGGCTTCTGGGATCTCTATGCCAGCCGCACTCAAACGATTTTGCAGATCCTTGGCGGTTTGTACCGGGTAGTTGGTCAGGAGAACTAACGGATTACCTTGGGTTAATATGCGTTGGATAAATTTATCACTGCCGGGGATCAATTTATTGTCGTGCAGTAAGACACCATCGATATCGCAAATAATATTTTTCATCTCATGCTCTCTTATCATACCGGGCAAAAGCTGCTGTTGAGGTTATCTAATGCCACATTGCCCACGAAAACAATGCTTTTATCAAAAATAGTCAAAAAAATAGAGACCCGAAGGTCTCTATTTGGTGGTGCGTTGCTACCCTCTCGAGGCTAAGCGCTTAATCCGGCGCGTAGCCGCTCGGGCCAATAAGCGTACCATCAAGATAGGCTTGACCTTCGTGCAGTTTTAGCCGCTGCTGACTAAACCATTTCACCACGAGGGGATAAATGGCATGTTCTTGCTCATGTACGCGGGCGGCCAAGATCTCGGCGGTATCATCTTCATAGATAGGGACTTTGGCCTGTAAAATCACTGGACCTGCGTCTAATTCAGAGGTGACAAAATGCACGCTGGCACCATGTTCGCTGTCGTTAGCTGCAATCGCCCGTTGATGGGTGTTTAAGCCCGTGTATTTTGGCAATAGCGACGGATGAATGTTGATGATGCGACCGAGATAATGATTAACAAAATCATCGGTTAAGATCCGCATAAATCCGGCCAGCACGATTAAATCGGGCTGATAGCGTTCGATCGCGGCCATGAGCCGCGCATCGTATTGCGCGCGTGATTCACCTCGGTGGGCAATCACACAGCTGGTATCAATTTCGCTATGATGGGCGCGAATTAAGCCATAGGCTTCAGGTTTATTGCTGATCACTCCGACCACGTCGGCGAGCAGATTATCATCGCAACCATCGATAATGGCTTGCAGGTTAGTGCCATTTCCAGAAATTAATACAACAACACGACAGCTTGAGGGCATTACAGGATCTCCACTTGCTCTTCATTGCCTTCGCGCTCAGCGATAGCACCGATGAGCCAGGCTTGTTCACCTTCAGCGGCGAGCAATGACAAGGCGGCATCGACTTTGTCAGCGGGCAGGGCGACTATCATGCCCACACCGCAGTTAAAGGTACGGTACATTTCATATTGGGCAATGTTGCCGTTAGCCATTAACCAGCTGAACACCGCAGGCCATTGCCATGAATCACCTTGAATAACCGCTTTGCAGTTTTCTGGCAGCACACGGGGGATATTTTCCCAGAAGCCACCACCGGTAATGTGGGCCATCGCATGGACATCGGATGCTTCGATAAGTTTGAGCAATGATTTAACGTAAATTTTGGTTGGCTCTAACAGGTGTTGGATCAATGGCTTGCCATTGAGGTCCTGCTGAGGATCGGCTTGGCTAACTTCTAATACTTTACGGATTAATGAGTAACCATTTGAATGAGGCCCGCTTGAGGCTAAGGCGATCAGTGCATCACCCGCCGCGACTTTGCTACCGTCAATGATGGCGGCTTTTTCAACCACACCGACACAGAAACCGGCCAGATCGTAATCTTCACCTTCATACATACCGGGCATCTCAGCGGTCTCACCGCCTATTAACGCGCAACCGGATTGGAA
>NZ_JBOFMC010000217.1:0-11892 GCF_051658185.1 Shewanella sp. | reverse complement strand
TTTAGCTGAAAACGAGCTCGACCCGCAGACCACCTAGGCTGGCGCTATGGTCGAATGTAAGCTTGATCCCATATTGCTCAGCAATTTCTTTGACGATTGACAGTCCTAGACCGTGCCCCATGACCGATTCATCCAGCCGAGTACCGCGCCGAGTCAGTTGATGGAGTTCATCGTCGGCGACGCCTGGGCCATCATCATCAATACACAGTATGAGCTTATCTTGCTGGCGGGATAAACTCACCGCCACCTCGGTTTGCGCCCATTTATAGGCGTTATCTAACAGATTGCCGAGCAGTTCCATGCCATCTTCGCGGTGGATGGGTAAACGTTGCAGCTTAGGATCGAGTGCAAAGTGGCAGCGGATCCCTTTTTGGCGATGCACCTTATCTAAGGTATTGGCTAAATTCTGTAAATCCCTTGGCAACACTAATTGAGCGGCGGGCAGCATATCGCCAGTGATCCGCGCGGTGGCCAACTTGCGCTCGACCATTTTGTGAATGGTATCGAGCTGTTGCTGTAATGCGAGCGCGGTTTGCGGATCGTGAAGCCCAAGGGCCTCTACCTGTTGCTGCATCACCGCCAGCGGCGTTTTTAGACCATGGCTTAAATTGCCTAAGTTATTGCGGCTACGCTCAATTTGTTTAGCAGTGTAGTCGAGCAGTTCATTATAGGTTTTGGCCAGTGGCTGTACTTCGGTTGGAATATTATGGAGTTCGAGCGCGTTAATTTCGCCTTCCTGTAGGCGTGCGAGGGCGTGCTGTATTTGTTTAACGGGTTTAAAGGATTGGCGCAGGATTAAGAAAATCCCCGCAATCATCGCCAGCAGCATGATAAGGTTCACGCCCAGTTTAGTGCCGTAGACCTCGCTAAATACCCGGCGGCCGATACTGAGGTCCTGCGCGACCGTGAGGGTGGCGGTGACATTGGCGCTGGTTGACGTTAAACCGAGGGATAACAGTTGCATATCGTTATTTTTAGGGCCTTTAGCCTGCCACACACGGGTTTGATTTGGCGCTAATGGTTCAATCTCAAGCTGCATATCCCACAGGGAGCGGGAGCGGATCACTTCATGAGGCAGGTTCAGCTGGAAATAGCGGCCGGAGTAGGCCGGTTTGTAAAAACTGGAAAGTTGGCTTTGATCTATGCTGATATCCCCATTATTGAGCCGGGTTGCCAGCATAATGTGCTCAAGATCTTCTTCTAAGCGATTGATAATGGAGTCGTGGAAGGCTTGGCGCAGCATGGACTCAAACAGGATGAGTCCAATCACTGTGCCTAAAATCAATAAGCCGGTTAACCATAAACTCAGCTTAGTGCGTATGGAGATCATGGCGTGACGCCATGGAAGATATACCCTTGGCCGCGGCGAGTTTCGATTGCGGTTTTACCTAATTTTTTACGCAAATGAGTCACATACACTTCGACCACATTGCTCTCTTTTTCATCATCAAACTGATAGAGCTTATCGGTCAATTGGGTCTTAGATAACAGCTTTTTAGGTGACATCAGGAAGATTTTTAGCAGCCTAAACTCCATCGCGGTGAGTTCAAACACCTGCTGAGCCACTTGTACTGTTTGCTCCGCTTCATCTAAGGTCACGCCAGCATAACTGAGCTGTTTACTTGAGGTGTTTAGCCGGCCATGGGCGCGATGGATCAGCGCTTGAATGCGCGCTAACAATTCTTGGGTGTGGAAAGGTTTACCGAGATAATCATCGGCCCCGGCATTAAACCCTTCGACCTTTTCATGCCACTGGCTGCGTGCCGTTAACATGATGACGGGGGTGCTGATGCCGCGATTGCGCCACGCTTCAAGTAATTCAAGCCCATTACCGTCGGGTAAGCCAATATCTAAAATGACGCAATCGTATTGGGTTTCTTTGATCAAGTAGTCGGCTTCAACGGCTTTATCCGTGATATCCGTAACGTAACCTGCAATTTTAAGTTGTTTCTCCAATTCGGAGACGAGCAGCGGATTATCTTCAACGAGTAGCAGTTTCATGTTTTTGGCATTCGCTCGGTAGTGCAGTGGGATGTTCAGGTTGACCATTGGTCGCATCAATACTCAGATTGACAATTTGACCAGGCTGAACTTTAAGTTGCAAATCATAGCGCCATTTATGATCTTCTTGGTAGAGATGGGCATCAATTAATTCACCTTGGCAAAATTGATTGACCACGGCTAAGGTGCCATCGAGGGATAAAATCTGACCTGAGTTGACCAGCGCTTTGGCTTGATAATGCTCTAACTCAATGGTTCCGGCCTGAATTATTGTTGGATAAACCAGCGTGAATAGGCTGAAAAAACCGATAAAAAACAGCCGTTTCATTTGCGTTCCCCAATAAAAAATGGCCTAGAATTTATACTAGGCCACTTTAATGAAACAGGCTTAAATCAAGCTGAAGACTAGCTTAACGGGTGCCGTAGACCACGATAGTTTTACCGTGCGCTTGGATGAGATTTTGCTCTTCTAGCATTTTTAAAATGCGGCCCACGGTTTCGCGGGAGCAACCCACAATCTGGCCAATCTCTTGGCGAGTGATCTTAATTTGCATGCCATCAGGGTGAGTCATGGCATCTGGCTGCTTGGCAAGATGCAGCAGTGTTTGCGCAATGCGTCCTGCCACATCCAAGAATGCTAAATTGCCGACTTTTTGGCTGGTGCTCTGGAGGCGATAGGCCATTTGCGCAGACAGCTTCATCAGAATTTCGGGGTTCACTTGGATAAGTTGCTTGAATTTCTTATACGAAATCTCAGCAATTTCACAGGCTTGTTTAGCGCGAACCCATGCGGTACGTTCAGATTGTTCTTCAAACAACCCTAACTCACCGATAAAGTCGCCTTGATTGAGATAAGAAAGGATCATTTCTTTACCTTCATCATCTTTAATCAATACCGCGACAGAACCTTTTACAATGTAATAAAGGGTATCTGAGTCTTCACCAGCATGGATAAGGGTACTCTTGGCGGGGTACTTATGAATGTGACAGTGTGATAAAAACCATTCCAAAGTTGGGTCCGGTTTTGGCTTACCAATCAGAGCCATGTTGGTGTTCCTCGATTGATTAAAACGAAAGTAAGAATATGCTAAATAAGTATTTTACGTCAATTAAACTCACAAAAACTTGATGAAAGTCTTAGTTTAGAATAAGTGAATAAATGCAATCAACCTTCTAAAATTAGAGCTTATTTTGCTGTTTTAGTGAGTTAAGTCAACTGAATCGGTTCGAAAGCGGCGTGATTGAGCTAACTCTGCTGAGTAAATCACATCTTATAATTAGGCCGCGAAGCGTCATATCACTGAATAACATTGTAAAAGCAGCACAATAGCTCTCTTGGGCGTCAACTACGGTGTGATTATAGCCTAGACAATGGTGAGCTTATTGCTTTTTTTAACATAATTTAAGCTCGACTTCTGGGAAGGATTCAGGCTAACTTTGCGGTGCAGTCGCGTTTAAGAGAGGTAACGACGTGAAATACACTCCATGGGTTTTGGTGGCCGGTTTGGCTTTGGCATTAGGCTTGAGTCCCGCGGCAAAGGCATTTTCTATCCCGCAACCTGCCAATGAGATTGCGGCCAGTAAATTTGCGCATATTCAATTGCAAGCCTCCGAGGGTGAGGCGAACGCCCAATTTCTGCTGGGGTTAATGTATTTGACGGGGCGTTATGTGGCGAAGGAAGTGCCATCAGGCATGTATTGGATTGCCCTGGCCGCAGAGCAGCAACATGAAAAAGCGCAGCAAACCCTTGCGGATCTTTCCTTTGAGGGACAGTTGATTAAACGTGATTTTGCCGTTGCCGAACATTGGTATAAAACCATGGGGGAGCGGGGCAATCGCTGGGCACAATTTCGCTTAGGGTTTATTTATGCCTCCGGTGGTGATGGAGTGGTGCGCCATTGCGGTAAGGCGGTGCAGCAATTTACCCAAGTGGGGGACAATATTGCCCTCGGTAATGCGGCCTGGATATTGGCAACTTGCCCTGAGGCGCAATACCGTGATGGTAATCGGGCGTTGGCGTTATCTTTAGATCTGCTGAAAGCCAACGAAAATGATCCCACCAATTTAGATAATCTTGCTGCCGCCTATGCTGAAGTGGGGGATTTTGGTGCTGCGATCGCGACTCAGCAAAAGGCTATCGAGGCGTTAAAACGCTCCGCTGAGCTGACGAAGGCGGACGAATTTCAATTGCGATTACAAACCTATGAACAAAGGCGCCCTTACCGGGAGACGCTGCGTTTACTTGAATAACCCATCACCTCATCGTGCATTTTGTGCTATTGCCCGCAGCATCGCATGCTGCCGGCGAGATCGCAGCTTATTCGCGTGCTCACCCTCTTAGCCGATTTGTAGGGGGGAGCCTGACATGTTGAGTCAGCTGAGTTTCAGGGGCGCGTTTACATCTCATTGATTGGACTGACTTAAGAGTATCCACTCTTTACGCTGTCGGTATCGTTGCGTGACGCGATCTTCATTTACATAAAAACAGGGCATACTCCCTTAACCAAAGGCTTATTCCCTTAACACCTTAACACCTTAACACCTTAACACCTTAACACCTTAACAATAGACCTGTGCGCTTACCCGCAGGCCTTTTTATCCGCTATCGCCAGCCTGAGCCCTAAGTCGCCATGCTTTAGCGTGGGTGACCCACAGCGTAAAGGTTGACTGTTTTGTGAACTGCCGCAAATGGGGCTGCGACAGATTGTCGCGCCTTTGGGGATTTAGATTGCCCCCTGCCTGAGAATCACAACAATACCCCCTACGTTTTTACATGATAAAAAACAATAAATAGGGGGATCCATGCCATATAAACCACTCAGCCTGGCGTTTGCCGTTGCGACGATATTGGGCACTACGCTACCTCAGAGCGTTTTCGCCGATGAAGCCATTGATTGTGGTGATGAGCAACGGTGTTTGGAACACCTCATCGTCACAGGCGATGTGATGCGCCAGCCCGTGCATTTGGTGAGCGATCCTAAGCAAAATCGCCTGCCGTTACCGGCCTATGATGGTTCTGGATTTTTGCGATCTATCCCCGGTTTTAATATCACCCGTAAGGGCGGCTCAGGTGGCGATCCCACCTTTCGGGGCCAAGGTGGCTCACGTTTGAGCATTGTGGATGATGGCCAGCATGTTTATGGCGCTTGTGGTGGGCGGATGGATCCGCCGACTAACTACATTTATCCCGAAGCCTATGATCAGATAACGGTGATTAAGGGGCCACAAACCGTAAAATATGGCCCTGTGGGGACGGCAGGCACCATTTTATTTGAAAAGGATCGCCATCGCTTCTCCGAGGCGGATATTGAAGGGCGGGCCAGCGCGACGGCCGGCAGCTTTGAGCGGCGCGATAGCATCATTGAACTGACCGGGGGTGATAAAAATTACTACGTTGATTTTGATATGAATCAATCGAGTAGCGATCACTATCAGGATGGTAATGGCAACAAAGTGCAGTCGAGCTATGACCGCAAGAGTAGCAATATCGCCCTTGGCTGGACGCCCTCTGAGCGCACGGTGCTGGAATTAGCTTATGGCGAGTCCAGTGGCTCTGCCGAATATGCAGACCGTTTAAACAAGGCGCGTCAAATTGATAACCGCGATGTGAGCCTGTTGCTGCAACACGATTTTGACTCAACATGGTTAAAATCGATGGAAGCTCAAGCGTTTAGCAATAAGAACGACCACATCATGGACAGATTTGATGAAGGGGTTAACGCTGGCTCTAACGTGCGCCGGATGACCCAAGGGGGCCACCTGTGGTTTGAGCTCACGCCGCTTGATCCGCTCGAGCTGACCCTCGGGGTCGATTATATGGCCAGTGAGCACGATGGCCGCAGCATCGCCGCCGGTGACAACGGCTTAGATGACTTGCTGCAAAAGCCCTTCAAAGAGGATATGCGCTATTACAATTATGGGGTGTTTGCCGAGTCGGTTTACCGGATTGATAACAGTAGCCTCCATGGCGGGCTCCGCTATGACCAGTGGAATACAGAGCTACTCATCGCCCAGCAGGGTGAGCGCGATGATTCTCTCTTTAGTGGTTACCTGCGTTATGAATATGTCATTGATGGGCATCAATATTATGCGGGAGTCGGTACAGCGAAACGGATGCCCGATTATTGGGAGTTTATGAAGTCAAGCGTGGGCAACTCAGCTCAAAAAGCCTTTGAACTGGCGCCAGAAACCACCAATCAGCTCGACATCGGTTGGATTTATCAGGGCCCGATAGAAACCTCAGTCTCACTCTTTTATGGCCAAATCGATGACTATATCCTGATCGATGCGACCGGGCCCGCTAGTGTTGCCCGTAACATTGATGCCACCTTGTATGGTGGTGAGGCGAGTGTTGATTATGCCTTAAATGAGCAGTGGTCGGCACAATTAACCCTCAGTTACACCCGCGGTGAAAATGATACTGACAATGTCGCCCTTGGGCAGATCTCGCCCCTTGAGGCGCGGCTGACGGTGAATTACCAGTGGCAAAATTGGACCATGGCGGCCCAGTGGCGCGGCGTGGCGGCTCAAGAGCGTTATACCCTCGGGCAAGGGAATATTGTCGGCCAAGATCTGGGCGAAAGCCGCGGTTTTGGTACGCTCGCCCTCAATGCCTCTTGGTCTTATAGTAAGGCGCTCTCAGTGATTATTGGGGTTGAAAACCTGTTTGATGTCACCTACGCCGAACATGTGAGTAAAGCCGGCTCGGGCAACGACTTGCCCGGCAGTGAAGCGATGTTTAGGGTCAATGAACCTGGGCGTAACCTTTGGGCGAAGCTTAACTATCGATTCTAACCTGGCGCGGTGCAACCATTGCACTGGTAACGCCGGATGTTTTAACGCAGGGCTGGCGGGATCCCCCAAACGTGGTGGTGACGCCTTGCCAGCGGCCTGAGGTGCCCCGGCCATACTCGTCAGAGGGCTGGGGCATTTTGTTACGACGCTCGCCTTGAGGTAAGGCTAAGGCGAGCGCAACGGGGACAGGGAGTAAAGGGCTATGTTAAACTGGCCACATTCTTTCCTTCTTTTTATATTAATGCATTGAATAGCCTACCTATCCACTCCTTACTTGAGCCGCTCAAGGTGGCATTATTAAGCCATCATCAAGCCATCCTTGAGGCGCCCACCGGGGCCGGTAAATCCACCGCGCTGCCCTTAGCCATGCTCGATTGGCCAGAGCTCACTGGGCGGATTTTAATGCTCGAGCCGCGGCGAGTGGCGGCGCGCAGTGTGGCGCAATTTATTGCCACGTGTCGGCAGCAAAGTGTGGGGCAAGAGGTGGGCTATCGGGTGCGCGGTGAGTCTAAGGTGGGGCCAAGAACCCGCCTTGAGATCGTCACCGAAGGGATTTTAACCAGAATGATCCAGCAGGATCCCGAATTAACCGGGGTTGAGGTGATCATTTTTGATGAGATCCACGAGCGGCATTTAACTACCGATGTGGGGCTTGCGCTCGCCCTAGAGGTGCAAGCTTCATTGCGGGACGATTTAAAAATCCTCGCGATGTCGGCCACCTTGTCCGGGATAAACCTCGCGGCGTTAATGCCGGATGCGCCCTTGTTGCGCAGTGAAGGCCGTAGTTTCCCGGTTGAGCTGCAGTATCGCCCGGTGTCAAGTCAGCAGCCGTGGCTCGACAGTCTGGGGCGCTGCGTGCTGGAATTGCTGGAACCCACAGCCGCTGCGCGCGGTAATCACGCGCCAACGCCCGATGAGGATGCGCTATCCCATCAGGATATTTTAGTGTTTTTACCCGGTAAGGCCGAAATTTTGCGCATGGCGCAATATTTAACCGAGCGCCTCGATGGCGCTTTGTTTGCCATTTGCCCGCTCTATGGCGAGCTGTCTGGGGCTGAGCAGGATAGGGCGATTGTGA
Organism: Shewanella sp.; assembly: GCF_051658185.1. Classification (GTDB taxonomy): domain Bacteria; phylum Pseudomonadota; class Gammaproteobacteria; order Enterobacterales; family Shewanellaceae; genus Shewanella. Next base: position 4,018 of record NZ_JBOFMC010000217.1, on the reverse strand, counting down.
AATCGACCGAGGGTAAGCGCAAAATTGTCCTCTCGACCAACGTCGCGGAATCGAGCTTAACCATTGAGGGTATCGGGGTTGTGGTCGATAGCGGTTATAAGCGTCAAGCCAGTTTCAACCCCAAAACGGGGGTGACGCGCCTGAGCTTAAAGCGCATTAGCCAAGCCTCGGCAACCCAACGGGCAGGGCGGGCAGGGCGTTTGGCCAAGGGAGTTTGCCTACGGCTTTGGAGCCAAGAGGAGCAAGGGCGCATGCTCAAGGCCGATGAGCCTGAAATCGTTCTTGCCGATCTGGTGGCCATGGCCCATGACTGTGCCTACTGGGGCGCGAAATCTTTTAGTGAGCTGTCACTGCTAACTGCGCCGCCCAGCGTCAATGAGGCGCTGGCTTGGGACTTGCTGCGGCGTTTAGGGATGGTCGATGGCCAGCACAAACTCACTCCCCACGGCAAAGTTGCCTATGAGCTAGGCTGCCACCCAAGGCTTGGGCACATGTTGATAGCCGCAAAAGCCTTAGATGAGGCCTCATCTCAGGGGCAATTCGCCGCGCTCGCCTGTTTATTGGCGGCGATTTTAGAAGCCCGTGGTTTGCCAAAGCGCGGCGCCGATATAAGCCAATATCTGCAGTTTGCGACCCAAGGGCAAGCGGGCCAGCAGGCACGGCAATGGCTAAAAAAATTGGCGATTAATGCTGAACTTACCACCGTAGCCACCCACGCCCACCCACAGGATGTGGGATTATTACTGGCGCTGGCCTACCCCGACCGCATCGCTAAGGCGCGCGGCGTTGAAGGTTATCAGCTCGCCAATGGCACCGGGGTGGTGCTCTCGCCCGAGGATGCGCTGGCGCATGCGCCTTGGCTGGTGGTCGCCGATTTTCAAGAAACTGCGGGTAAAACGGCTGGGCGGATATATTTGGCGGCCCAACTTGAACCCGCGTTATTTGATGGGCCGTTAAACGCCCTGCTGGAGACGCATGAGCAATGTGGCTGGGATGAGGTGAAGGGCCGAGTGGTGGCTAAGCGGCAGCTTTGCATTGGGCAAATTGAGCTGAAAACCGAGGCCATCCCTATGCCGCAGCGGCCGCAGATCGTTGCCGCATTGCTCCATTATATTCGCCAGCAAGGGCTCGCCCTGCTTTTTTGGGGGGCAGATTTGCCTCAGCTGCAAGCTCGGCTCACCCTGGCAAGGATGTTTGATCCTCAGGGCGATTGGCCCGATATCAGCGATGCCGCCTTATTGGCTGAACTGGAAATATGGCTAGCACCTTATCTTGAAAATGTGAATAATCTGCAGCAATTACAAAAACTCGATTGCTCGAGCCTTATCATGGATCGGCTGAGCTGGCAGCAGCAACAACGCCTCGATAGCCTTTTGCCGACCTCTTGGCCACTCGTGACCGGTACGCGCGCGCCGATTAGCTACGATATTGCTGGCAGGGCGCTACTGCGGGTAAGGCTGCAAGAGGCTCTGGGTATGGCAACGAGCCCCGTATTGGCCGAGGGCAAGCTTAAGGTCACCATGGAGCTGCTGTCCCCCGCCCAGCGTCCCTTGGCGTTGACCGCCGATTTAGCCAGTTTTTGGCAAGGCCCGTATGTTGAAGTGAAAAAGGAAATGCGCGGCCGCTATCCTAAACACTTGTGGCCGGACGATCCGGTAAATACCTTGCCAACCAAATTTACCAAGAAAAAAACCTTAGGTTTATCTAAGCCATAGCCTTGGTTTGCAGTGATGAATGGCCCTGATATACATCCTAGTTAATTTGCGAATGATGAAGTAGATATGACCACAAAAACGCCCCAAAAAAACACGACTTCACGCCGGGCCAGATCCCGTCGCGGGTTGCTTGGCCACCTCTGGTCGCTCCTCTGGAAGCTGACGCTGGTTGGCCTTGCCGTTGTGACTTTTTACAGTATTTATCTGGATCAAATCATCGCGCAAAAATTCACTGGGCAAAAATGGCACCTGCCTGCGCAGGTGTTCAGCCGCTCGATGGCACTCTATCCTGGGGCGGCGGTGAGCCACTCCCAACTGATGGCCGAGCTCAAGCTGTTAGGCTATCGCAAGGTAGCCAACCCTGCGCGGGTTGGCGAGTTTTCCGCCTCGAGCACGCGGATTGAGTTATGGCGTCGGCCATTTTTACATCCCGAGGGCGATCAGCTCGCACAACGAGTGATGATTAGCTTTGACAGTAATGGCGTTAGCGCTGTGGCGCGCATGGAGGATAAGCGTCAGTTGGCGGTCTTTCACTTAGAGCCGGTGCTGCTCGATAGAATTATTGCCAGTGACGGTGAAGATCGGCTGTTTGTCCCCACCGAAGAAATGCCAGAGTTTCTGGTGCAGGCCTTATTGCAGGTAGAAGATCGGAGTTTTTATGAGCATCACGGGGTCAATCCTATTGCGATCATTCGTGCCGCCTTTGTCAACTTAACGGCGGGCCGCACTGTACAAGGGGGCTCGACCTTAACCCAGCAGCTGGCAAAAAACTTCTTTCTTTCGAGTGAGCGCTCTTTGCTGCGTAAAGTGCGCGAGGCGCTGATGGCGGTGATCATCGATTTTCGTTACAGCAAGGATGAAATTCTCGAAGCCTATTTGAATGAGGTCTACATGGGGCAGGATAAATCCCGCGCCGTGCATGGCATGGGGCTCGCATCACGCTTTTATTTTGGCCGCCCGGTGAGCGAATTGACTCTCTCTCAACAAGCCTTTTTAGTGGCGATGATCAAGGGGCCTTCCTATTACAATCCTTGGCGCTCACCTGAGCGCATTCAAGAGCGGCGTGATTTAGTGTTGCGCTTGTTAATGGACTCTGGCGTGCTGACGACCCAAGAATATAAAACTGCGGTGGAGTCGCCCCTTGGGATCCGTAATTTGAATAAACCGGCGCACCAGAAATTGCCTTCATTCTTTGCCTTAGTCAAAAAAGAAGTTAACGAACGCTACGGTGACGCCCTGTTAAAACAATCGGGGGTGAAAATCTATACCACGCTCGATCCGATGGCCCAAGAGGCGGCCGAAAAAGCCGTTACCCAAACCCTTAAAAGTTTGGATAAAAATAATAAATCCCTGCAGATTGGCATGGTGGTGACCGATAAATACACTGGCGGGATCGCGGCGATGGTTGGCGATAAAACCCCGGGGTTTGATGGCTATAATCGCGCGGTTGAAATTCGCCGGCCGATAGGCTCGCTGATCAAACCCTTTGTGTACGCGACGGCTTTAGCGCCAGAGCGACAGTTTACCTTGGCAACCCCTCTTAAAGATCAACCCATTACCCTTAAAAATGAGCAAGGTAAAACCTGGTCGCCCCAAAACTTTGATAAAAAATTCAGCGGGCAAGTTTCGCTTATCACAGCCCTTAAAAAATCGCTAAACGTGCCCACGGTCAATCTTGGGATTGCGGTGGGGGTCGGTGCGGTGGCTGATACGCTGGAGCGTTCTGGCTGGCAAGAGCCGATCAACGCTTATCCATCTATGCTATTAGGGGCGGTGAGTGGCTCTCCGTTGATGGTGGCGCAGGTGTATCAAACCTTGGCCGATAATGGGGTGTATCGCAAGTTAACCACGGTGACGGCGGTGCTGGATGCTGATAAAAATCCATTGCCAGTCACGCGCTTGCCTAAGGAGCAGGCCATTGCGCCAGAGACTGACTTTTTGATCCAATATGCCATGCAGCAAGTGGTGAATACCGGGACCGCGACCCGCTTAGGCAACGCCTTCCCCGGCGTGGGGCTGGCGGGGAAAACCGGCACCAGTAACGATAGCCGTGACTCTTGGTTTGCGGGCTTTGATGAGCGTAACGTTGCCGCCATTTGGGTGGGGCGCGATGATAACGGTAAAACCAGCCTTTACGGTAGCAGCGGCGCCATGGCGGTTTACCTCGCATTTTTAAAAGAACGCCCCCCCATTAGCTTGCGTGCTATCCCAGTGCCTGGCGTGGTTAAAGGTTTTTTTGACCGCGATACAGGGGTGGCCAAGCAGGCTAATTGCAGTAATGTTGATGCTCTGCCTGCCTTATC
>NZ_JBOFMC010000216.1:0-5073 GCF_051658185.1 Shewanella sp. | reverse complement strand
ACTCCGCTCAACTTAGGGCAATTTGACCATAGGGTAAAACAACTTAAAGAGGCGGGCTTCCAAGCGCTCATTTTAGAGGGTGTGCACCAATTAACGTCAGCAGAATTCACCCTGCCCAAACTGCGCCAAACTCTGCAGCAATACGATTTACAATGCATCATCGCCATCGAGCAAAGCGCTGATTTGACTCTGGCGAGCCAGCAGGCTGATATGTTGTTTGTCAGTGGTACGCAGATGTTTAACCAATCATTACTGCTGCAGGTAGGCACCCTGCCCATTCCGCTCTTCCTCGAACGCAATGATATGGCAAGCTATGAGGAGTTTTTAGCGGCCACCGAGATGATTTTAAGCCAAGGCAATCAACAGTTAATCCTATGTGATTCGGGGGTGCGCACCTTTAATCACGCCAATTTGCCCACCTTAGATTTATCAAGCCTGATCCAAATCAAAGCCACCAGTCATCTCCCGATAGTGATCAATCCTTGCTATGCCATTGCCGACGATGCATTAATGGCACAAACACAAGGAATTAAACAACTGAAGGCTGATGGGCTCGTCATGAACGATGACCTTGACGCCCCCGCCTCACTCGAGCTCATGGCAGAAGTCGTACGGGAGCTATATCGTTAATCCGTTCCCAAACCATTCAGCCACCGGAGAGGATTACCGATACCCCATCATCCTCTCCGGTGGCTAACATCAATCTCATCACAGCAACGTCATCCCAGTCATCAACGTCATCACAGCTGCGCTTTTAGCATTCCGCGAGCAAAACACGCACAACCGACCTTGCGCCGATGCCTGCTTTAGGAGGCCCCAAAAAACAGCGACTCCCCCCACGACATCTCAACACCCCTGAGCTGATAAAGTAAAGCGGCTATGCTGCGTTACATTTCGACGCCATCGAGCAAGCTTAACCACCCTTTAATCACGCGATGACAAAACCACAAGCTCCCCAAAAGATAAATTGATGCCGCCAGCCAAATCAAAGGCACAACATATCCGAGTAACAATAATCCGATGAAAATAAGATTGGAATGGCGCTGCCAACGCAGATGGGATTGCAGCAACCGATGATGAGCAGCGGGACGCTGAGACAAATTAATAAACAAGCTCAGCAACATAGGTAACAACAGCAAAGGAAAACCTGACATTAAACCATACAGTATGTGCCCTAGACTGCGATCTTCAATTTTTGTGCCGTAGGTGGTTGAAGTGGTCATTGCAAGACTCCAGAGAGACAAATTATGGTGGGCGAGATAGGGAACCCTTTGCCTTTAACCTTACGTTCTCACAGAAATAATCGCAACTGAGCCCATAAAATAATTCTGTAATCGGCTCCCTTTGTCATTTGCAATTTAGCCTCAACCAATGACCTAAACCACCACGCTCTCTCACCTTCGTTAACTTGGTCGCCCAGCGCTAGCAAAGCTGAATCCGAGCATCTGATGTCAATTTAGTTGAACAGGCAAGCACAACTCCAGCGGCAATTTCTGCTGGGGTGAGTGTCATGGTGCTAGTTGATTCGCTAGTACCTTCAATCACTTGGCATTTGCAGGCACCACAAACGCCAGAGCGGCAAGCCGCTAAGATAGGCAGCCCTTCGGCTTCAATTCCCGCAAGCAAGGTGAGATCGGCGCTAAGCTCGCGCTGCCGATCTCCAATGGAGAGCATAAATCCCGCCGGAGCCTGCTGCATCATTGTCTGCTGCACCATTGTTTGCTGTAAAACGTGGCGCTGCGCCTCTTGCACCGCAGTTGCAAAACTCTCGTGATATACCTGATTCATATCAACATTAAGCTCAGCCAGAATCGATTTTACCGCTTGCATATAAGGCTCAGGCCCACACAAAAACACGGTCCGCTCAGCAAAATCAGGGACTAAGCTTCGTAAGTTATCGGCGCTTAAACGGCCAATATCGTGCAATGCCTCCTGCGTGTGCCAAACCGTATCAGTGGTCACCTCCTCCACCACATAGCGCAACTTAACACTGCTATGGCGCTTAGCCATGGTTTCTAAGGTGTTTTTAAAAATGATATCGGCTTGAGTTCGCGCGCTGTGCACAAAAGCAATATCGGCATTCATTTGGGTATCGGTTAAATAGCGCGACATCGAATACATGGGCGTAATACCGCAACCCGCGCTCAAAAAGAGGTATTTTTCGGCAGGAATATCAAACAAATTAAACTGGCCTGTCGGTGGCAACACACGCACCATTTGCCCAGGTTGCAGGTGATCAATCAGATAATTCGATACAAGCCCACCGTCGACCCGCTTAATGGTCACCATTAAGGAGTAAGGCCGTGACGGCGTGGAAGACAAGGTGTAACTGCGGCAAGCCTGTGTACCGTTAATCTCCAGCACAAAGGTCATAAATTGCCCCGGCTTATAATCAAATGTCATCGGTTCACGGGCTTGAAAGCGAAAACTCACCACATCAGCGGTCTCGTTCCAACGCTCCACACACACTAACTGACTAAAACTGTCGTGATGCGCAGGCGTGGAGGATAAAGTGATATCAGGCTGTGTCGTCATATTCATCGTCTTTATATCCATAGCACTGCGGCTTTATCGCCAAGCCGCAGTGGTTATATGCTGGAAATCGGCCTAGGCCACGTTCAGCATGGTCTTAAGATCGGCTTCCACTGTCGTGGTATTACGTAGGCCAAATTTTTCTTCCAAAATCTTGGCCAGATTTGCCGTTAAAAACGCCGGTGGCGTAGGGCCGGTACGAATGTTTTTCACCCCAAGCGACAACAGTGTTAGCAGCACGACAATGGCTTTTTGCTCAAACCATGACAACACCAAATTCAGCGGTAATTCATTGATATCACATTCAAAAATTTGCGATAGCGCAATAGCCAACTGGATAGCCGAATAAGCATCATTACATTGGCCGATATCGAGTAAGCGCGGGATCCCATTGATATCGCCAAATTCCAGTTTATTGAATTTGTACTTGCCGCAACCTAAGGTCAGGATGATGGAATCCTTCGGTGCAGACTTCGCTAAATCAGTGAAATAGCTCCGCTCTGACTTATCGCCATCACAACCACCGACTAAGAAGAAATGTTTAATTGAACCGTTTTTGACGTTTTCAACCACAGTCGGCGCCGCGGCCATTAAGGCATTACGGGCAAAACCGATTGTAATATTGTGAGGAATTTCATCGTACTGGAAGCCATCGAGCGCAAGCGCTTTCTCAATCACCACCGCAAAATCATCACCTGTCACATGGGTAACCCCAGGCCAACCCACGATGCTGCGGGTAAAGATACGGTCGCTGTATTGGCCGACATTAGGGTCGATAATACAGTTTGAGGTCATCACCACGGCGCCAGGGAAGTTAGCGAATTCTTTTTGCTGGTTCTGCCAAGCGCTACCGTAGTTGCCCACTAAATGGGGATATTTTTTAAAGGCGGGATACGCTAGTGCTGGCAGCATTTCACCATGGGTGTAAACATTAATGCCTTTGCCCGCGGTTTGTTCAAGGATAAGCTCTAAGTCCTTCATATCGTGGCCAGAGACTAAAATGGCTTTGCCTTTAACCGGTTTAGTGTTGACCACTGTTGGCTCTGGATGACCAAAGGCTTCGGTTTCGCCCGCATCGAGCAAGGCCATAATGCGATAATTTAATTGACCAATCTCCATGGCGGTCGAAAATAATTTATCCGCATCGACACTCGGCTCACCGAGGAAAGCCATGATCTCATGGAAATCTGCAGCAATGTCCACATCGGTTTTACCTAATACCCGGGCGTGTTCCATATAGGCCGCAGCACCTTTAAGGCCGTATAAACAGAGTAAGCGGAGCCCCAGAATATCTTCATGGATGTCATTTTTATCTTTATTTAATAATGCGATAGGCGCTTGAGCGAGCATCTCAGGTTTGCTGGTGCCTAACACTAACTGCGCGACTGGCGAAACTTGCTCTGGCGCTTTCCCTGACTGTTCACAGGCGGCTTCATAGGCTGTTTTTAAACTTTCACGGTACGTTACGGCCTGCTGGGCATAGGCGATAATGCGTTCATCATCAAAGTTGACGTTGGTTAAAGTCGAGAAAAAGGCTTTAGGAACAAAGGTATCCACCTCTGGATCCACAATACCTAGCTCGCGCGCTTTTACCGCATACACTGAAACACCCTGCAGTATGTAGATTAATAAGTCTTGCAGATCGGAGGTTGCGGCTAATTTGCCACACATACCTTGGGCATAACTACAACCATTACCAGCGGGGGTGCGAATAGTTTGCTCACACTGAATACAGAACATGATTAGACTCCTAATTTGTTTCATGCATTATTTATACATGTTTAAAGTGAGTCTACCGAAACCGCAAATAAGCGACAGTTTTTTCTATCATGGCATGCGAAATTTTAGAGAAAGATCACTTTAAGCAATCACGAATAAAATGAATTTCATTGATGAAAAACCATAAAAAATGCCCATCGTTGATGGGCATTTTTGCAACTCATTCATGCTCAGTTCGCTTTCAGATCACTTACTGATTGCAGCATAGTACGGCTTTCGCGCTGAAACTGCGGCGCAAAATCGCCAAACCACTTAGCCACCGTTTGGAACTGATTGATAAACTCCTCTCTATCGCCGCGTTTTAGCAATTCTAAGGCTTCGCGATAGTTCTCCAGATAATCGCTAATCGCGTGCTGGCTGTCCTGCTGAGCAAAAATAATATCGGCGTACAGCTCTGGGCTTTGGGCAAATAAGCGGCCCACCATGGCAAGCTCTAAACGATAGATTGGCGAGCTAAATTGCAGCAGGGTTTCAATATCCGCTTCTTCTTTACAGAGATTTAATCCATAGACAAAGGTCGAGAAGTGACGCATCGCCTGCACCAGTTGCATCGCATTATCATGACGCTCAGCCTCAGCTTCGACAATTCGAGCGCCCCAAATGGCGATTTGTTCGAGTAACCATTGGTATTTATCGGCTTCACGCCCATGACACACCACCACCACCTGCTTAGCTAAACTCCCGACATCGGGCCCAAACATCGGATGAAAGCCCACCACCGGCCCGGGGTGAGCAGCTAACATCGCCTTCAAAGGCTCCGTC
>NZ_JBOFMC010000215.1:0-24075 GCF_051658185.1 Shewanella sp. | reverse complement strand
AGCGATAAAATCAAAAAGCTGGTGGCGGATATGTCACTGTCTGAGTTTCAGCGCTATGCCAAGGATAATCTATCCATGAATGCGGCTGATGCTGAAAAGCTATATCTTGATGCTGATGAGCAAATCGGTCGCGACATTGAAGCGAGTATACAAGAAGAACACGACGAGCTTGTGAAGAACGATCCGCACAACATGTTGATGGCAAGCCTTGCGGATGCGCTTAAAGCCAAGCTTGGGCAAGGTATGGCAGTAACACTAAGGCCAGATAAAAAGTATCCAACGGTTAAAGTCGAGCTAAACGGCGGCTTGCAGCGGCTGGACATTTCAGCGTTTAAAGGTGATAGCGAATATCACGTTTCCGTTGACTTTATTCACGATACAGAGCGCGGCTATTCGACTGTTGAGGCGTATCCTAAGATCCCGCTAGCCTATGAAGGCCGCCATATTGAACAGATCACCAATGAGGTAGCCGCCATTTGCGAAGAAAACACCTCAACGCTGGTGGATGTGAGCAACCTTCCCGCCTACGGTTCGCGTGTCGATGAAGGCTTGAGTACCAAAGATATTGCCAAGGAACTACGCCAAGCGATTACGGCCGCGAAAAAAGCAGGCAAGCTACCAAAGGATATGAAAATATCCGTAACAGCCCCGTCCGGCGGCGTATATTCAGAAGCGATACGCGCAAGCATTGTTGAGGTCGGCGGTGTGGCGCAAATGTATTCTAAGCAGTGGCTTGAGTTTCTTGCGAAGAAGTCCCGTCACGAAATTGAGGAAGATCGGGCGTATCGAGGTTCGCGATATTCGCCGGACGTGACCGCTGCAAAAGCTTGGCTTGATGCGCACATTTACGCGCACTACTACAACCGTTCCGACTCTATGACCGATTACTTTGATTATGCCTTTTCGTTTAATGGCACTGAGGTTGTCGATGATTATGAACGCCAAGAAACGGAATTGGCTAATCACAAGATTAATACCAGCGGTCGCAATGCAAAAATGTTTGATTACGACGCTGTGAAGGCCATTGCTGCTACCATGCTATCGCGTGAATTTATCGCGTATATGGCTAAAGAGTACAATACCAGAGAAACGGACGCTAAGGCGATTTGGGATACTGCCATGGCTGAAATGGATCAAGAGGCTAACAATAAGCTTGCCGATGGCCTCAAAGCTCAGGAAAGCAAAGACGAGACAGGGACTGCAAACGTTAGCGGCCACTGGTACGGCTTACAAGCAAGGCCATATAGCATTGGCACAGTGCCAGAAAGTCCATTGGACTACTTAAGCACGGAGCGAGCATTGGCACGCTGGCCGCACCTCAAAGGCGCAAACGCTATTCGCCATGGGGCGGTGATGTACGCAGAGCCACTTACTCCCGCGCAAGTGAGCCAGTTTGAGCTTGCGGCTAATTTAAATCTGTTAAACGCCAAGCGCTCGCCTGAATTAGCGGGTTATAGCTATTACGATCTCGCGTCGTCTTACTTAAGAGTTGCGCTTGAAGATGCCTATGGTGATCTTACTTACGGCTCGGTGCAAGAGGTGATCAACGGTGGCGCGAAAGCGGTTGAAAAATGGCTTAAAGACGCAATCAAAACGCTCGATTTGTTCAAAGAGCGCAAGGAAAATCCTGATGATTGGAAAGAGCTGATGGATAGGCATGATCAGATTATCAAAACGCCTGAACTACTGTTCGACATTCTAAAAGACGATCTTAAAGAGGATGCCACTGTGCCAACTGCTAACGTTCAAGACGTTGACGACAGCGACAGCGACAAGCCGCAATATGACTACAGCGCCGTGTCAGCCATAGCTAAAACTATGTCCCGTAGCGAATTTGCAAAATATATGCGTAAAACTTACGGCGTAGATGACAGAGCAGCGTTGCCGATTTGGAACTTTGCCCAATCAGACAAAAAATTAGGCGGCGATGAAGATCCGAGCGCCGATAACCAAGAGCCAAGCGCTAAACAGGTTGCTATCGACACGCTCCAAGATCTGTTGGATAGCGACGACGTTGAAAAGCTGCAAAATGCTTTGGATGATCTGTTAGACATAGTTGAAGCCGACGGCACGGAAGATGAGCACGGCGACTTGCTCGATGCCGCTCAGGATAAAATCGTCGCATTATTGGAGGTAATGTAATGGCATTGTCTCGCAGGGAAAAAAGCGCTATCAATTTGCGGCTCATTGATATTAAAAAAGCGCTAAAAAGTGACACGCTAGGCCGCCGCGAAAAATCCGCGCTTACTCGTGAATGGGCAGAAAAGCTTAAACTGGTTGGAGGCAAAGCCTCCCCCGCTACTGACAAGGTTGATCCGCTGATTGCCGACTATGTAGACGGCAAGTTTAACTCGCTAACGATTGATCTGTTTATCGACAAAATGAACAGCGTTGATGCGGCGGGTGGCACGTTGGAGCAAATTAAAACAGGCGCGCAAGCATGGGTGATAGCCAATGCGGAGCGCTTTGATTTAGTTAATTTAGCGGCCTAACGCCCTGCACTGCCTCAAGACAAAGCCGTCCTTTGTGACGGCTTTTTTACAGCTAAAAAAGCAGTTAATAAGCGCTTATAAAGCAATTCAAGTGTGAGTGGCCATTCTATTATTCCACGCATTGACCGCACTTATTCTGCTTCTTAATGGAAGGGTTAGCGGAAGAATAAAACACCTCTTGTTCACGCACGCGACATACCAACTAAAATCCGAGTCTTGCTCTAAGGTTGGTGTGGAGTTGCAAAATGGACATGACTTTAATGTATATCCCCCGTCAACAGGCTTGATCGTTCCATATTCGGGCTTTAAGAAAGTTACGTTGTCTACACATGCCATTGTGCAAACTCCTTTTTACCTAGTCGTAGAGTTTTAGCATTTTCCATTAACTAAGTGAGCGGGTCAAACCACGGTCAAGCAACGGTCAAGCAACGGTCAAGCAAATTAAATGGCTGCAAAATCCGAACCTTTTTACCCTCGCCATTACAATGACCGCAATCATAGCCAATCACAGGGATCATAATGTCTATACCTCAAGAGCAGCGCGGCGATACCGTGCAGTTGTATACGCTCAAAGATGACTGTATCGCCGCTCAATATGCGGCTGTTGATGTGTCGGAGCTGGTGGCCTCGAATCACCTAAACGGCGCGATTAATGAGTCATACCCACAAGCCTTACAGCCTCGCAATCGAAGTACGTTTGAAGCGGTGAGCAAGCTCGCGCAGCAATCGCAAAATATTGAATTTAGCAGGCTCAATGCCAGTGAAAAAACAGACATAGGCGCGCCGATCATTGGTGAGGATATGATAGTAGAGTCCGGCAACGGTCGCGTGATGGCGCTTTGCAAAGCGTATGCGGAGGGGAACGCTCACAGCTATCGCTATAACCTGTGGCAACACGCTAAACGCTTTGGCCTGCATCCTAACGTGATAGAAAGCATTAACCGCCCTGTGCTCGTTAGAGTGCGCTTAACGGCCGTCAATCGCGCCCAGTTCGCTAAAGATTGCAATGTAGACACTGAGATCAGCCAATCGGAGAAATTGGCTAAAAACGGCCGCCTGTTTGAATCAGCTTTGGATGATGTGTTAGGTGAACTTGATGGCTTAGAGGGTGGCCTGACTGAGTATGAAAAAAATCGTGATCAGGCGTTCGCCGTGGCGCGCAAACATAACTTAAGTTTCAAAGGGCGGAGCTTGCTTGCAAATATTGCTAATGCGGATAGTGCGATAGAAATAGCGAGATATTTAACAAATTCGCTAGCACAATATGAGCTTAGGAGTGCAAAAGATCCACTCCAGATGTGGTTTCGTATGACCGCAACTAGCATTAAACAAGATCTATTAAAAGGCAAGATGAGTGCGCACGTTTGGACGGAGTATAGCCAAAATTTGAGTTACGACGGCCGTGGCAACACTGCTAATTACATTAGTAAAGTTGTCGATTTTTGGGATTCAGACATTATCAATAAAGCCATTGGTGACGGCTTGGGCACGCAACCAATTGAGGCTGAGGTATTTCACGGCTATGTATATGCGCTCAAAGATGTTCAAAAAAATACAATTAGTCAGGCGTTAACAGATAAAAGCAAACCGCTACAATTACGCGCTTTAGCGAATGAGCTAACGCCGCTGGTCATGCTCACAAATTACGATCTTGAGCTGGCGGCCAAGGTGATTTATGCCATTTTTGGCACGCCGATAACCAGTGCTCAGGTGGATGAGCTGTTAAACCCACCGGAGATTGAAACGGATATGACGAAAGCCGTACCGGAGCTTTTCCCGCCTAGCGTTACCGAGCTGATCGACTCTTGCTATGACGGCTTTGTTAATACCTTGAGCCAAACCCAGCGCGAAGAAAGTGTAAGGACGCTATTTTATAAAACGGTTATCGACGATAACCCGTATTTAAAAAAAACCTATGAACACGAATTTAAGAATAAAGTTGTTTTGCGTGCCGCTCTGTGGGGCAAATACGGCGCGCTAAATAATATGGCTAAGGAAAGATACGAGAAAAGAAATACGGCATCGAATCGAGATGTTTATAACGATTATCAGAATAAGGTATTACCTGTATCAAAAGAGGCTGAGGCGTTAACGCGCAACCTTGATCTGTATTTTAGCCATGGCGTTATGCCTAGCGCGAACGCAGTAGGTATAGAGATTTTGGCATCATTAAAAGGCGCGGATTTTGCCGTTAAAAGTGCAATATCCTCTGAAAGCGTTGATCGTACACTCAAAATTTTCGATGACATAATCGCCAGCAATGCAGCCATTCCTAGGTATTCGCCAGCGGTTGACGCTAAAAAGGTGAAGGGGCAAATTACACGCTTTAATAAAGCCAATAACGAATATAAGCAGGTTGATTTGCTACCCAATATTATCGCGGAATGCGACCTTCTCAATAGGCTGGTGGCAGGCAATTTGCCGCAAGATCTAGAGTTGTTTTATGAAAAGTATAGAGCGAATTACTCGCACGACGGCGGCGATAATGGCAAGCCAAAATTAAATATTGGCTCAGGACGTAAATCAACCATGTGGCATGAGCTGGGGCACTCGCTGGAGTTCAAATACCCTGCCATTTTTAAGGCGGCTAAATCGTTATTAATTAAGCGTGCGCTAGCCGCAAAAGAGCCGACGTTTATCCAATTAAATTCATATACCGATAACGCGCATTATGATGATAAAGAATTTGCGGTGAATAATTTCACTTTTTCGCTGTATGCAATGAGGGTTTACGGTAGCAGTTACGCAAGAGCGAAAAGCTACCAGATTGAAGATCTTGATGGCATCTTCGCAACTGAAATTGTGTCAACTGCTTTTGAGTTGTTATCGAGTCGAGAGCGGATAGCAAAGCTGATGAGCGATAAAGAGCATTTCAGTATTGCAATGGCGGCCGTCCAATATTTAAAAGTAAAGCGGGATTAATCATGGAAGTTAGAGTAATAAAGTTGGGTATGCTACTTAGTGGCACGTTTGATTTGTTTGAAATTGAGCTAGAAGCGCTTGAGCCGATAAAAGACGATGAGAACGTACTAGATGCGCCCTTTTCAATAAAAGTCACGCCAGAGCATTATTTAGCGCCTTTGCGCTCAGTGCTTGATGGGGAATTGATGTTTGGACATATCCCGTTTGTGGCCTTGGATGGCTTTGATTTAATTGTATCGCCCAATCGCTTATTGGTGGCAATGCAAAAGCATGGTTACGAAATTCATTTAACCGCCAATTTCACGCGCTATTTGCAAGATAGTTCAAAGCCTATGACAGAGCAGCAAAGGATAGATGCAATGGCAAAAAGCTTAAGCGATTCGCTTCAAGTAGATTATTAAGAATGTTATTAAGCGCTTGACTAGCAACAGTTAAGCGCTTAATAACCACTATTTAAGTGCTTAACCATTGCTAATTAAGCGCTTATTTAATGTTATAAGCCGCAATCGCTACAGCGCTTCAAATATTCTTCCGGCGTGCCTTTGCCAGCGCTTGAGTTATAGTGATCTTTCCAATATTGGGCGCGGCCTTGGCGAGTTGCTGGGATAATGTCCGTGACCACGCGATAACGTAGGCGGCAAAAAATAAAGGCAAGTAAGGGGCTTAATTCAAGCTCTAAATAATTCACACGGCTTAAGGTGATATTAAACGTTGCCTTGAGCGCGTCTGCGTCCTTCCCGCTGGCAAATTTACCCTTTAACCAATCAAACGTTGGTTCATCTATTTGTGTAACGCCCGTGCCTGCGGCGCGTTCCGTTGGATCGCGGTATTCTCCTAAGAGCGTTTCAGTCGCGGCGGTTTCCACCAATAGCGCGGCGGCGCATTGGTTATTGCCATGGCCTAACACGTCACACACAGCGTTAGCGTATGCGGTGGCGTGCTGCTTATTAACTAGCCCATAAAACATAGTAACCTCACTTTTTTGTTGAAAGTGAGGGCAGGTTAAAGCGGTGCGCTCAATCGACTGAAAAACAGGGCGTTTTATTTTGAGGCGCTTTTAAAGCGCTTATTAAGCGCATTAAAAGCGCATTAAAAGCGCTTATAAAGCTCTATTCAACAGCTTTATAAGCATTGAAAGCAGTTATAACATCGGTTAGTATGCAATCCTCAACCAAACGTCGTTTATTTATAAAGGGATAAATAACATGCGCTCAGTCTGTATCTATAGCCCCAAGGGTGGGGCAGGCAAAACCACAATCACTACTCACATTGCCGATTGTTTAGCGACGGTCTACGGCAAGCGGGTGTTAGTGTTTGATGCCGATCCGCAATTGTCACTCTATGACTCGTTTATCACTAAAAAATCCAATTACAATTTTGACGTGACAGATACTTTTCCTACGTCAAAGCCGGACTATGATTATTTCATCATCGACTTTCGTCCGGCGTCACCAATCCTTACCAGCAAAAAAGGCTTGCTGAGGGAAGAAATCGACAAGCTGGAACGCTGCGATGCGATTATTTGCCCGACCAAGATTGCGCGCATGGATATGAGAAGCGCGGCGGTGATCCGTCAGGTCAACACGAAAGCGCCGATCCTAACCGTGCTTAACACGATTGATATTCAAAAAAACCCAAGCCATGCGCGCTTTGTAGCTACGCGCTGCGAAGGTGATGAAAAATATAGCGGTGTGCTCTATCGTCCGGTGTACTCAAACACTATCGACGAATATTCGACAATCTACACTGATAAGGGCGTGCCGCAAGAAGGCCAGAGCGCCGCAAAGCAAGAAATTGAAGCTATCGTTGAAGCGTTGTTTAACCTTATCGATCCTAGCCATGTGGTGCCCAAGAAATACGCATCTATCATGCCGCGCTTAATCGCCAGAGCCAAGGTTGCGCACAAGAAGCATGAGCAAAAACGCCTTGAGCTAGAGGCTAAATTCAACGCTGAGGCTAACGCTGCCAATGCGACTAACAAAGAATCACTTGAACAGCTACAGGCACGCGCAAGCGAGCTTAAAAGCAATCTGAAAAGTATTTAACCAAAGGGGGTTATATTATGTGGGATAAAAACGAACCGTTCGATTCAAGCCATAAAGCGTCTAACGTTAATGACGTGGATCGCGGTGGGCGTCCAGAGGGAAGCGGCTTAAACCGCAAAAACCGGATCACGGTGTATTTGACGGAAGATGAGAAGGCGGCCGTTACCGCGCACTTCACAGGGCATAACTTATCGGCTGGCGTGTTCTGTCGTGATCTGTGCATGGCCATGTCTCACAACGCCGATTTTTCCGCAAAAGTGCTGGGGCTTATCTACCCGCACAAGCGCTAATCAAGCTCTTAGTAACCGCTTCTTAAGCGCTTAAATACCAATAAAAAAGGCCGCTAAATTAGCGGCCTTTCCCTTTGCTGGCTTGCTAGAACGTCATAAACAACGCTTCCATTTCCATATCCTCAAGGTAATAGAGGTAATCCGGATCGTCCTCGGTCGGGGCGATGTGTTCGGCGCTGTAGACAAGGCCAGTATCAATGCGGTGCATACGATACGCCCACGCCGCGCAGTAAAGCGGAACCGCGCTGCCGTAGCGGTACGCCTCGGCAAAGCCTTGTTCAACAGCTTGCCCAAACTGCAAATGGCCGCGCTCGATGAGTTCCGCTTTAATCGCATACCAATACATGCCGTAAGAGCGATACGCTTTCGGATCACGGCTTAAAATCGTGACAATGGTATCTGTGAACGTTTCTAAGAAATCGTCAGGCTCTACGCCGTCCAGCGCTTGCGCCATTAACGGCGCTAAGTCGGTTTCACTTGGCTTAATGACTTTTAGCATTATTTAATCTCCAATAGTTCGAGTAGCTTGGATAGCTCAATTTCTGATTTACGCACAAACCACCAGCTCCCGCTAAATTGCGGATCGATATTCTCAGAATATTTAGCGCCATACTGTGATTTGAGCGTATCCTTGATCCGACCAAGGCGACCGTATTTACCGCGCTTGTCATTAATGGCGTAAGCCTCACTCGCTGCGATATTCCAGCGGCCATACTTAGTATTGATGAGCGTGCGAGTGTTAACGGTGATTGTAATGTCTCCGTCAATGATAGTGCTATCTGCAAGCGCTTTAGCTAATTGCGCTTCACGCTCTAAGCGGTCTTTCTCTGCTAGCTCTTTCGCCTTTTCCGTGTCATGCAATGCCGCCACTCGTTGTTGATAATCATCGGCGTCGATATTGCTAAGGACGTTAGCGTTTTCTTCAAAATAAAACACCATTTTTCTTATGAATGAGCCGTAAGAGCCGCTAGAAGATTTTTTGCTAGCAATTAGATTGTCTGTGCTCATTGGCTTGTGAGTAAGCTCGCATAGATCAGCTAATAACGCGCCTTGCACACTGTCGATGTATTCGCCGTCTGAATAGGCTTTGTATTCCTCAGAGTTAATCGCCATATCCGGCAAGTTGCGCGAAATATAAAATGCTTCTTTCATTGCTTTAATTAGCCAAAGTAAGCGCGCTCGCTGAGTGCTCTTATCTGCTTTGGCTTGCTTAAACGCAGCATGAAGTGGTAACACTAGCATTTCAGCTTTAGCCTTGCGCTTAACAATTATGCGGTCTGAATAAGCTTTTGTGGTCTGCTCTACCATGTTATCAAACTGAGTTATATTGCTGTACTCAGTAGGAATATTGTCACGCATGTAAAGCGCAAGGCGGGTCGTCGTAACAGGCATATCACCTTCGAGCTTGTTGCTGTCAAACTCCGCTAGCTCTAAGCTAGCCCCTTCGGGGGTTTTAAGCCATGTTTCTAGCATTGAGGCCGCCCATTGAGTGATCACTGATTCGGCCGCAATGTTGCCGTATTGCTGATATTCTTCCTCCCAATTTTCACCAAGGATTGCTTTATAAAACTCAACAGGGTTGGAATAGAGATCGTCCTCGGCCGCTTTGCGATTTTCAATCAGCCACTTAGATAAGCGTTTTTTCAGTTCGGCGTCGTCGCTGGTGGGGAAAACTGCTTCTAAAGCATTTTTAGCGTCTAGATCGTAACGCGATAGGATGCCAAAGCCATTCTCGGTGTGGATTAAAATCTTGTTGGCATTTAGGCGTAACTTGCCATTGCCAAGGTACTTTTTAAAGTCATCTTTAGTAAAGCTATCCTTAATATCGCTAACAGTTAACGATCGTTTGGACATTAAATTAAGCAAATCAATTTCAGACTGGGTAATGGTCTGTTCGTCGCCTAGGGTTTCGAGCTTAGACTGGCCAACGTTAACGTAATGCTCGCCAGTCTTATACTCAAACGTCGCCGTTTTGCCGAAAAAGTCGATAGAGGTAATGCGTACAATGTCGCGATTGTAGTTATACATGCTGCCAACTTTAAAGACGCGATTGTTATGCAATACATAATCACGAGCATTGGTTAGCACGTCCATCGTTACGTCAACAGAGCCGTTTTTGATAGCTGCCTCAACGGATGGCCGTAACCGCTTAATCTGTCGAGCGGCGTTTTCAAGGCTTCTAAGCTTAACTTCTTGCGCTGTGCGCGCTCTCAGATTCCTTTGCAGGTCTTTACGCAATACCGTGGACGTTTCGCGTGCATCTGTCAGTAGCTCAAGCTCTCTTTCATATTCGCGTATGTCTCGCCAGTCTCCAAGCGCCTTAATTTGCTCTTTACTGAGTGCTCTTTTTAGCTTGCTGGGGTCTTTGGGGTCGGTAAGCTGCGCACGGTACTTTTCATTAAATTCGGCTTGGCGCTCGGCGTAAAGCTTATCCGCTGGCGCGATGGCGTCCTCAATATCCTTGATCTTAGTTGCTAAGTAGCCAAGCTCGACGTTTACGCTCTCCGGTGAAATAGTGAGATCGTGATTAGCCTTGATGAAGTTCGCTAAGTCGATTTGATTGCGCTGCTTGATAGCGGCTTGGTATTCCGCTTCTTTTTTAGCTTTGGCGGCGGCCATGCGTGCTGCCAATTCTTCCGGATCTTTGGCAAGCAGTAGGTTAGTTTGCTCTGCGTCGTCAGCGTCTGCGTTCTCTAAGCTATCCTCAGTGCCATTGAACAGCTTATCCATCCATTCGGCTTTACGCTTAAGGCCGTTTAAGCGGAACTCGTCAAATGAGCCTTTGCCGACGTAGTAGATGGCGTTAATAGATTTTTGCTTAGCGCCTACGCGAGCGCCACGGCCGTTACGCTGTTTAATGCTGGCAGGCGTCCAAGGCAAGGTTAGGTGATGCACGGCGGCGGTGCCGATATGCAAGTTAATTCCTACCTCGGCCTTTTTGTTACAGATGAGGATTTGATAATCGCCAGCGTTATATTTGATAGCAATTTCTTCGAGTGATCCTTGCTCTGCATCATCATCGGCCGCGCCGCGCTTCTTCTTCCCTGCGACGGTTTCAGCGTTAATGATGGCTATCACATTGGGATCTAAGCCTAAGCTGTTGGCTATGATGCGCTTAAGCTTGGCGTGCTGTGATTTTTCCTCGGTAAAGATGATGTGCTTGCCGTCCTCAAGTCCAGTTCTGAGGTTTTCGATCAGCTTGGCATATTTGGGCGTGACAGGGTGGCTCACGTCGCGGCTGGCAATGTCAAATTTGCCAAGGCGTGAAGTGACTTCATCTTCATAGGTTTCATGGACTACTAACACATAGGCGTCACCTTTAACGCTCAGTTTCGGGTTGCCGTAATGGAAAAACTTAACCTTTTCCGTTTTGCCTGTGTCGTCGTCGTATTCTTCTTGAGTCACCTCAAGGTATTCGGGCAGGTCGCTAACAAGGCGATCAACTTTGTCTTTTTGAGATACAGGGAAAACAAAGGTGAGCTGCCGCTTGTATAAATCCATGTCCGTAGTGACACGATCCATATCGCGAATAATGCCGAATGTGGTGTCCACTTTTTCGCCCGACTCAATGGCGTCGCGCTTTTCTGCGTCGGTCATTTTCGATAGGGCGTCGGCGCGTGCGCGCAATTCTTCATAAATAACGCTCTGTTCCTCGGACATATCGCATTCTTGGCTAATGTCGATAATGTCGGGGATCACAACCGTTTCTTTGATGTCCTTGGCTTCTTTAAGGTTCACATAGCGGTGGAAAATCCCGCGCAAGCCGGATAAGTTTTTGAAGCCTACCAGCGCGTCACGGGTGACAATTTCGCCTGATAGCTTTTCAACGTCCATCGGCGCGGTTTCACCAAAGACGCGAATAAAGTCGTCCACGTCCACAATGCCGAATTTGCCCCATTCTTCCGGTGTCATGATGTGGCTTAGCATGTTGAAAATGTCGGTGGGGCTGTTAACCGTTGGCGTAGCAGTCAATAGCACGGTGCCACGGCCGTTATATTTATTCTTGAGGTATTGCGACTTGATCGCCATATCAAGCGCCACTTTTGCGGATGGGGCGGTAGGCAGGTACTGAATAGCACGCGCTTCACGGCCTGCGGAATAGCTGTTCCGGTAGTTATGGCCTTCGTCCACGATGATATTGTCAAAGCCCATATCCTCAAAGTAGGGGATATTGTCTTTTTTGGGCGCGCCTTCCTGTGCGTATTTAGCGCGGAACGCCTCGTTTTTCATGGCCTCTTTGTGGTTATTGACCACGGCTTTGTATTTGTTATCCGATTCAGACAGTAAGCCTTGCTCGGTCATTTTATCGACGTGCATAGCTAATGAGTCTGGGCGCATTGGGATCGTTTCAAAGCGGTCTTTACTGATCACCACAAACTTATAATTCGATTGCGGGATAGCGTTAAGCTGTGCGGCTATGTCTTTGCCGCCAAGTTCTTTGAGCTTGGCACGCATAACAGGTTCGCCAGTGATGGGGTTAAGCTTGGCTTTGCCGCCTTCCATAACTGGCTCAAAAATCGGCTCCCCCGTTTTTTTGTTCACTTCGACTTGCAGGCCAACAAACATGGATTGCTGGATCATGTCAGCGCCTAAAAACTCGTTTGATTCGTGGAACCAGTTTTCAAGAACCGATTTAGGCACAACTAGCGCGGTGCGCTTAGCGCGTCCTATTTGCGTGTTATAAGCCATTAAGCCCAAGGCCGTTGCCGTTTTACCTAAGCCTGTGCCAAAGCCGCAAATACCTGTGCCTGCTTCGCTTAAACGGCGAATTTCAGCGCATTGATAATCAAAGTTTTCCATTTTGCCGGACGTGTTAGTCAGTCCTAGCGGTTTGCCGCTGTGCTCAATGTTGATATAGCCGTTAAACGTATCGTTATAGAGCGTTTCAATTTCTTGAGCGCGGCTGTGCTGTTGTATCCAGATCTCAAAGTTGGCATTAAGCAGTTTAATTTTTTCTTTGTAGAGTTTGGCTTGCTGCTCTGGCGTTAAACCGTCTTTGTTCTTTTCATCCTTTTTGCCGCCGGATCTAACCGTGTTTCCGTTCAGATGGTTTTCAAGCTGCATTTCAAATTTAAAGTCACCGCTTCTCGCCTTGCGGCCTAGCTTTTCATTGGCGCGATAGCCTGTAAAAATGCCGTCAAAGCCTTTATAGGCGGTGTTTTCAAACTGATTGCCGTCGTTATCCACTTCGACTTTTGAATAAGTGAAGTCATAGCCGACGCTTTCCAGATATTCCACAACCAGATCGCGGGGTATCCATTTGGCGTTCATCGTCATGCCAATGTTGGCGATGGGTGTTACTGTGCGCTTTCTATCAATTTCATTGAGCTGGCGTTGATAGTTATCAATCATGGCCTGATTTGTTTCGCTACCAATCGCCAGTAACAGGTTATTGCGTACCTCAACAATGTTGCCGCTGGTGGCTCTGTCCATTGGCGCAATATTGCCGTTTTGATCGATGGCTATATCATCTATAGCGGCCAATTGCTCAAGGCTTAATGGTTCGCCTTCAAATTGCTCTAAAAACGCTTCATAAGGGACGGGGCTTAAGTCCATGACAGAATACATATAGCCAATGAGTTGGCCTGCGTCCGTCTTATCTACTGCGATCACGTTGCCTTTTTCAACTTTGCCTAGCAGGAACTCACTTAAGTTGCCGTTGCTGTCCATGCTGTGAAGGAAGTTGTTTAAATGGTTAGCGCCTTTGGCGGTTAGCCCTTTGAGCTTGGGCGCTTTCGCCAATACGCCATATTTCGCAATTTCAGCGCGAACCTTGTTAGCCACTTCGTCAATTTCATTGCCAGCGGTAATGCCAGCGTTATACAGATTAGATATGTCCGATCCGATAATGCACGCTCTAACGATTTGCTCGCGATACTTGGCATCTTGGGACTCTGCTAGCTTGAGATAGTCGCTCAGATCGCCACGGATAAGCTGCGGGAACTCGGCTTTGATGTTGTTGATCTGCTCATACGTCAATGTGAGCGCGTTTTGCAGTGGGCTTAACAGCTCGGCAATTTGCTTGCTGCTCGTTGCGCCGAACTTCACCGGATCAAGCTCGCCGTCTACCACGTCGGATTTAACCAGATCCCAAGTGATGCCGTTAAAGCGCATAGGGCGGCCATTAATGACTTTCTCGTCACCTGCGATATAGGTGTAGCTGATTGGCTCGGCAAGGCTTAGCGCCTCATAGTCAATGCGGCTTTCAAACTTGTGGCTAAGCTTTTCTTTCAGCGCTTCGTTAGTCAGTTCGCCAGTATTTTTAACCGTGGTGCGATAGCCTTTTTCTTCTTCGCCGTGCAAAAAGCGCTTGCCTTCGCTTGATGTGAACCAGCGGCCTTCGATGAACGTATCCCAAACAACCTTAGCGTCCTTGAGCGTGGCGCTGGTGGCCTCGTCGATCAGCGCGGCTAATTCTTCGCTGTGCTTGCGCAAGAAAATAATATCGGTGCTGGTGGATGTGCCTGAATTGGTGAATACGCCGGATGGCAGGCGGTGAGCGCCTAAAAACTCGGCTTTCATGCTGATCCGCTGGCGGATTTTGCGAAAGTCTTTACCGCTCACAATGCTGTTAGGAACTACTAAACCGATCAGGCCGTTGGGCTTCACTTTGTCGATAGTGCGCACGACAAAATAGCCATGTAATGAGCCAATTTCACGGCTGGCGGGGTCAGGATCATGGCGTGCGGTGTCGCCACGGGTGGAGCCAAAAGGTACGTTGCCTACGCATGAATCGAACGTGTTATCTTCGACGCTGGCGGCGAGCATTTCGAAAGGCTGGTTTAATACGTCATCTTCGGGGTGAAGCAGGGCGTTAACGTGGCTTGAGGTTTTATCAATCTCAGTCGCCGTCATGATCACGCTTTTCGGCTTGGTTTCTTGGAAAACGCCAGCGCCTGCGGATGGCTCAAGCGAGTTGCCGCCGCCAAAGCCCATAGCTTTAAGACCGTCCCAAATGCCTTCGGCAATCGGGGTAGGCGTGTAATATTCGTGAATGTGGCCTTTGCCGTCGCCGTTCTCTTTAACAGTATCCGTGCCGCCAATACCTGAGTATTTG
This sequence comes from Shewanella sp., assembly GCF_051658185.1. Taxonomy (GTDB): domain Bacteria; phylum Pseudomonadota; class Gammaproteobacteria; order Enterobacterales; family Shewanellaceae; genus Shewanella. Next base: position 9,269 of record NZ_JBOFMC010000215.1, on the reverse strand, counting down.
CGCAGCGCTGCTTTATCTTCCTCGGTTAACAGCTTGGCGTCATAGCCTACGCGCTCTAATACGGCCATAGCTGCTTCATTAGCGCGTTTGCGCTCAACGTTAACAGACGTGCCTTTTTTCTTCTCAATGCCCATTTGCGCCACGTTTTTAGACGCTGCGGCCGTGATAAGGATGTTTTGAATTTCTTCTTTGCTGGTGGCCTTGCTGATTAGCTCGACCAGTGACTTGATGCTCATAGAAAGCCCTCGTGTTGATAAACAGACCGATGCTATCAACAGGGGGGCTTTTTTTAGGGGTTTACGGGGGTTTTGGTTAATCGTCCGACAGTATGCGGTACTGGCCGCGCTTGCCGCTAACAGTCTCGACTAGCCCTTTTTTCTTAAGCTTGGCAATGCCATTTGATACCCATTGCTCCGTTTGAGCTAGCTCTGTTGCGATCACGCCTGTAGATACGTTAGCAATGCTATTTGCGGATTCATGCGCTTTTATTACTTCAAATATCGCGGCTTCTTTTTCAGTTAATGTCGTGCCGCCTTTGGGGTTTCTCAGTCGTTGCGCGGTAACTTTATTTTTAGCGTCGAATGCGGCCAATTCTTCAACGCTAATGCCTTCTTCTAATAAGAGGGCGCGAATTTGCGTTAATTTTTCTTTGTGGGCTTTTTGTTGTTCCGCTTTCTCTTTGAAAACGTTTTCATAAGAGCGTTGCACGCTATCAAATAAGCTTTCAAAGCTATCGAGTGGTAGCAGGCTTAGCGCTTTGCGTTGGCGTGCGTCGGGTAGGTCGCAGAAGTGTTTTAGTATTTCGTTCCATTTTAAAGATTGCTCATTCCCGTTAAGGAAAGCGCGAAACATTTTCTTTAGCTGGGTTTCTGAAAAATCCGTGTCGGTGTTTGGTGTGTAGTTAGGCTGCATGTTTCCATTCCTTCGTTATATTTGTTCGGTATTAAATCATGTTTTAAATTCATTAAGAAAGGCTAGTCGTGCTGTTTGTGACTAAGCGCGAGTTATAACCTGAGTAATAACGCTGGGCGCGGCAAAGCATAACAACGTTGACAATAAAATAACATTGGCAATCTATGCGCGGCGCAAGAAAAAGCCCCTGTGCGGGGCTTCTGGCGGCTAGTTATTCGTCGTCGTTTTCGTCGTCCAAGATAATTGGTCGATTGCGCCAGTAGGCACGCGCTTTATAGATAACCGCAAGGCGCTGAGAAGTTGACCAGCCTTTAATCCTTTCAATTAAATTAAGTGCGGCTTCTTCTGTTCCCAAAAATTCACGCACTTGTCCGTCATATTGCCAACCTTCGCTAATGTGCCAAAATAATAAATCAGCCTCTTGCTTTGGCGAGGGATGCGGCATGTAGCCGTTGTGGAGGGAATAAAAAGCGTTCCATTCCATATCCGTTAGCGCTGGCGTGGCGTCCTCGATTAATAGCGTGAATTGTTCAGCCATTCCATTAATTGAGCGCGCCCAATTAATCCCAGCGCCAGTGTGCAAAGTTAAGTTGTTGCAAACTTTAATTGTGTCGTCCGTGAGTTGAACGGTTTTTTTAATCGCCATGGTTATTATTCTCCGGTGATGCCAAATTCGGCGCGCAACGCTGGCAGGTCAATAAAGATAAGACCTCCACCGCCATAAAAGCCGCCTTCGATTCCTTTGGCCTTTTCGTGCAATCGCTCGTTAATTTCACTAAATGGGTAGCCAGATAAAATTTCTATGTCGCGTATTTCTTCGATCATATCTGTTTCATCGTAAAAGCCGTAAAGCTCGGCTAATTCATCGTTCTCACAATAAATCGTGCAATGCTCGTTCATTAACAAATCGCTAAGCTGGTCATAAGCAACGCTTAGATCGCTTGCTAACAACGCGCAATAATGAGCAACATTTTCAAGTGTGTTGGACTCGCAAAATGCTTGAAAACCCGATACTGAAACTTCCATTGTATTTCTCCTGCCTGTTCGGTAAGGCGTCTATAGTGTTTAGGCCGCACAAGGCGGCCATGGTGGGTTACACGTTGATAGAGTAGTTATAAGCCGCCGCAAGGGTTTTTAGTTCGGCGTAAAACGGCGCGGCAAGCTTTAGATTTTTGCGCACTTTAGCCGCGATTTGATCCACTGAGTATTTGCCGTTGTAGTTCAGATCAAAGGCTTTGCAAAACTCCTTGATCCCCTCATTGCAAAATCCCAGTTTTTTACAGGCATTCCAATCAACGGCGGTTTCGCTAAATTTGACGTTATTAGCGGCTGCGCGGATCTTGGTGTAAAGGCCGCGAATAAGGTCGCTGTACTTGTCACTGTGAAAAGTTGTGCCCATTGGCGCGACGATCACATAGTCCACGGGCACACCTAAAAGCGTGCGCTGATAGATGCGGTGGCCGCGCAAGGTTTTTATCAGTGTCGCGTCATAGGCTTTATTGAGTCGGACTGATAGCGGGGTTTTTGGTTTCTTGGGTGCAATCCCCGCCGCAACGATGGCTTTTTCTAAATAGTTCCCCGCCCACGAATTTAGCTCGACGGTTTTAGTGATAAAGCCTTTGCCGTGCTTGCACTTAAAAGTGATAGCGCGCTTTGAAACAGTATATTTCGCGCCAAACATGCGGTGCCATTTTTTAGAGTAGCAATTGCGATCCTCGTCTATCCATTGTGACGTGGTGACTTCCCACTTGCCGAGTTGCGCTGTGCCGTGCGTGATCCGGCCGTAGTTGTGGTCTTTAATATCAAGCTTGGCTTTGATTTGGTTAAGAGTTAACGCAGTAGCAGTAGTAGCAGTAGCAGTAGCAGTAGCAGTAGAGTTGGTCATGATTTTTTCCTTTTCCTTTCGCCCTCCCGATGCGGGGGGCTTCTTAGGGTGTAGTTTTTCACTACCGTTATAATGTAGCGCCCTTATCGCATTGGATGCAAGCATTTATTTTTGGTCGTCAAAACGCCCTGTTTTTCTGCGCTATGCGTCCCGCTCGTTACAATCTCGGCATTATGTGATTAGGGGATGTGACGTGGACGATCAAGCAAATAAGACTGATAAGCTTGAAAAGAAAAAAGGCTTTGTCAGTGCGTTAGTGTCTAAGTTCCGTGGATACAGTGAAAGCGACGCGACTAGCCACAATGCGCCATATCAAATCGGTGAAGTTGGCGGCGTCCCGCGCAAGCTAATTTATCAAAATGATGCGGCCGATGTGGTCGGGGATACGCCGCTTTCCGGTGGAACGGCGAAAGATTGGATCGATGAGTTCCAATTGCCAGTGGATCGCGGGGCGCGGTATTCCATCTATCAAGAAATGGCTGAGTCGGATTTAGTATCGGCGGCGCTGCAAATGCACATAGCGCACGCGCTCGCGCCGGATATGGCAACTGGCAATATCATAACGATTGAGGCCAAGGATAAAGAGCATGAAAAGCTGGCGGCTGAATTAATGGCCGATTTGGGCAAAATGCTAAATGACAATATCACCTCTTGGGCGATGCTCATGTGCATCTACGGCGTGCATTACTTGCGCCCCTACGGTGAGCAGGGTAAAGGCGTTACTGACATTGAATCGAGCTATTACACGCTAGCTAAGCATGTGCGCGAATACATGCGCGGCGATTTGCTGTGTGGCTTTACCTCGGATCACTTAATCACAAAAGACAAAAGCGCCGACGTGTTGCTGTCTGAACCGTGGTCGCTGGTGGCGCTTAAGGTTCCGTTCTGGCTGCCGGACTTGGAAAGCGAGCCGGAATACCTCGGTGGCGAAAAATATTCATTGTTTACCGATCTGCATCGTCGCACGCCCATTGAAACGCAAAACTACGGCACGTCTTTTTTGCAAAATGCTTATGTTGCGTGGGTAGAGCTGAAAGAGTCCACCCGTGCGCTGCGTGGGGCGCGCTATAACGCCAGTAGGCAAGATCGCTTTATTGGTATTGGCATGGAAGGCTTAGATCCGGTATCGGCCGCAAAATATCTGAATACAGTCTCAACGCAAATGCGAAAAGACATGGAAGCGGAAGCCCGTGTAGCAGTAAAGAACGGCATGAAGCCGACGATTTGGAACCGCCTGTTGCCTGTTCTGTCAGGTGGTAAGGGCGGTTTAACGATAGATAGTCAGCAAACGTCGCCGGACATTAACGGCATTGAAGATACGCTGTTTAATCTCAAGCGGTTTTGTGCGGCCATGGGCATTGATCCGGCCATGATGGGTTGGTCTGACATGATGGCGGGCGGCCTAGGTGAAGGCGGTTGGAGTCGAACCAGTATTATTGCTGCGCTGCGCGCTAATTGGGTGCGTATTGGCGTGCGTCAAATGGTAGAGCGACTAATAGATATTCATATCGCGTACAAGCACGGTAAGGCGTTCCCGACCAATGAAAGCCCCTTCAATATTAAATTCCACTCTATCAATACTGCGCTAGCGATTGAAAAACAGGATGAGCGTCAGGGGCTGGTGGACTTCACCACGGCGGTAGCAACTTTACTCGATATGGTGGAGCAGGGCAGTTTAAGCGGCTCTGAGACTTTCAAGCGCGTGGTGATGAGTAACGTTGGTCTAACGGATGAAGAAGTAAACGCGATCATTGATGAGATAGCGAAAGCCAAGGAAAGCGGCGGCGAGGAAGGCGAGGACATGTACGAATCTGCGGATAATCGGCTAAAGCGTCTTATCCATGATGAGCTGAATAACGTATTTTTAAATTAAAGGGGTGTTACTGTGAGTAGAAAAATTGAAGTTTTGGAAACGGTCACTGACTCGTTTAACTTAAAAAATCACGGCCGGAGCGATGGCAATAATCGAGGCTATTTGATCGAGTCAGTGAAGAAGATGCTTAGTTCGGCGCATTTTAAAGAGCGTCTTAAGCTGCGAGAGCTGTACGGCTACTTTGGACATAATCGCCGCCAGCTAAGCGAAAAGATGGACTTAAACGAGGTGGAAGTAGTCTATCGTGACGGCAAGCCTGTTGTGCTCGAAAACGTGCCAGCGGCGATCACAACGGATATGAGCGTTAATGACGATGGCATAGTGACGTTTACCCAAGATATTTTAAAGACGCCTGCCGGATATGCGGCTAAAGCCATGCGGGATGCTGGGGCTGGTGGCTGGTCGTGGGCGGTAAACGGTGTGCGCACGTTGCTAGGCGCGTCCGCGCAAACCTTTCACGGCTTTGATTACGTCAAACATCCAAGCTATATCGACATGGACAAGCAAAGCATGATGCTTGAAAGCGTCGGCGTTAGTGATGAGTCGATGTTGATGGAAAAAATGCTTGAAAGTGCGGGGTTTGATTGCGGTCAGTCAGCGCAAATTGATCACCTGTGGTCTAAGTCCAATCTTGATAGCAACGAGGTTGTTTATGATCTCATGATGCTTGAAAGCATTATTGATGAGAAAGAGGCCAAGCTTGCAACCATGGCTAAAGCTAATCGCTTCCGCGCTACCGCTATGCTGGAAGCGGTGAATAAAAGTCCGTTGGTGCTCACAGAGGCGCAAAAGAATGCGCTAATCAATTTAGGCACAGAGGAAGATTTGGCTATCGTGACAAAGCTGTTTGAAGGCTTGAGTACAGGCAAAATGGACACACTGCCGATCCACGTCAGACAGCCACTTAGCGCGCCAGCCAGTAAAAAAGGCTTACTCAGTGATGATGAATATGAAGCCAGCGCCGTTGATTTTAACTATGGCGCGATGCGTAACTCGTTTAAGTAAAGCCGCTTATTAAGCCGTTGGTTAGTATTAGCTAACAGCTTAATAAATGCTAATCAAGCGCTTATCAAGCTATTGACAAGCGCTTACAAAGCGATACTTAAGGTGTTGTTAAGCGCTAAACAAGCCCTTTTAAAACAATGCGAGTATCTTTAAGCGCTTGCCGCTGTTCCATAATCTTAAAGAGTTCGCCAATGTCTACGCCGTCGGTGTGTTTGGTGTTGACGAATATAGATTCAGTAGGCTCTGTGAATTGGTGCGGTGTGAAGTCAATTAATGCGCTATGCGTAAAGCCAAGATGCCGCCAAACGTCGGGGCTGTCTATATCAAGGCAAACTCCTTTAACGTCGTCGTTAAAATAGCGATTACAGGCGGCCAGTAGCCGCCGTATTTGGCCGCTTCCTCGTTGCTCAAGGGCGGCAAATTCAATGATGGCGCACTCAGGCAGACGGTTAAGCAGCAAGCCGCCGCGCTTGTCTGTGGCCTCGTATGCAACAAACCAGCGTTCAGGGTTGCCCATTTCGATATGCTCATTGCGTTGCAATAACTCGTTGTATAAGCCGATCACTTTAGCGGCGCGGATGCGTGCCTTTTTGTCGGTCAGCGGTTTGTTGACAACTCCACCCCATAAATGAGGTGGATTCTTGTTTCACAGTCTGGAGCCTAAGCAGCATTAAAGCTGTTTAGGTCTTACCTAGACTCCACAAGCTAACAGCGCTTGCCCAGCGCCTTTAATATTAATGGCGGCATTGGTATCACGGTCTAAGCGTGTTTCACACGCTGGACAAGTCCAAAGCCTTATATCTAACGGTAAAGAATCAACGACATGGCCACAGCAATTGCAACGCTTACTAGAGGGATAGAACTTGTCTATTTGCACAAGCATTCGCCCGTACCAGTCTGCCTTGTATTTAAGTTGATTAACCAGCTCGCCCCAATTGGCATCGCTAATCGCCTTAGCCAGTTTTGGGTTTTTGACCATGTTTTTTACGCTCAGACTTTCACAGCTAATCACTTGGTTATCGTTTATCAGTTGAGTAGTCAGTTTATGGGTAAAGTCTCTACGACAATCGGCAATCTTTGCCTGAATGCGAGCGACTTTCTGACGGGCTTTGTGGAAGTTGGCGGAACCCTTTTTCTTCTTGCTCAAGACCTTCTGAGCCTTAGCAAGTTTCGCGGCATACTTGGCAGTGTGCCTAGGGTTTCCAGATTTTACGCCGTCAGACGTAATAACAAGGTCGGTCAAACCCAAATCTATACCCACGGTTTTATTCACCACAGGCAGAGATTTTGGCTCGAATCGGCACAGGCAAGAAACAAAGTAACGGCCAGCACTATCTTTACTGACGGTTACGGTAGTAGGTTCGCTTGGAAGCTCACGACTCCAACGCACATCAAGCGGCTCTTTGCTCTTAGCAATAGAAAGCTTGCCACCACTGTACTTGAATGCAGAGCGAGTGAACTCGGCACTTTGATAGGCGCGTTTCTTTTTAAGCTTGGGGTATTTAGCCTGCTTGGTAAAGAAGTTCTTAAACGCTGTTTGTTGATGTCTCAATGCTTGTTGCAGCGGGACGCAAGAGACTTCATTCAGCCAATCAAACTCAGGTTGTTTTTTAAGGTCGGTAAGTCTGCTGCTAGCGGCATTGTAGTTGATGGACTCACCATCATTGTAGTAAGCATCTGTGCGCCATTTAAGAATCGAGTTATATACCACTCTTACGCAACCAAACGTCCGACTAAGCAATTCAGCTTGTTCGGGGGTTGGGTAAAATCGGTATTTGTAGGCTCTTTCTTTCATGGCTCACAATAATAGAGGTTATATTGTGAAAAGTAAACCATTGAACAATTGGGTAGTTTTTGCCGCTGCGCGCCAATCGCTATCCCTCCACGCCCTAAAAGGACGTGGTTTCTCGCGGAGGATTAGATGATGTATTTTTTCATGATGAACCTTGGTTGGGGGCGGCGTTAATCGTTGGTCGATAGCTGTGTAGCAATATCAGCTCGCAGTTTTTCTAACTGCTTGTTGCACTCATAAAGCGCCAGTTTGCGCGCCTCACTTAATGCGATGCCGTCTAGCCACTTATGGCCTTGTAGTTCCGGCTCGTAGCAATTTTGTGTTAAGTGCGCTGGGGGCGCAATCTTGACAAGCTCAACCTCTTTTATCGTCACTGTAGTAACTGGAGGCGGGGCGCTTGAGCAGGCGAATAACGCTGGCAGGCATAAGGCTAAGGCTGCAAGGATCGGTTTCTGCATTGGTTTCGTTCTCGTCAGTCAGTTGTTGATGTAAATCTGCTAGTTCGCGCTCTAGTGACGTTCTAGCGTTGTCGTATTCCTGTTGTTGCTGAATGGCGTCCTGTTGCACGCGCTCAGAGTAAGCGGCTAGTGCCTGCAATTTAGCTAACGTGTCTGCATTGGCGCTGGCTAACGCCTTAATGCTGGTGTTTAGCTGGACTATCGTGGCTGCCTGTTCTGTGTTGGCCTGTTTCAGTGCGTCGTTATCGTCGATCAGTCCATTGCCGTAATGCACGATAAACGTGATAGTGGTGATGGCGATCAGGTGTGGCAAATAGCGCATGAGTCCCATGGTTTTTACATTGCGTTTGAGGGTAGGTATCACCACGTTAACCGACCTGTGACGCAAAATGAGAAAATTGCGGCGTGTTGCGTTGGCGTTGGCGGTAGCTGTTGAGTTTGTGTGGCAGTAATGCGCCTGCGGTGCGTAGATTCTGTTCACCGCCCACCAGCTCTAACAATCGGTTGATCATGGCATCATTGACGGTTGGCCTGATAGCTGAATCGGTCATAAGCGCCACGGCTAGGCGTTCCCGCTCTTGTACGCTGGCTGCCGCTTTTGCGTGCCGCTGCTTCATGCGATCTGCCTTAGCGGCTCTGCGTGCGTTTTCCTCTTTGCTGAAAATTTCCCCGCGCCGGATGCGGTTAAACGTGGTTTTTGCTGTGTAGGCTAGTGTGGATAGGTGCGTCAATTCGTGTTGCACAGCTTCTAAAATCAATTTTGAAAAATTGCGGCCAAGTTTTTTATTGGCAGTGTTTTTCTTTACTTCATCTTTCGAACGTAGTGAGAAAGATTCTTTAATGTGATCTTTTTGCGCGGCGGGGGTGTGATCTTTTTGCGGTGCTGCGTGCTGTGTTTTGGCGAGTTTGGCGCGTTGTTTACGGGCGGCCGCCCTAAGCGTTTGTTTGGCCTGTGACCATAGCGTTTGCAGTGTCGTTTCGTTGAACGTGTAGCATAGCGAGGCGCGATATTGAGAGATAGGCGCGTCATGGCGCTGGCTGGTGGCAATGATATTGAGGTCAATCAGTTTTTTGATGTGTGTGATCACGGTGCGGCGATGAATCCCGCTCAATGCGCCTATGCGCTCCTGTGATGGGAATATGTCCCCGTGGGGGTTCCAGTGTGAGGCGATGGCGATCAGCGTGTCGCACAATGACGCTGAAATGGTCTTGGCGCGCTTAATCAGTGTGATGGCGCTAATCAATTGATTGTGATGCCGAATGAATGGCCGAATAGCTGAATCCATAGTGTCCCCGAAAATAATAACCGCTCAAAAAATTGACGGCCGCGCTCGGAGGCATTAA